>CAWKMR010000026.1:0-79074 GCA_963850705.1 uncultured Alphaproteobacteria bacterium | reverse complement strand
ACACGTCGAGCCGGAAAAACAGATCCTCGCGGAACCGCCCGCGCCGCACCTCCTGCTTGAGGTCGCGGTTGGTCGCCGCGATCACGCGCACGTCGACGGTGCGGGTCTGTTCCTCACCGACGCGCTCGAAATTGTTCTCCTCCAGCACGCGCAAGAGCTTTCCCTGCAGCTCAATGGGCATGTCGGCGACTTCATCGAGGAACAACGTTCCGCCGTCGGCCAGTTCGAACCGTCCGACGCCGTCGCGCACGCGCGCCGGCGAACGCTCCCTTGGCATGCCCGAAGAACTCGCTCTCGAACAGCTCGCGCGGGATGGTCGCGCAATTGACGCGGATCAGCGGCCGCCGGCTGCGCTTGCTCGCATCATGGATGGCGCGCGCGATCAGCTCCTTGCCGGTGCCGGACTCGCCGGTGATCAGCACAGTGGCGTCGGTCGGCGCCACCAGCTCGACCTGGCGCAGGATTTTCTGGATCGCGGCGCTGCGCCCGACGATGCCGTGGTGGTTGCCTTCGATCCGGATCTCTTCCTGCAGATAGGCGTTCTCGAGCTCCAGGCGCTCGCGCAGGCGATCGACCTCCTCGTGCGCGGCGCGCAGCTTCTCGTCGGCCTCGCGCCGCTGCGTGATGTCGCGGAACACGATCACCGCGCCGACGACGTGGCCGCGGTCGCGGATCGGCGTCGAGGTGTATTCGACCCAGAACGACGTGCCGTCCTTGCGCCAGAACACTTCGGTGTCGACCTGATGCACGGCGCCGTCACGGAACGCGGCGTAGATCGGGCAGTCGTGTTCGGGATAGTGCGATCCGTCGGGCCGGGTGTGGTGCACGATCGAATGCATATCGTGGCCCACCAGTTCCTCGGCTTTCCATCCCAGCATGCGCGCCGCCGCCGGATTGACGAAGGTGGTTTTGCCCTCCGCGTTGACCCCGTAGATGCCTTCGCCGGCGGCGCGCAGGATCAACTGGTTCATCGCCTCGCTGCTGAAATCGAAGGCGATTCCAGGAGCCTTTTTGCTCATTTTGTCATCATTCGCCGGTTTGCCGTTGGTGGCCATGACAAGCGGAATCCCTACGAAAGTTCGTAATATTCACCACGAACTGTCGCGCATCACGACATCTCGTAATGCGCCTCTGCGCCCCCTAAGCAGAAATCGCGCCAAAACCTGCTGCGGCATCGCCGCCAAGCCGTTCCGGACGCAATGGCACGGTTGTTGCTCATTACCTCTGCGCAAAGCCACGGTTTGCAGGAGAGGTGCGATGTCCACGTTCGACAATCCGTTCGACCCGAAGCGCCGGCTGAACCGGTCCGGATGCAGTTGCGGCCGCCACGCGACGCAGGGCGATCACGATCGCGATGCGCAGCTCCAATGCGCGGCCGTCGAAAGCGAGGACAAGCGCTATGAAGGCGTCGTCGCCTCGGCGGTGATGCGAAAGATTTTTCCGCAGGACGCCGCGCGCCGCGAATTCCTGAAATCCGTCGGCGCCTCGACCGCGCTCGCCGCGATCTCGCAGTTCTTCCCGCTCTCGACTGCGACCGAGGTGTTCGCGCAGGGCGGGCCGATCGAGAAGAAGGACCTCAAGGTCGGCTTCATCCCGATCACCTGCGCCACGCCGATCATCATGGCGGAGCCGATGGGCTTCTATAAGCGCCACGGCCTCGACGTCGAAGTGATCAAGACCGCGGGCTGGGCGGTCATTCGCGACAAGACCATCAACAAGGAATACGACGCCGCGCACATGCTGTCGCCGATGCCGCTCGCGATCACGCTTGGCGCCGGCTCGAAGCCGATCCCCTACACCATGCCGGCGGTGGAGAACATCAACGGCCAGGCCATCACGCTGTCGGTCAAGCACAAGGACAAGCGCGATCCGAAGTCGTGGAAGGGCTTCAAGTTCGCGGTGCCGTTCGACTATTCGATGCACAATTACCTGCTGCGCTACTACGTGGCGGAGCACGGCCTCGATCCCGATCAGGACATCCAGATCCGCGCGGTGCCGCCGCCGGAAATGGTCGCCAACCTGCGCGCCGACAATATCGACGGCTTCCTCGGTCCCGATCCGATGAACCAGCGCGCCGTCTATGACGGCGTCGGCTTCATTCACATCCTGTCGAAGGAAATCTGGGAAGGGCATCCGTGCTGCGCGTTCGCGGCGTCGCAGGAATTCGTCAAGACGATGCCGAACACCTACGCCGCGCTGCTCAAGGCGATCATCGACGCGACCGCGTTCGCCAGCAAGGCGGAGAACCGCAAGCAGATCGCCGAGGCGATCGCGCCGCCGAACTACATCAACCAGCCGGTCACGGTGCTGGAGCAGATCCTGACCGGCACCTTCGCCGACGGGCTCGGCAAGGTGCAGAAGGTGCCGAACCGCGTCGACTTCGATCCGTTCCCCTGGGAGTCGTTCGCGATCTGGATCATGACCCAGATGAAACGCTGGGGTCAGATCAAGGGCGACGTCGACTACGCCGGCGTCGCCAAGCAGGTCTATCTCGCCACCGACACCACGCGGCTGATGAAGGAAGTCGGCCTCAAGCCGCCGACCGCGACCACCAAGTCGTTCGTGGTCATGGGCAAGACATTCGATCCGGCCAAGCCGGAGGAATACATCAAGGGCTTCAAGATCAGAAGGACTGCATAGACGATGCTGCACGCGCCGGGCGTACGACATCAACTACGAATGCCTCACGCATGACGCTGTATTCGCTCTCCCCCTTGTGGGGAGAGGCTGCGAGTCGCCGACGATGGGTGAGGGTGCATTTCCGAGAAACCTTGCCAGGACCTCGCCCTCGCCCTGACGCCTCTCCCACAAGGGGGAGAGGCGCAGCAGCGAGCGCGTGCCGCCATGAACCTCTCCATCGGCATGCGCGCCGCCGTGGTGACGGTCGCGATCTTTGTCGCATTCATGCTGGCGTGGCACGTCGCCACGCAAGGCTCCGGGCCGGTCGCGCAGATGGACCCGGAATACGCCAAGCTCATGGGCAAGACGGCGACCCAGGGCACGTCGGCGATGCCGGGCCCGCTCGACGTGGCGGCGAAGCTGTGGGAGCACCTGCGGCAGCCGTTCTATGACCGCGGCCCGAACGACAAGGGCGTCGGCATCCAGCTCGCCTATTCGATCGCGCGTGTCGGCGATCGGCTATTTCCTCGCCGTGGCGTTCGCGATCCCGATCGGCTTCCTGATCGGCATGTCGCCGCTGATGAGCCGCGCGCTCGATCCCTTCATCCAGGTGCTGAAGCCGATCTCGCCGCTCGCCTGGATGCCGCTCGCGCTCTACACCATCAAGGATTCGCACCTCTCCTCGATCTTCGTGATCTTCATCTGCTCGGTGTGGCCGATGATGATCAATACCGCGTTCGGCGTCGCGGCGGTGCGCAAGGAGTGGCTCAACGTCGCGCGCACGCTCGAAGTGGGCACCCTGCGGCGCGCCTTCACCATCATCCTGCCGGCGGCGGCGCCGACCATCCTCACCGGCATGCGCATTTCCATCGGCATCGCCTGGCTGGTGATCGTCGCGGCCGAGATGCTCGTCGGCGGCACCGGCATCGGCTACTTCGTCTGGAACGAGTGGAACAACCTCTCGATCACCAACGTGATCACCGCGATCCTGCTGATCGGTCTCGTCGGCATGGTGCTCGACCAGATCCTTGCGCGCCTCACGCGCCTCGTCACCTTCCCGGAGTGAGGCGCGAATGACCGACAAGTTCATCTCCATCGAAGGCATCACCAAGCGCTTCCCGGCGCCCGGCGGCGGCACCACGACGGTGTTCGAGGACCTCTGGCTGTCGATGCAGCGCGGTGAGTTCACCTGCATCATCGGCCATTCCGGTTGCGGCAAGACCACCGTGCTCAACATCCTGGCCGGCCTCGACGTGCCGACGGAAGGCACCGTCATCGTCGACGGCCAGGCGATCGAAGGCCCGAGCATCGACCGCGCCGTCATCTTCCAGAGCCATGCGCTGCTGCCGTGGCGCACCGTCATGGGCAACGTCGTCTACGCGGTGTCGTCGAAATGGCGGCATTGGGCGAAGGCCGACCAGCAGGCGCAGGCGCAGAAATTCATCGACCTCGTCGGCCTCACCGGCTCCGAGCACAAGCGTCCGGCGGAGCTGTCCGGCGGCATGAAGCAGCGCGTCGGCATTGCGCGCGCGCTGTCGATCGAGCCGAAGATCATGCTGATGGACGAGCCGTTCTCGGCGCTCGACGCGCTCACGCGCGGCACGCTGCAGGACGAGGTACGCCGCATCTGCATAGAGACCGGCCAGACCGTGTTCATGATCACCCACGATGTCGACGAGGCGATCTATCTCGCCGACCGCATCGTGATGATGAGCAACGGGCCGGACGCGGTGTTCGCGGAGATCGTCGAGAACCCGCTGCCGAAGGATCGCAAACGCACCGACTTCCACAAGCATCCGCTCTATTACGGCGTGCGCAACCACATCATCGACTTCCTGGTGACGCGCTCGAAGACCATCCGCGACGAGGTCAAGGCCGGCGCCGCTTTCGACCGCCGGCATGTGCCGGTGGTGCGGCCCGGCGTACCGGTTAGCGGTCGCGGCGAGCGCGTCGCATCGCCATCATCGGTGCCGGGCCTCGTCCGGCCATCCGTCGCGAGCGGATGAATTGATTTAATCGATGCGCGGCCGGTGTCGCGCGTCACACGCACATGCAGCTGGGAAAGGAGCCGACAATGAACCGTGCCGATCTCACCGAGAAGATCCTCGACATCAAGCGCGAGAAGGGCTGGAAGTGGAAGATGATCTGCGAAAAGATCGGAGGCTTCTCCGATACGCTGATCGTCGGTGCCTTGCTCGGCCAGATGAAGCTGACCAAGCCGCAGGCCGCCAAGGCGGCGGAGCTGTTCGGCCTGTCGAAGGGCGAAGAGGCGCTGCTCAATGAGGTGCCGATGCGCGGCACCGGCACGCCGATGCCGCCGACCGATCCGCTGATCTATCGTTTCTATGAAATGGTGATGGTCAACGGGCCGGCGTGGAAGCAGCTCATCGAGGAAGAGTTCGGCGACGGCATCATGTCGGCGATCGACTTCGACTTCCTGATGGAGCGCGTCGCCAATCCGAAGGGCGACCGCGTGAAGATCACGATGTCGGGCAAGTTCCTGCCGTACAAATATTATGGCGCGACCGGCAACATCCCTGAGTACGGCTACAAGGAAGACTAACGCCGCACCGCCCTCTTTCCGTCACCCTGAGGTGCCCGAGCGCAACGAGGGCCTCGAAGGGCGACGGCCCGGCTGCCATACATCCTTCGAGGCTCGCTTCGCTCCGCCTCAGGATGACGGCGATAGAGCTGAGCGCGTCATGACCGTCCATCGCACCTATCCGAAGAAGGCGGGCTTCCGCCTCGGCATCTATGTCTGCAAGGATGCCGAGATCGTGGACTTCGCGGCGCCGCACGGCGTGTTCTCGGTGGCGCGGCGCTTCGATCCCGAGCTCGACGCATTCGTGGTCGCGGAGGCGCTGCGGCCGGTGCAGGCGCAGGCCGGCTTCACCGTGCTGCCGAACTACGGCTTCAACGACGCGCCCGACATGGATGCGTTCCTGATCCCGGGCGGCTTCGGGCTGCGCCAGGAGACCAACAACGGGCGGCTGCACGCCTTCATCCGGGCGCTGCCGGAGAAGACGCTGCTGGTGAGCGTGTGCACCGGCTCGTGGATCTACGGCCGCATGGGCTTGCTCGACGGCAAGGCCGCGACCAACCGCAAGGAGCCGGATCGCCTTGAAGCCTCCAACATGGGCAAGGTGCCGATCGACCGCCTCGCCGAGATCGCGCCGAAATGCCGGATCAGCCGCGCGCGCGTGGTCGATTCCGGCCGCGTCATTTCGGGCGGCGGCATCAATTCCGGCATGGAGGTGGGCTTCCACCTCCTGCGCCGCGCCGGCTACGACGAGGCCTTCATCGCCGACGTCGCGCGCGTGATGGAGTACAAGGCGGCGTACGACGTCTATCGCGACGATATCGAGTACGACGGTTAGTCAGGCCGCCGTCTTCATCTCCGCGGCCCGCTTCACGAACAGCCGCGCCAGCGGGCTTTTCGGCCGCGTGGCAAGGCGTTCGGAAACCAGCGCGGTCGCGACCGATTGCTGCCCCGACCGCAGCGCGGCCTCGATCAGCGTAAGGTCGATCACGTCGCGCTGGGCATGGCTGCCGCCGAAGCGGTGCGCGATGTTGCGCACCTCGCGCAGCCGCCAAAGCGTGTCGTTGTATTTGCCGTCGCCGAAGGCCTTGATCGCCAGCACGACCGGATGGCCGACCTTGCGCGTGAACATCGCGTTGTCGTCGTCCCGCTGCATCGCCTCGCTTCTGCGCCTCGATCACGCGCGCGAGCGATTCCTTCCGGCCGGCGCCGACAAAGGCCATCGCCGCATGCGCGTCGTTGAAGGCGTAGTTGCCGGCGTCCTTGATCGGCTCCCAGGCGTCCGCCACGGCCTGCCATCGATCGCCGACGTCGATGCGGCGCAGATGCATCCGCCACAGCATCGCCGAGGCGTCGATCATCTCGAGGATCACGCGCGACTTCGCGCCGTAGATCGGGCCGTCGAACAGCTTGAGCGCCTCTTCGGTGTTGCCGAGATCGAGGTGATAGAGCGCGACGTGCCACCAGTTGTGGACTGCGAAGAAGTTGTCGCGCGACCAGCCCTCGGTGTTGCCCGTCATCCAGGCGATGCCCTCCTGCTGGCGGCCCTGCATCTCCATCACATGCGCGACCGCGTGCTGCGCCCAGGCGTCGCGCCCGTCGAGCGCGACCGCGGTGCGGCCGGCAACCTCGGCGGCGATGTAGTCGCCGGTCTCCTCGAGACCGAAGGCGTGCATCCCGAGCATCACGTGGTAGCCCGGCACGCTGTTCGACCAGGCCGGCAGCGCGCGCGCGATGCGGTCGCGCAGCATGCGCGCTTCGCCGCGGAAGAAGTCGAGCTGGTGGCCGACCTGGAGCGCGAGCAGATCGCGCGGGCATTCGATCGCGACGTCTTCCATGACCTGCGCGGCCGCATGCCAGCGGCCGTCGATCAGATGGCCGATGGCGGTGAGGTGGCCCTGTTCCTGCGCCATGGCGGGAAGCTTCCAGGCGGCGTCGAGAGCCGCGCGGGCGACCGGAATGCCGGCCGGCTCGGTGCCGAGCAGGTTCAGCCACGCCTTCAGCGCGTGCGCCATCACGAAATCCGGACTTTCGGCAATCGCCTTGTCGACGCTCGCGACCGGATCGTTGATGAACAGATTGAGCTCGCGCAGCGCTGTCTCGTAGTGAGGCAGGCTCTTCTCGGTGGCTCCGGTAAGCCGGTGACCGCGGCAATCCTTCAACACGCGCGTTCTCCTTGTTCTTCTTGGCAATCTGGTCTGAAAGGCCCCCTTGGTCGCGCGAGGGTGCGATTTGGTTCAACGCCCGAAAATTTTTTTAGGACGCAGGTATCGGCGGGCGGCAGCCTTGCGAAGGCTAGAGACCGAATGGATAGGTCTCGGGAGCACCGGCTTCGGCCTTTGCAGGCAATGGAGTGACCGCGTGCGTCTCGCGGAACCAGAGGTAGGCATCAAACTGCTTGGGCAGCGAAGCGTCGAAGTAGTGACTCGCGAGCTCGGTTTCCGGCCGGTAAATGACGCCAATGGCGCGCTCAAGACGCGGATACATCAAGCTCTCGCGCAACGGGCGATCGCTTCGCAGGTCCGCCATGAACGCGCCGATGCCGGTATCGCGGCATAGCCGCTCGTAGCTGTCGCGGTGCGCCGGCCGTACCTGCTTGATCTCCATGTCGCCGTCCCAATCCGTGGCGGCCGCCACCGTGCCGCGATCGGTGCCGAAGCCGATGAGCACGGCCTCATCGCCGAAGCGCTCCTTGCAGAGCTGACCAATATTGATCTCGTCGCGGAGCTGACCCATCTCGGTAGCCGCCGCGTTGCCGATATGGGAGTTGTGCGCCCACACGATCGCCTTGGAGCCCCGGCCGCGCCAGTCGAGCAATCGCTCCAGCGTGCTGAACATGTGCCGGTCGCGCAAGTTCCATGATTCGGCCGTGCCGTAGTACATCGCGCGATAATATCGCTCCGCCGAGGCGACAAGCTTTGCGTTCTGCTCGGCGTCGAGAAAACTGTCGCCGTCCTTCTTCTCGTAGTCGAACTGCTTTGCCAGCAGATCGCGCAAGATGGCGAGCACATCTGCTTCGCATTTGGCATAGCCGCTCGACAGCGCAGCACGGCCATAGGTCGCCGGATCCCGCTGCCATGGCGTGAGGCAGCCATATCGGGTGCGCGCGATCTGCGCTGCATCCGGATCGACTTTGTTGAGGTAGTCGATCACGGCGCGAATCGAAGCGCTCATGTTGTAGATGTCGAGCCCGAAAAAGCCCGCCCGGGAGGCCGCATCGATATTGGCGTTACGGGCGCGCAGCCAGTCGACGAAATCGCGGACTTCGACATTGCGCCACATCCAGGTCGGGAAGCGCAAAAACGCTGGCCCGGTTGCCAGGTGCGGTGCCGCGTGACGGACATAGCGATCGACGGCGGCGGCATCAGGCCAGTCCGCCTCAGCCGCGACGATGGTGAAGCCGTGCCGTTCGATCAGCCGGCGGGTGATCGCGGCTCGCGCGCGGTAAAATTCCGAAGTGCCGTGCGTCGCTTCACCGAGCAGGACGACGCGCGCCCCTCCGAACCGGTCGAACAGCGCGCCGAACGCAGGGTCATTGAAGTCGGGCAGCGGCTCGGCCGCCTCCCGCAACAAGGCCGCGGGGGCTTTCGGTTGGACCGCGGGAGCGCGCGGCTCCGAACGGGTCCGGCCTTTTGCGTCGGCCGATTCTGCCCAGCCCTGCGCTCCGACCAGCGGAACGAACATGACCGATCCAAGATCCTCTTCATGAAACGCGTGCTCTCCGTCGCGGACGACCTTGACGAGCCTCTGCTCGTAGCCGAGCGCGCCGATCGGGATGACCAGGCGGCCGCCGATCTTGAGCTGTTGACGCAGCGCCTCCGGAATTTCCGGTCCACCGGCCGCAACGATGATGGCGTCGTACGGCGCATTTTCGGGCCAGCCCAGCGTCCCGTCGCCGTGACGCACCTCGACATTGCCATAGCCAAGCGCGGTCAATCGCTTCGTCGCCACGTCGACCAGCGCGCGGTGCCGCTCGATGGTGTAAACCTTGCCCGCGATGCGGCTCAGCACCGCCGCTGCATACCCTGAGCCGGTGCCCACATCGAGGACGCGATCGCCGGGTTTGACTTCGGCCGCCTCGATCATCACGGCAACGATATATGGCTGCGAGATCGTCTGCTTTTCTTCGATCGGAAGCGGCGCGTCCTCATAGGCGAATTCTTCAAGGCCCTCGGAGACGAAGGCTTCGCGGGGAACCTGGCGCATAGCGTCGAGCACGCGCCGGTCTGCGACGCCGCGGCTGGCGATCTGCGATTCGATCATGCGGTCGCGTTCGGCGGCGCGGTCGTGATCATCGATGGACTGTGTCGCCATGGGCGCACCTCGCGCATTGCGCATGCATGGAGCGCGGGCTCAAGGCACCGGCTGGCGCATCATCGCGGGCCCTTCGGGAGGAGGAAATGACCTAGGTCAAATCGGACGGCTGGCGCCCTAAAGCTCGACGACGACGTATTGCTCCTCGACCGAGACCGGGAACGTCTCGGCGACGTAGGGGCCCTTCACCAATTCGCCGCCGGGCGCGACCGCCACCGGATACTGCCGGATGACGAGGTTCTTCGGGTCGCAATAGGACTGCCCGGTCGCGATCTCGAACTCCCAGCCGTGCCACGGGCAGCGCAGGAATTCGCCCTTGCGCACGATCTTGTAATCGCCGGGGCCTTCGCGACTGCGCGAGCCCGACGATCTCGCCCTCGCAGAGCGCGCCGCCGGCATGCGGGCAGCGGTTGGCGAGCGCGTAGAAACTGCCGGCGACGTTGAACAGGCCGATCTCGCGGCCCTTGACGGTGACGAGCTTGCTGTTTCCCGGCGCGATCTCGTCGACCGTGGCGACGACGTGACGGCTCATGAAAGCCTGTACAACGCCTTGGCGTTGTCCCGGAACATCATGGCCTTCTGCTTGTCCGTCATCTTGAACTTGATGGCGTAGCGCGGATCGTCGAAATCCCAGTGCGGATAGTCGGTGGAGAACAGCATGCGGTCCCAGCCGAGCCAGTCGATCACCTCGACGAGATGCGCGGGATCGTCCGGCTCCTCGATCGGCTGGGTCGTGTACCAGAAATGCTCGCGCAGATATTCCGACGGCGGGCGCTTGAGGTGCGGCACTTCCTTGCGCATGCGCTCCCAATGCTTGTCCATGCGCCAGCCGAGCGCCGGCGCCCAGGTGTAGCCGGACTCGATCGACACCACCTTGAGCTTCGGGAAGCGCTCGAACACGCCCTCCATGATCATGCTCACCACCATCGCCTGCTGGTGCGGCAGGAAGGCGTAGTGCTCCTGCATGTAATAGGTCGGCCAGCCGGAGCCGGTGGAGGGATGCCCGCCGTTGATGTTGGCGTTGTGCTGGCCGAGCGGCAGGCCCGACGCCTCGACCGCCTCGTAGATCGGCCAGTAGCGCTGCCGGCCGAGCGGCTCGTTGGCGCGCGGCGAGATCAGCACCTGCGAGAACGAGCGGTCGGCCGCGCGCAGCTCGATCTCCTTGACGGCGGCCGCCGCGTTCTCCTGCGGCACCACGAGGCCGGCGCGCAGCCGCGGCTCCTTGCGGCACGAAATATTCGAGCTGCCACTCGTTGACGGCGTGCGCGAGCGCCGCGCCGTAGTCGAGATTGCGCTCCTCGAAGCCCGAGCCGTTGCCGGGGATCAGCATGCCGACCTCGACGCCGTTGGCGTCGAGGTGCTGCTTCTGCATGGTTTCGAGATCGGAGCCGGGCGCGCCGCCGCCGGGCGGGAAGGCGTCCTTGCGCCGGCCGCCGGCCATCATGCGCGGATAGACGTTCTGGCCCGCCCACAGGCCCTGCCGGATGTGGCCGCCGAAGGTCGCCATGTGCTCGCGCCAGCGCGCCTCCATGAACGGCGCGAGATCGGATTTGGCGCGCTGCACCGGATGGATGTCGCAGTCGACGATCGCGAGCTTCTGCGCGGCGGTGACGTCCCGGACCGGAATGTTCATGGGACTGCCTCCTTGTTTTGGGCCGGCGCCGTGTCTTGGGCCTCACGCAGGCGCGGATAGGCCGCGAGCGGGTTGTCGACCAGAATCTTGCGCGATCATAGCATCGGAGAGGCCGTCCGGCAGCACCTTGTCGCCCTCGAACTGCCAGTGCGGATAGTCGGTCGAGAACAGGAGCAGGTCGTCGCTGCCGATGTGTTCGAGCGTGCGCACAAGCTTCTGCGGGTCGTCCTTCGGCAGGTCGAGCGGCTGCAGCGTGAAGCGCACGTGCTCGCGGATGATGTCGGCCGGCGGCCGGTCGAGCCACGGCACCTCGGCGCGCACGCCGCGCCAGGTCTTGTTGATGCGCCAGAGCAGCGTCGGCAGCCAGGTGAAGCCGGACTCGATGCAGACGAGCTTCAGCGTCGGGAAATTTCTGGAACACGCCTTCGGCGATGAAGCTGAGCAGCAGGTTCTCGAAGCTGCCGCTCTGCGCGATGTAGTCCTCGACCTGATAGGACGGCCAGCCGGCCGCGGTCGGCGACGTGCGGTAGGTGCTGCCGGCGTGCACGCCGACGGTGAGGCCGTGCCGCTCGCAGGCTTCGTAGATCGGCCAGTAGATGCGCCGCCCGAGCGGCATCTCGCCCATGACCGGCATCAGCACCTGCACGAAGCGCTTGTCGTGCGCGAGCCGCTCGATCTCCTTCACCGCGAGATCGGGATTGTGCAGCGGCAACAGGATCGAGGCGCGCAGCCGCGGCTCGCGGTCGAGCCATTCCTTGGCGATGTAGTCGTTGACCGCCGAGATCAGCGCCGCCGCCATGTCCTCGTTGAACAGCGAGATCGCGCCGTGCAGCGTGTTGCAGATCGCGATGCGCGAGCCGAAGGCGTCGAGCGCCTGCGCGCGCAGCGAGTTCGAGATCGCTGCCCGGCGGACCGTCCTTCGGCCGCCAGTCGGGCCGGCAGGACAGCGGCGAATTCGGCGGATAGCTCTGCAGATGGAACGACTGCTTGTGGATGTGGCGGTTGACGACCTGGTCGCGCCAGTAGTCGTCGAGATAGGGCAGCAGCGCCGCGGTGCTCGGCACCGCCGGATGCATGTCGCAGTCGATGGCGCCGCGGGTGATCATCGTCACTCCATCGCCTTCTTGGCGGTCGCGAGCACGTCGGGCGACACCGCGAAGCTCCGCATCACGATCGCCTGCAACGCGTCGCCGGAGAGCGGCGCGACGTCGAGCTTGCCCTTCGCCGCCTCCGCCAGGAAGCCGGCATCCTTCATGGTCAGCTCGAACGCGCGGCGGATCGCGGCGGCGCGCTCCGGCGGCGTTCCCGGCGGCATGAAGAACGGCCGCCCGAGCGCCGGCACCAGCGAGAGGAAATCGAGCACCTGCTTGTCGCGCTCGTTGGTGCCGACATCAGGCAGCAGCGGCCGGTCCTTGAGCTCCGGCGCCTTGCGCAGTCCCTGCTGCACCAGCACGTTCACCTTGCCGGCCGCGACCCAGTCGCTGGTGGTCTTGAGCCCGGTCCAGCCGGAAACGCGGCCGTTCACCTCGCCGCGCTCGATGGCGAGGTCGGCCTCGTTCGCGCCGGGATAGCCGGTGATGACCTTGAATTTCGTTCCGATGAGCTGATTGAGGATGCGCGGCACGAAATAATTGGGCGAGCCCTGGCCGGTCGAGCTCAGCGGCACCTCGCGCTCGCGCACGTCGGCGAGCGTCTTCACCGGCGTCGTGTGCCAGACCCACAGCACGTTCACCTCGTCGGCCGGGCTGCCGACCCAGTGGAATTTGCGCAGGTCGTATTGCACGCCTTCCGCCTGCATCACCTGGTCGGTGACGATGCCGGGCGTGGTGATGCCGATCGCGGTGCCGTCATGCGGGCCGACCTTCTGGAACAGGTTGGCGAGCCGGCGGCCGCCCGCGCCCGGCACGTTCTGCACGATGACGTTGGGCTTGCCCGGAATGTGCTGGCCCGATGTGGCGCGCGAGGATGCGCGCATAGAGATCGAAGATGCCGCCGGAGCTGAAGCCGACCGAAATGGTCACCGTCTTGCCGGCGTAGAATTGCGCCAGCGCGTCGGTCGTCCTGCGCCGCGACAGGCGTGACCGCTGCAAGAAGAAAAACGCCGAGGGCAAACGCGGAGCGCATGTCTCACCTGAGAAATTGCGCTCACAACCTATTGCCCGCGCCCCGGCGCTGCAAGCAGCCGGGGCGCGCGCTTTGTCGCCTTGCAACAAGGACGACTAACGTGCCCGCGCCGCGCCTTGGCCGGACTGCGAATGCGCGCCGCCCGGCTCGGATATGCTGCAGAGCGCTTCGCCGGCATTCGCGGGGCCGTCCGCTATGGCGAGATCGCCCAGCGAGACGATGCCGACCAGGCGCTTGCCTCTTGTTCAGGACCGGCAGGCGGCGGACTTTGATGTCCGCCATGTTCTGCGCGACCTCGTCGACGTCGTCTTCCTCGAAGCAATATTTCACCTCCTCGCTCATCACGTCCCGCACCTTGGTGTCCGGTCCCTTGCCGAGCGCAATCGCGCGCACCGCGATGTCGCGGTCGGTGATCATACCCACCAGGCGATCGTTGTCGCCGACCGGCAATACGCCGACGTCGATCTTCGCCATCAGGATTGCGGCCTCACGGATGGACTGGTTCGGGCTGGCAATCTGTACATCGTCGCTCATTGCGTCGCGAACTTGCATGATTCTCCTCCTTGCTGGCTGTGCGGCCCGCCTATCCGGAGGAAACGCTGCTTGTTCCCGGCTGTTCCACGGCACGCAGGTATATTTCGGACCGATTTCGCAGCTCCAGATCGCGGCGTATGATTGCAGCCCGGCATTTCGAACTTCTGGTTGAGCAGCATGCGGACTTCGTTCGTCGTCGCCCTGGCGGTGGTGGCCGCTGCCATGCAGCCGGCTTCGGGCCAGGACCACTACCGCGGGAAAACCATCACCCTGTTCGCCGGCCAGCCGCCGGGCGGCGGCATCGACAGCGAGATGCGGCTGGTCGCCCAGTTCTACGGCAAGCACATACCGGGAGGGCCCGGCATCGTGCCGCGCAACATGCCGGGCGCCGGCGGGCTGATCCTCGGCAATCATCTCTATAGCGTCGCGAGGCCTGACGGCTTGACGCTCGGCATGCCCGGCCGCTCGGGCTTCGTGCTGGCGCCGATCATCAGCGCCGCCGACACCAAATACGACCTGCGCAAGTTCACCTGGATCGGCAGCTCGGCGTCGAGCAATTTCGTGCTCTGGATGCGCCGGTCATCGAACATCAAAAGCTTCGACGATCTCAAGAACGCCAAGCGCGAGATCATCATTGCCGGCAGCGGCTCGACCACGTCGAATTCGATCATTCCGGAGGTGCTGGCGAAATACGAAAGCATGCCGATCAAGGTTGTGCGCGGCTATCCCGGCATCGCCGATGCGGTGCTGGCGGTCGAGCGCGGCGAAGCCGACGGCGTGATGTGCCAGCGCGCGAGTCTGCGCCCCGACATGCTGGCGTCGGGCGCGGTGGTGCCGATCCTGCAGTTCTACGATGTGGAGCCCGGCGTGCCGCTGCTGCAAGACCTGGTCAAAAATCCGCGGGAAAAGGCGCTGCTCGAATTGCTGGCGGCGCCGCAGAAGCTCGGGCTTGCCGTGGTCGCGCCGCCCGGCATTCCCGCCGAGCTGACGCGCATCCTGCGCGACGCCTATCTCGACCATGATCGCGACCAGCGAATACCGCGACGAAGCGACCAAGCGCGGCTTCGACGTCGGCGCACCGAATTACGGCGAGGCGATCACCGAATACGTGACGAACACGCTGACCAAGTTTCCCGGCAGAGACGATTGCGGAATACCGCACCTACGTGGAGCGGCGTTATAACTTCTTCGATCGCGTCGACGCGGTTGGGATAGAACGCGAGGTAACCGGAAATCTCGGCCATCGCCGGAAACGGCTGCTCGTAGCTCCAGATCGCGTTCTCCGCGAGCTTGTCGCCGGCGCGGATCGAGTAGTAGGACGCGTCGCCCTTGTAAGGGCAATGCGTCGAATGGCTGGTGCGCTCGAACGCCGTCATGTCGGCATCCTCGCGCGGAATATAGAACACCGGCTTGTAGGTCGTCTCGCGCAGGACCAGCGCGCGCGTGCTGTCGGCGACGGTGCGGCCGTTGAAGCTGACGCGCACCCGCCGCGGATGCGGCTCGATCGCAATCGGATGGTCGGGGCCGGGGATTTTCATGCCAGAAATCTAGGGAGCTTTGCCGCGTACCGCAATGCGTAGAATGCGCCGGCAGATGTGCTAGGATCAGCCGCATAAACAGCCCGCGCTTGAACGCGGGTGAGGGAGGTTGCCATGCTTGTGAAGCGGTTCGCCGCGGCGCTGCTGTGCAGTGCCGCTTTTCTTTTCGGTGACGCCAATCTTTTCAGTGACGCGACGGCGCAGAACCTTGTCATCCAGGGCGGGACCCTGATCGACGGCACCGGGCGCGCGCCGATCGAGAATGCCGTCATCGTGATCGAGAACGGCCGCTTCAAGGCGATCGGCCGGCGTGGCGAGGTGCAACTGCCTGCCGGCGTGCAGGTCGTCGATGCGACCGGCCGGCACATCCTGCCCGGGTTCATCGACGGCCACTGCCACTGGGAAACATTCTGGGCCGAAGTTTATCTGCATCTCGGCGTCACCACCTGCGTGCAGATCGAAACGCATCAGAACGGCCCATGGGGACTGGCGCAACGCGACGCCACCGCCGCGGGCCGCATTCGCGGACCACGGCTGTGGGTGGCCGGCGTGGCGATCGGCACCCGCCAGGGTCTGCTCGAAACCGAAGGCTCACGCGGCTGGCGCAGCTACATCGCGGTGCCGAATGCCGATGCGGCACGGGCCGTGGTGCGGCAAAAGAAGCAGGACGGCTATGACGTCCTCAAGCTCAGCGAATTTTTGACGCCGGAACTGGTGAAGGTCATTGTCGACGAGGCGCACAGCCTTGGCATGGGCGTGACCGGCCATTCGTGGGACGTCATCGGTTACGCCGGGGCCGGCATCGACGCTATCGAGCACATCTGGTCGGTCGGCTATTCCTCGATCGACAATCTGGACCGCCGGCACAATCTCGCGATCGCGCGCACCTCCGGCAAGATCGACGCCGAATTGGCCGGCGCACAGTATGAGGTCCAGGGCTTCGACGCCGTGATCAAGGCGATGGTCGAGAACAAGGTCGCCTGGACCCCGACCATCGCGAAATGGCTGCGGCCCCTGTCACCGAGCGCGCAACGCTTCTGGCAGCGCGAACAGGAGATCCTCGCCAATCCGAACGCGCGGTTCCCGGCCGCCGTGCGGGTGATCACTGAGTACACGACCGAGAAGTTGTTCAAGCGTTACACGCCGGAGCAACTGGAGCAGGCCAAGGTCGGCTATCAAAAGGCCAACGAATTCATCCGCCGCTTCGTGGCGGCCGGCGGCATCCTGAAGGAAGGCTCCGATCCGCCGCGCGGCATGGCGGGCATGACCTTGCATGAAGGGCTGGTGATGGATGTCGAGGCCGGTGTTCCGCCGATGGCGGCGATCCAGGCCGCCACCATCAACGTGGCGCGCGCCTTCAGGAAGGACCGCGACTACGGCAGCATCGAGCCCGGCAAGGTCGCCGATCTGTTTCTGGTCGAAGGCGACCCGCTCAAGGACATCTGGATGACCCAGAACGTCAAAATGCTTGTGATGGACGGCAAGGTCGTCAATCACGAGTTCACCGGCTATGTGAATCCCGATCCCCGAGTTCAATTCCTGGCAGCAGCTGTCGCAGACCATCCGCGTTACGCCGGAGGCGGTGACACAGGGAGATTCGGCCACGTTACGGGTTCAGGGGGCAGGGATTCTGGCCGTTCCACCGCGTGATGCTGAACGGACGAGAGCTGGAAACAAAATTCGTCAGCCGCAACGAGCTGCAGGCTACGCTGCCCGGCGATGCGATCCAGAACGTCGGAATGTACAAGGTGACGGTGAAGAGCTTCGGCGAGGCGGTCCCGGAATCGAGCCCTGCGCCGCTGGTGGTGAGGTACCGGCTGTAGGCGGGGCGAATTCGCCGCGACCCAACGTTTCCGTCTTCACCCCTGCGCGATCACGCTGCGATTGATATCGCGCACGCGGTTGACGCCGCACAGCGCCATGGTCACGTCGAGCTCGCTGCGGATGATATCGATCGCCTTCGCGACGCCGGCCTGCCCGCCGGCACCGACGCCCGAAGATGTAGCTGCGCCCGATCAGGCAGGAGCGAGCGCCGAGCGCCAGCGCGCGCATGAGATCCTGGCCGGAGCGGATGCCGCCGTCGAACATGATCTCGATGTCGGAGCCGACCGCGTCGGCGACCTTCGGCAGCGCCGAGATCGAGGACGGCGCGCCGTCGAGCTGACGCCCGCCGTGGTTCGACACCACGATCGCGTCGGCGCCGGTCTTGGCCGCGAGCCGTGCGTCCTCGACATCGAGCACGCCCTTGAGGATCAGCTTGCCGGGCCACAGGCTGCGGACCCATTCGACGTCCTTCCACGACAGCGCGGGATCGAATTGCGTGGAAATCCACGACGCCAGCGACGCAACATTGGCGTCGCCCGGCGTATAGCCGGCGAGATTGCCGAAGGTCTTGCGCTTGCCGCGCAGCATCCCCCACGCCCAGGCCGGCTTGGTCGCGATGTTGAGCACGTTCTTGAGCCGGATCGCCGGCGGCACGCTCAAGCCGTTCTTCCGATCGCAATGGCGTTCGCCAAGCACCTGCAGGTCGATGGTCAGCACCAGCGCGCTGCATTTCGCCGCCTTGGCGCGTTCGATCAGCGACTTCACGAAGCCGCGGTCTTTCATCACATAGAGCTGAAACCAGAACGGCTTGTCGACCGCCTCCGCCACGTCCTCGATCGAACAGATCGACATGGTCGACAGGCAATATGGAAGCCCGGCGGCCTGCGCCGCGCGGCATGCCGCGATCTCGCCGTCGCGGTGTTGCATGCCTGTCAGCGCGACCGGCCCGAGTCCGAGCGGCATCGGCACCGGCTCGCCGATGATGGTGGTGCTGAGATCGCGCTGCGAGACGTCCACCAGCACGCGCTGGCGCAGCCGGATGCGCTCCATGTCGGCGCGGTTGGCGCGCAGCGTCTCCTCGGCATAGGAGCCCGCCTCGGCATAGTCGAAGAACATCTTCGGGATGCGCCGGCGTGACAGCTGCCGCAGATCCTCGATGCAAGTGACGGTGCGCATGGAATTCATGGGGTCCACAATATCCGGCGGGTTCCGCCGGGGGAACAGCTCTGCAATGTTGCGCGTTGTTGTGTGAACGGCCCGTTTCGGGGCCGGCTACGGCAGGAGAATTGCGATGAACGACCGAAATCGGGCCGTTCCCAACGACGTGGTGTCGCAAGGCGGACATCGACCGGAAGCGTCGTCACGAAGCCCGCGAGGAAGAAAGGGACCGCGGCCGCCATCGGGCGGATAAGTCCCTTGAAAGCGGGCTGGAAGGTACGTTTCCGGCGTCCGATCCCGTTAACGTGACGCAGCCGCGCGAAATCGCCGCAGGACAAGAAGCCGGCCCGTTAACCTGTGTCAGAGCCTGGAGGACGCACTGCCGGCCCCGGCCGGGCGGTGCGTTTTGTCATGTCCGCCAAGACCTTAAGGATGCGGCCGTTTTTTAAGAAATATGGCGTTGAATTAGGTCCCCGCGCCCGGTTTAAGTGCCGAAGCGGCGGAGGGGTTGGAGTTCCATGGCTCGCAAATACTTTGGCACCGATGGCATTCGTGGCCGCGCCAATGGCGTGATTACGCCCGAGCTCGCGCTCAAGGTCGGGCAGGCCGCCGGGCTGATGTTCAAGCGCGGCGAGCACCGCCACCGCGTGCTCATCGGCAAGGACACGCGGTTGTCCGGCTACATGATCGAGACCGCGCTGGTCGCGGGCTTCACCTCGGTCGGCATCGATGTGTTTCAGACCGGTCCGCTGCCGACGCCCGCGGTCGCCATGCTGACGCGCTCGATGCGCTGCGATCTCGGTGTGATGATCTCGGCCTCGCACAATCCCTACGACGACAACGGCATCAAGCTGTTCGGACCGGACGGCTACAAGCTCTCCGACGAGATCGAGAACAAGATCGAAACGCTGATGGATTCCGACCTCGGCAAGCGGCTTGCCAAGAGCGGCGATCTCGGACGCGCCAAGCGCATCGAAGTCGCGTCCGGCCGCTACATCGAGTTCGCCAAGCGCACGCTGTTGCGGACCATGAGCCTCGACGGGCTGCGCATCGTGGTCGACTGCGCCAACGGCGCCGCCTATCAGGTCGTGCCGGAAGCGCTGTGGGAGCTCGGCGCCGAGGTCATCGCGATGGGCGTCGAGCCCGACGGCTTCAACATCAATCGCGACTGCGGCTCGACCTCGCCCGAGGAGCTCTGCCGCAAGGTGCGCGAGATGCGCGCCGATATCGGCATCGCGCTCGATGGCGACGCCGACCGCGTGATCATCGCCGACGAGCAGGGCCATATCGTCGATGGCGATCAGTTGCTGGCGTTGATCGCGGAAAGCTTCCAGTCCGACAGCCGCCTGACGCAGCCTGGTATCGTTGCCACGATCATGTCGAACTACGGACTTGAGCGTTATCTCGGGGGGCTGAAGCTCAAGCTCGCGCGCACGCCGGTCGGCGACCGCTACGTGCTCGATCACATGCGCGAGCACGGCTACAACGTCGGCGGCGAGCAGTCCGGCCACATCATCCTGACCGACTACACCACCACCGGCGACGGCTTCGTCGCGGCGCTGCAGGTGCTGGCGGTGGTCAAGAAACTGGATCGGCGGGTGTCGGAAGTCTGCCACCGCTTCGATCCGCTGCCGCAGATCCTCAAGAACGTGCGCTACAAGAGCGGCAAGCCGTTGGAGAATGCCAAGGTGCGCAGCGCCATCAAGGATGGCGAGCGCCGCCTCAACGGCCACGGCCGCCTGGTCATCCGCCCCTCCGGCACCGAGCCGGTGATCCGGGTGATGGGCGAGGGCGACGACAAGGTGCTGGTGGAGGACGTGGTCGACGGGATCGTCGAAGCCCTTAACCGTGTTGCGGCCTGAGCGCCGGTCAAACCATTGAATTGGCTGGTATTTGCGGGGCGCTAACAATACCGCGCCCACAGATTGGAATACGTTTAAAAACGTCGATTTTTCTTGGCCTGACGGTATCGGCTGCAGTATCGATGGTTTCAGAAACAACCAATTAGCCGGGCTAGTGCCGCCGATTTGAAGTTCCTACTGCAGTTGCGGCAAATTCGACTAGGAACTTCAAATCGAAAAGCGGCACTAGATTTAAAGAGTTGTCAGTGCCCCTTTGTTTCCGAAGTTCGTGTGCGAGTGTGCTGCGGCGTATCACGAACTTCGGAAACGGGGCACTAGAGGAAGCGCTGCGTCCATGATCGTCTGCTCCTGTAACGTGCTCAGTGACCGCGACGTCCGTACGGCGGTCAATGGTTCGGAGCCTCCGCGCACCGCCGGTCAGGTTTACGGTTGCCTCGGCTGCAGCCCGCAATGTGGACGTTGCGCCCGCACCATCCGCCGCATCATGGATGAGGCCGTCGCCGCCGCTGGCGGCTGCCCGTGCCACGCCAACGGCGAATAGCGCGCCGAATTTCTCAATTATTCACTGATGTTTAGCTCGCCCCGGCGTTTCCGGCTTGTGCAGCGCGGGAACTGCGTCCAGATTAGAGCATTACTAAACTGGCTTGGCGGTTCAGAAGGTCGCCATAGCGAGAGCCCCACCCGCCGGCAGGGCGAAAACCATCATCCAGCACGGGACGCGGACCATGAAGGGCGACGCACGGGTCATCGAATATCTCAATCGCGGGCTGCGGCACGAGATGACCGCCATCAATCAGTACTGGCTGCATTACCGGCTGCTCGGCAACTGGGGCTACAACGACCTCGCCAAATATTGGCGCAAGGAATTGATCGAGGAGATGCAGCACGCCGACAAGATCATCGATCGCATCATCTTCCTCGACGGCTTTCCCAACATGCAGGTGCTCGATCCGCTTCACATCGGACAGAATGTGAAAGAGGTGCTCGATTGTGATCTCGCCGCCGAATATTCGGCGCGCGCGTTGTACGAGGAAGCTGCGACCCACTGTCACTCGGTCAAGGACTACGTGACGCGCGACCTGTTCGAGAAGTTGATGAAGGACGAAGAACACCACATCGACTTCCTGGAGACGCAGCTTGAACTCGTCGCGAAGCTCGGCGTCGAACTGTACTCGCAGCATCACATCGGCAAGCTCGACGACAGCCACGATTGAGATCTGCCGACTCGAATCCGGCGCTGCCGCGCGCCCGCGCAACGAAAGCGGCGTCGTCATCCTTCGTTAACAAAGGTTACCGCGACGCGTGATGTGCGCACGCGCGTTGGTGGAACCGTGCGTGCGAAATTCACCTTGATGAATATTCGCGGTTAAGAAGTAAGGTTAAGTCCCATTTAACCGTTGTCTGCGATCCTCGCCTCGTTGGTTCATTTGCGTAGGGCCGTTGCCCCGCTGGACGAGAGGACGAAGTCATGGGTCCGAGTAAGATGTTGGCGTTCGCCGGAGCTGCGACCGCATTGATTACGACGACGCGGCGACCGCCGCTGATTTTCCTGCCCCGCCGCCGGTGGTTGCCGATGTGGGTGGCTGGTACCTGCGCGGCGATATCGGCATGACCAATCAGCAGGTCAAAACGCTCGACAACGTTTTGTTTCCGGGAACGCCGCAGCTGGTCATTCGCGACAAGAATTTTGAAGCCGGCATGCTGTTCGGTATCGGTGCCGGTTACAAGTGGAACAGCTGGTTCCGTTTCGACGTCACGGGTGAATACCGCGGCGAAACCGGCTTCCATGGCTTAGATACCTGGAACGACGGTGTCGGCGCCCGATTCAACAACTATACCGCCAAGAAGTCGGAGTGGCTGGTTCTGGCCAACGCCTATCTCGATCTTGGCACCTGGTGGTGCGTCACGCCCTTCATCGGTGCCGGTGTTGGCTGGAGTAGCGTGACAATTCACAGCTTCCGCGATGCCGGTATCAGTGGCCCGGGTGCCACCGGCTTCCCGACGATGGCCTACGCCGATGCCGCGTCGAAGTCGAACTTCGCGTGGGCGCTGCATGCTGGACTTGGTTACGAGGTGACTCGCTCCTTCAGCGTCGAATTGGCGTACCGCTACGTCAATCTAGGCAGCGGCCTCAGCGGCGACATCATCGCTTTTGACGGCACGAACAACGTCTACAATCCGATGCAGTTCAAGGACATCACGTCGCACGACATCAAGTTTGGCGTGCGGTGGATGCTGCAGCCCGAGCCTGTCTACCAAGCGCCGCTGATGCGTCGCGGCTGAACGACAGCGCGTACCAACATTGAAACGGCGCGGGAGCTTCCCGCGCCGTTTGCTTTTTCAGCATCGGGAAGATTGCGCCGCGTAAAGCATCGGCGAGGGCGGAGCTAACCGCTCATTAAGGTTAATCAATCATGATGACGGTCGCGGGTGAGTATCTGCGCGAATCAAAGGGACCGTCATGCGCCGTTTGTTGGTTGCTCTTTGCCTGCTTGGATTTGCTTCGCACGCGGGCGCTCAGGACTTCGATATGCCGACGCTGCGCGGTTCGTCGCCGTTCATCCCGGCGAAGCCGACATACGCGCGCTGGGCGGGCTTCTACGTCGGCGGCCAGCTCGGCACAGCAGCGCCACGCATGGACTTTTCGGGCGCAACTCAGCAGCTGATCACCTACCTGCTGCGCACCACGGCGCTGGAGAACCAGCAACATCCGTCCGAATGGGGCGTGCTCGGGAAGACCAATCCTTCGCGGGACGAGCTACGGCGGCTTTGTCGGATACAACACGCAGTGGGAGCGACGCCATCGTCGGCCTGGAGTCATCCACCACAATCGCGTCGGCAGCTTCTTTTCCTTGCGCGCCGGTGCACCGATCACCCGGGCCGTCAGCGCCGGCGGCAATAGCTACATCGTGATGTCGACGGCGACGCTTCGATGCGCATCACCGATTATGGCGCGGCCGCGTCCGCGGCGGTTGGGTCGCCGGCAATTTCCTTCCGTACGGGACGCTCGGCGTCGCCGTCGGCCGCGCCGACATCACGCGCACCGCGCGGGTCTCGGGCGTGGAACCTCCGCCGGGCGGCTATCCGACACGCCGTGCACGACCCTGCCGTTCCGTTCAACTTTCAACCGACCGAGGCGAAGGACGCGACCTTCATCTAGGGCTGGTCGGCCGGCCTCGGCGTCGACTTGCTGGTGACGCCCAATTTCTTTGTGCGCGGCGAATATCGAGTACATTGGCTCTCCGGAGGCCGAGGGCATCAAGGCACAACTCGACACCGCACGCATCGGCGCCGGCTTCAAGTTCTGACCGGGCCCGGCCGTCCGGCCCGCTACCCATCTCCTTCACAGTGTTGGGCCGAGGCGCTTGACGGCGCGGCGGCACTTCCTTATCTCCGGCGGCGGGACACCCCTCCCCACCGAGGGGCATCTATCTGGAAGGATAGACTATGGCCAATATGATGCCCGCCACGCGGCCTGCCGTGCCGCATTTCTCCTCCGGCCCCTGCGCCAAGCGCCCCGGATGGAGCCTGCAATCCCTCACTGACGCAGTTCTCGGACGCTCCCACCGCTCGAAGATCGGCAAGGCGAAGCTCAAGCGCGCCATCGATCTCACCCGCGAGGTGCTCGAAGTTCCCGCCGACTACCGGATCGGCATCGTGCCGGCGTCCGACACCGGCGCGGTCGAGATGGCGCTGTGGTCGCTGCTCGGCGCGCGTCCGGTCACCATGATGGCCTGGGAATCGTTCGGCGAGGGCTGGGTGACCGACGTCGCCAAGCAGCTCAAGCTCAAGGACGTGACCGTGCTCAAGGCCGGCTACGGTGAGCTTCCCGATCTGTCCAAGGTCGATTTCGCGACCGACGTGGTGTTCACCTGGAACGGCACCACCTCGGGCGTGCGCGTCCCCAACGCCGACTGGATCCCCGCAAGCCGGCAGGGCCTCACGATCTGCGACGCCACGTCCGCCTGCTTCGCGCAGGCCCTCGATTTCTCCAAGCTCGATGTCGTGACCTTCTCATGGCAGAAGGCGCTCGGCGGCGAGGGTGCGCACGGCATGCTGATCCTGTCGCCGCGCGCGGTCGAGCGGCTCAAGACCTATGTGCCGCCGTGGCCGCTGCCGAAGATTTTCCGGCTGACCAACAACGGCAAGCTGATCGAAGGCATTTTCGAAGGCGAGACCATCAACACGCCGTCGATGCTTTGCGTGGAGGACTATCTCGACACGCTGTTGTGGGCGAAATCGGCCGGCGGCCTCAAGAGCCTGATCGCGCGCGCCGACGCCAACACCAAGGTGATTGCCGACTGGGTCGCGCGTTCGTCCTGGATTGATTTTCTCGCGAAGGACTCCTCGACCCGGTCAAACACCTCGGTGTGCCTGAAGGTGGTCGACCCCACGGTGACCGCGCTTGGCGCCGACGCACAGGCGGCGTTCGTGAAGTCGCTCGCCGCGGCGCTGGAGAAGGAGGGCGTCGCCTACGACATCGACGCCTATCGCGATGCGCCACCGGGGCTTCGCGTCTGGTGCGGCGCGACCGTCGAGGCCAACGACGTCGAGGCACTCACGCAGTGGCTCGACTGGGCCTTCACCAAGACCAAGGAAGCGCTGCCGAAGGCGGCGTAGTCGCCGTCGTCATTGCCGGGCTTGACCCGGCAATCCATCTCTCTTGCAGCGATGATGGATGCGCGCGGTGCAAGCCCGCGCATGACGCGAGCAAAGGACCATCGTTAGATCGGATTCAAAGCCATGGCCCCCAAAGTTCTCATCTCCGACGCTCTCTCCGACGCCGCCGTCCAGATTTTCAAGGACCGCGGCATCGACACGGTCTTTCAGCCCAAGCTCGGAAGCGACAAGGACAAGCTCGCCGAGATGATCGGCGACTTCGACGGTCTCGCGATCCGCTCGGCCACCAAGGTGACCGCCAAGCTGCTCGAGCGCGCGACCAAGTTGAAAGTGGTGGGCCGCGCCGGCATCGGCGTCGACAATGTCGAGATTCCCGCCGCCACCGCCAAGGGCGTGATCGTGATGAACACGCCGTTCGGCAATTCGATCACCACCGCCGAGCACGCCATCACCATGATGCTCGCGCTGGCGCGGCAGATCCCGCAGGCCGACGCCTCGACCCAGGCCGGCAAGTGGGAGAAGAACCGCTTCATGGGCGTCGAGATCACCAACAAGACGCTCGGCGTGATCGGCTGCGGCAATATCGGATCGATCGTCGCCGACCGCGCGCAGGGGCTGTGCATGCGGGTCATCGCATTCGACCCGTTCCTGTCGCCGGAGCGCGCGCGCGACCTCGGCGTTGAGAAGGTCGAACTCGCGGAGCTGTTCAAGCGCGCGGACTTCATCACGCTGCACACGCCGCTCACCGACAAGACCAAGAACATCGTCGACGCGGCCTCGATCGCCACCATGAAAAAGGGCGTGCGCATCATCAACTGCGCGCGCGGCGGACTGGTGGACGAAGCCGCACTGCGCAAGGCGCTCGATTCCGGACACGTCGCAGGCGCCGCCTTCGACGTGTTCGTGGAAGAGCCGGCGACGGAGAATCCGCTGTTCGGCCACCCCAACGTGGTCTGTACGCCGCATCTCGGCGCCTCCACGTCAGAGGCTCAGGAGAACGTCGCGCTGCAGGTCGCCGAGCAGATGTCCGACTACCTGCTCAACGGCGCGATCTCGAACGCTGTCAACTTCCCGTCGATCTCCGCCGAAGAGGCGCCAAAACTCAAGCCGTTCGTGGCGCTGGCGGAAAAGCTTGGTTCGTTTGCCGGCCAGCTCACCGAGACCGGGATCTCCAAGGTGCAGATCGCCTATGAAGGCCACGTCGCCGCCATGAATACGAAGGCGCTGACCTCGGCCGCCATCGCCGGCCTGCTGCGGCCGATGCTGCAGGACGTCAACGTGGTCTCCGCGCCGGTGGTCGCCAAGGAGCGCGGCATCGTGATCGAAGAGGTGACGCGCGAAGCGGCAGGCGACTACGACAGCCTGATCACGGTGACGGTGACGACCGAGCGGCAGTCGCGGCATGTCTCGGGCACCGTGTTCGCCGATGGCCGCCCGCGCATCGTCAACATCAAGGGCATCCGCATGGACGCGGAGTTCGGTCCCTCGATGGTCTACATCACCAATTTCGACAAGCCGGGCTTCATCGGCAAGTTCTCCTCGACGATGGGCGACGCCGGCATCAACATCGCGACCTTCCATGTCGGCCGTGAAGCGCCCGGCGGCAATGCGGTCGCGCTGATCGAGATCGACGGCGTCATGCCGCCGGACGTGCTCGCCAAGGTGCGTGCGCTGCCGCAGGTGCAGTCGGCGCGGGTGCTGCGGTTTTAGCGGCTGCTAAGGCCGCCGCGATTGGCTATGATGCGGTTGAAGGAGCACGCCATGGCTAGGCCGATTGTCGTTCATGCCGACTGGGACCCGGAAGCGGCTGTGTGGGTGGCCACGACCCAGGATATCAGGGGCCTTGTCACCGAGGCCGACAGTATCGAATTGCTGCGGGCCAAGCTTCCCGGCATGATCCTCGATCTGCTCGAAGAGAACGGTGTGTCGGACCTTCCGGCATCGATCGAAATCGTTGCCCGCGCGAGCGACCGGTTGACCGCGGCCGAGTAGTGCTCCGCAAATGGCCGACTACTACCGCGACGTGATCCGGTTGCTGCGGGAAGCCGGCTACGAACTCAAGCGGCAGGGTCGCGGCGATCACGAAATATGATGGAATCCTCGCAGCGGCATCCGCGTAACTGTGGACCGTAAGCTGAAGTCACGATTTACCGCCAACGGAATTCTCAAGGAGGCAAATCTCCCCAAGGCCTTCTGATCGGCGCTCGCCAAGGTGCGTGCGCTGCCGCAGGTGCAGTCGGCGCGGATGCTGAAGTTTTAAGGCTGAAGCGCTACTTCGCAGCGGCAATTATCAGCGCGGCCGACCGCAATAGCGGAAGCAACGGCCGTTTTGCATCTGCGCGAAGCATACGACCGTATGGGTGTTGCTGCCGCAGGCGGTTCGGCAGGCCGGGTTGCCGGGCGCCACACACACGACGCGATAGCGTTGCGCCTCGGCGGCGGTGCTCGTGAAGCCGATGACGGTTCCGCCCATCATGAGTGTCAGGCTGATCGACAGTAGCAAGCGCATTGCGAAATTTCTCCGTTGCCGCCCAATGCCAAGCTGCCTGCGATCGCCCGCGCGTGCAATCGGAATTTGATTCCCCGGCGTCGCCACGCCAATGAACGGGGCCGGGCTGGTTGCGGCACGCGTGTGCTCTGGACAGCGCTCAATTCAAGCTGGCCTCCGAGGCGATTTGCCCCTTCACCCGCCGCCAGAGGACGGCCTATCATCCTCCTAATTGCAGACAAAAAATTGGGAGGATGAGAATGCTGAGGATAGCCGCTTCTGCTTTGCTTCTCGCCTGCGCCGCCATTGCCGGCGTTCACGCGCAACAAGCCTTTCCATCGCGTCAGATCACGCTGGTCGTGCCGTTCCCGCCAGGCGGCTCGACCGACGCCATCGCGCGCATCATGGCGGACCGGATGCGCGGTCCGCTCGGCCAGCCGGTGGTGACCGAGAACGTCGGCGGCGCCGGCGGCTCGATCGCGGTCGGGCGCGTCGCGCGTGCGCAACCTGACGGCTACACCATCGACATCGGACAATGGGACACCCATGTCGGCAGCATCATCTACAAATTGAACTACGACCTGCAGAAGGATTTCGACCCGATCGGACTCCTGTCCGTGAATCCGCAGCTCATGGTCGCCAAGAAGAATCTGCCGGCGAACAACCTGAAAGACCTCGTCGCCTGGATGAAGGCGAACCCCGGCAAGATCACCTTCGTCAACCAGAACGCGGCGGCGCAGGTGACCGGCCTCCTGTTCGAGCAGGCTACCGGCCAGAAGGTGCAGTTCATTCCGTATCGTGGCGCCGGCCCGGCGATGACCGACCTGATCTCCGGCCAGGTCGACCTCTTGGTGGTGCAGGCCGCGGTCACGCTGCCGCAGGTGCAAGCCGGAACGGTCAAGGTGCTCGCGAACCTGTCGCCGCAGCGTTCGGCGGCGATCCCGGACATTCCGACCTCGGACGAGAGCGGCGTGCCCGGTCTCTATATGTCCGGCTGGTTCGGCTTCTTCGGTCCGCGGGGCTTGCCGAAGGATGTGCTCGCGCGGCTCAATAGCGCGATGGTGCAGACGCTCGCCGATCCGGCGGTGCGCAAGCGCTTCGCCGAACTCGGTCTCGATGTTGCCACGCCCGAGCAGCAGACGCCGCAGGGGCTCGCCGCATTCCAGGAGGCCGAGATCAAGAAATGGTGGCCGATCATCAAGGCGGCGAATATCAAGGGCGAATAACAAGAAGCGGAGGACGCGTGACTGGAGTACAATTTCGTTTGGCGGCGATGCTTGTCGCCGTCTGTCTGCAAGCATCGTCCGCATCAGCGCAGGATTTCTTCGCCGGCAAGACCGTGACCCTCGTGGTCGGCTACCAGGCGGGCAGCCTTTACGACACCAATGCCCGCTTTGTCGCGCGCCATCTCGCCCGCTTCATTCCCGGCAATCCGACGGTGATCGTCCGCAACATGCCGGGCGCCGGCACGCTGACAGCCGCGAACAACGTCGCGAACCTCGCGCCCAAGGACGGGACCACGATCGCGCTTATTGCGCGTGGCATGTCGATCGAGCCGCTGCTCGGCGGTCAAGGCGTGCGTTTTGAGCCGCTCACGCTGAATTGGATCGGCAGCACGAGCCAGGAGGTTTCCGTCATTGCGGTGCGCACCGACACCGGCGTGAAGACCCTCGATGACGTGAAGACGCGCGAGGTCGTGGTCGCAGGTCCCGCTCCGGGCACCGACGGCGTTACGTTTCCGACCACGCTGAACAATCTGCTCGGCACGAAGTTCAAGGTCGTCTCGGGCTACCGCAGCGGCGCCGAGATGACGCTGGCGGTCGAGCGGCGCGAGGTTGACGGACGCGGCTCGTGGTCGTGGGCGAGCTTCCGCAACGACGGCATGGCGATGCTCAAGCGCGGCGAGCTCACGCTCCTGGTGCAGATGGCGGCGGCCAAGTCGCCGGACATTCCGCAGGTACCGCTGGTCATGGATTACGCCAAGACCGAGGAACAGCGGCAGGTGCTCGAACTGCTGCTGGCTGGGCAGGCGATGGCGTGGCCGGTGTTCGCGCCGGCCGAGGTCCCGCCGGACCGGGTGGCGCTCCTGCGCAAGTCCTATCTCGACATGCTCAAGGACCCCGAGACCCTCGCCGATGCCAAGAAGCTCGGCGTCGATGTCGCGCCGGTGTCCGGCGAAGCGATCAACGCGATGCTCAAGCGCATCTATGCGACCCCGCCGGCGGTGATTGAAAAAGTGCGCGAGCTCGCCGGACGGAAATAGCGGCGCCAATCAACAAGAGGGAAGGGAATCTCCATGCCGCTGGCCAGGCTCAAGATTGCGATCGCGGCGTTCGGCGCCATTCTTGCACTGCAGTCGGCTTCCATTGCGCAGGATTTCTACGCCGGGAAGACGGTGACGATCTATTCCGGTCACCAGCCGGGCAGTCTCTATGACACCAACGCGCGTTTCCTGGCGCGGCATCTCCCGCGCTTCGTCCCCGGTAATCCGACGGTGATCGTCCGCAACATGCCGGGCGCCGGCACGCTCGCCGCGTCCAACCATGTCGCCAATCTGGCCCCCAAGGACGGCACCGCGCTCGCGCTTATTGCACGTGGCGTGGCCATTGAGCCGCTGATCGGCGGGCAGGGCGTGCGCTTCGAGCCGCTCAAGCTGCATTGGATCGGCTCGACCAGCCAGGAGGTCTCCGTCATCGCGGTGCGCGCCGACACCGGCGTGAAGACGCTCGACGATGCCAGGAAGCGCGAAGTCGTTCTGGCTGCGTCGGGCGGCGACGGCGTCACGTTTCCGAATGCGTTGAACAAGCTCCTTGGCACGCGGTTTCGAACCCTGTCGGGTTATCGCAGCAGCGCGGAAATGTCGCTGGCGATCGAGCGCAGGGAAACCGACGGGCGCGGCTCGTGGTCGTGGTCGGCGTTCCGCAATGACGGCATGGCGATGTTCAAGCGTGGCGAATTGAATCTGCTGGTGCAGATGGGAACGTCGAAGGTGCCGGAGCTTCCCCAGGTGCCGTTGGTCATGGACCTCGCGAAAGACACCGAGCAGCGGCAGATCCTCGAACTGCTGCTGGCGGCGCAGGCGATGGCCTGGCCGATGTTCGCGCCGGCGGAGGTGCCAGCCGAGCGCATCGCAATCCTGCGGCACGCCTATCTCGCGATGCTCAAGGATCCCGAAGCGATCGCCGACGCGCGCAAGACCGGTATCGAGATCGATCCGGTGCCGGGCACCGCCATCAACGAGATGCTCACGCGCGTCTATGCGACGCCGCCGGCGGTGATCGAGCAGGCGCGGGAGCTTGTCGGCCGGAAGTAGTAAGACCGGCGGCCCGCGCGCGGCGGCAGCGTCAATTGCACCTGATCTGCGCCGTGAACGCCCGCGCTCGCTCGGCGATCTGCGTGGTCTCGAGCTTTGTGGTGCTGGCCGTCGCCGATGCGCGCGACGTTACCGGCTTCGAGGAAGCTCATCGCGATCAGGGATTTGATCGCGAAGTTGACGTTCTGCGGAATGTCGCTCGTCACCTTTGCGATCCTGAGCGCATTCAATTTCGACACCACGACCGCGATGACGTTGCCGTTCTGGTCGAGCACCGGGCCGCCGCTGTTGCCGGGCTGAACCGGCGCCGACATCTGGATCATCGTGGTGTCGTCGCCCAGGCCGGCGACGGCGGTGATATTGCCGATGGTGAAATTCCCCGAGCTTGCAAGCAAGCCGGCGAGCGGAAATCCGTAGACGAAGACGCTCTCTCCGAGCCGCGCGCCCATGCGCAGGTTCGGCACTGCGCTGGGTTTCAGCCCGGTCGTCGTCAGCAGGGCAAGATCGTTCTTCGAATCGCGGCCAATGACGCGCGCGGATTGCGAGGTCGAACCTTCCAGCGCCACGACGATATTATCGCTGCAGCTCTCGATGACGTGGTGATTGGTCAGGACATGGCCTTGCGACGACACGAAGAAGCCGGTGCCCGTGCTTCCTCCTCTTTCGCGCGGCTGGGACGATGGCGGTGTAGACGGTGTCGTGCGGGCTTGTTGTTGCGGCGGACGCTCCGTCCGCTCCTGCGAAGAACCTGGCGTCGATTCAATTGTCCCGCCCCCGGTGGTGGCGTCGCAGGTACCGATGCGCTCGCGCTGACGCCGAGGGTTTTCAGCCCGGCCAACGCCAAGTTGTTTCTCGCGTCGAGGCTCAGGGCGTAGCGGTAGTCCGCGATCGCATTCTCCCGCTGACCCTTCTTGCGCCAGATGTCGCCCCGGTTGGCGTAGGCCCGCGCATAGCGCGGATTGATCTCGATTGCGCGGTTGTAGGCCGCCATCGCGTCGTCGAGCTGGTTCATGTTCTCGAACGCTTCGCCGCGATTGTTGTGGGCGATGGCGTATTGCGGATTGACTTCAGGGCCCGCTCGAACTCCTGCAAAGCGCGCCTGTTGTCCCCGCGTGCCATGTAGATGTTGCCCCGGTTGTTGTACGCCTCGAAATATCGGGGGTTGATCTCGATGGCCCGATTGTAGTCGGCAAGCGCCAGATCGAGCTTGCCGGTTTCACGATAGCTGATGCCGCGATTGTAGTAGGCGATGGCGTTGCGGGAATTTTGTTTGATCAGTTGCGTGCAGGCTCTGATCGCCACCGGATGATTGTCCGATGCGCAGTCGCGATTGGCTTCCGCCAGCGCCGGAGTGGCGATGACGAGAGCGGTCAGGAGCGTTCCAATCCTCAACATGGAAATCCCCATTTTTCACGTCGGACGTCAGGGGCTCTCGCCCAGGATCTTGAGGCCGGCCCTGGCAAGATTGTTGTCCGGATCGATGCTCAGCGCATGCCGGTAGTCGGCGATGGCGTTGTCGCGATTGCCCTTCTTGCGCCAGATGTCGCCGCGGTTGGCATAGGCGCGCGCGTAGCGCGGATTGATGTCGATCGCCATGTTGTAGGCGGCCATCGCATCGTCGAGCTGGCTCATATTCTCGAACGCCTCGCCGCGATTGTTGTGCGCGATCGCATATCGCGGATTGATCTTGATAGCCGCATCGAATTCCTGCAGGGCGCGCTTGTTGTCGCCGCGTGCCATGAAGAGATTCCCGCGGTTGTTGTAGCGCCTCGAAATATTTCGGATTGAGCTCGATGGCCCGCGTGTAGTCGGCCATCGCGAGGTCGAGCTTGCCGGTCTCGCGATAGCTGATGCCGCGGTTGTAGTAGGCGGTCGCGTCCTTCGGGTTCTTCTGGATCAGCTGCGTGCAGGCGGGGATTGCCACTTCGTGGTTGTCCGACGCGCAATCGCTGTTGGCTTCGGCGAACGCCGAAGGAGTGGTGATGACAAGGACGGCCAGCAGCGTAGCGATGCGCAACATGAAAATTCCCCATTATGGTTCCTGATGCCCGACGACGATGTCGGTGTGCCACTATAGCACACCGCCGGCCGGGCGGAGGCATTCGCCGCGAAGTTGCCGCGGGATTGCCATCGGGAGAGCGGAATCGCTGCCCAGAGGCTGTGCGATGAACGGGGGCAGGGCGCTCGCTCACCAAGGGGACGGCCGCCCGGCGGCGATGTCTCGGCGGTAACGCCATCTTGCTTGGCGGGGCGGCATCTATTATCCCGGGATCGCCTGATGGTCAGGCCAATCTCTGTTGAAATGCGCTTTTATCGCGCCGTTACGGGAAAGGGCGGCTCGTGGCCAACGTTGTCGTGGTCGGTTCCCAGTGGGGGGACGAAGGCAAAGGGAAGATCGTCGACTGGTTGTCCGAGCAGGCCGACATCGTCGTCCGCTTCCAGGGCGGCCACAATGCCGGCCATACGCTGGTCATCGACGGCAATACCTACAAGCTGTCGCTGCTGCCGTCGGGCGTGGTGCGCCAGGGCAAGTTGTCGGTCATCGGCAACGGCGTGGTGCTCGATCCGAAGGCACTGCTGGAGGAGATCGAGCGGCTCCGAGGGCAGGGGGTCGCGGTCACGCCGGACAGCCTGCGCATCGCGGAGAACGCGACCTTGATCCTGCCGCTGCACCAGCAACTCGACGTGGCGCGCGAATCCGCGAGCGCGGCGAATCGCAATCGGCACCACCGGCCGCGGCATCGGCCCGGCCTATGAAGACAAGGTCGGCCGCCGCGCCATCCGCCTGATGGATCTCGCCGACCTGCCGTCGCTCGACCGCAAGATCGAGCGGCTGCTCACCCACCACAATGCGCTGCGGCGCGGGCTTGGGATCGAGGAGGTCTCGGCCGCGGCGCTGTCGCAGCAGTTGAAGGAGATCGCGCCGAAGGTGCTGCCCTACATGGATTCGGTGTGGCTGCTGCTCGACCACAAGCGCCGCGAGGGCAAGCGCATCCTGTTCGAGGGTGCGCAGGGCGCACTGCTCGATATCGATCACGGAACCTATCCCTACGTGACGTCGTCCAACACCGTGGCCTCCCAGGCTGCGACCGGGTCCGGAATGGGACCGTCGTCCATCGGCTACGTGCTGGGCATCTGCAAGGCCTACACCACCCGGGTCGGCAGCGGGCCGTTCCCGAGCGAACTGCCGCAGGGCGACCCGATCGGGGACATGATCGGCGAGCGTGGTCGCGAGTTCGGAACCGTCACCGGCCGGCGCCGGCGCTGTGGATGGTTCGATGCGGTGCTGGTGCGCCAGACCGTCCGCACCAGTGGTATCGACGGGTTGGCTTTGACCAAGCTCGACATCCTGGACGGGATCGACGAGATCAAAGTGTGCGTCGGATACCGCCTGGACGGCCGGGAGATCGACTATCTTCCGGCGGGGGAACACGCCCAGGCCCAGGGTGGAACCGATCTATGAGACCATCGAGGGCTGGCAGGCCCCGACCGCCCGGGCGCGGTCCTGGGCCGAACTGCCTGCATCCGCGATCAAATATGTACGCCGGGTCGAGGAGTTGGTAGGTTGCCCCGTGGCGCTCCTGTCGACCAGCCCGGAGCGGGAGGACACGATTCTGGTGACTAACCCATTTGAGAATTAAAGCGGAAATCGGGGGGCGAAGAAGGTATGCTGGATACCGATGGCCGACTACTACCCACTGATAGCCCGCGCAGTCGCAGGGCTTGAGAAGAATACCGGCGACGCCCGCAGGGCCTTGTATGAGCGTGCGCGCACCGCGTTGGTCGCGCAGCTGCGGAGCGTTAACCCGCCGCTGAGCGAGAACGACGTCACGCGTGAGCGTCTGGCGCTCGAGGAATCGATCCGCAAGGTCGAGGCCGAAGCGGCGCGCAAGACGTGGGTCGATCCCGGCAACGGCGCGGCGCAGACGCGCGTCCGCGCCCCGGAATTCCCGCGCTGGGATCCGCCGCCGTCGACCGCGCCGGAAGAACACGAGGCACGACCGCGCGCCGCGAAGCAGCCGCGCGCCGAGGCGCCCAATGGCCGGCAAGCGGCGGCGCGCCCGTTGCGGTCGCCGGCTCCTGTGCAGCGCCGGCCCCGGCCGAGGCCCCGGCGCAGAACGGCATGCTGGGCGCAGAGCGCTCCTTCGATCCGGTGTTCGACCAGCCGATGTCGTCGGAGCAGGCGCCGGGGATGCAGCCGCGACCTGTGGCGCGCGCGTCCGAAGCCGGATCGCCGCTCGCTGCTCGACGGCGTGAAGGATTTCCGCGAAGTCGTTTCCGAGAACGGCGAAGATCATGACCCGCTTCCGCGCGTTGTGAGGAGCGGTCCGCGCGAAAACGGCGCAGCGCTGCCGGCCTCGCACGAGTTCGACCGCATCGATGGCCGACCCTTTGATCCGCACGGATCACCAATGTCGGACTATCCGGCGCCAGCCGATGCTGGAGCAGGGGCCCGACTATGACGATGCGCGGCCGCATTCTTCGAAGGCGCGGCAGGGCGCGGCCATGGAGCGCGCGTCGCGGCGCTCTTTCGGCGACATGATCAGGATCGCGCTCACGCTGCTGATCCTGGCAGGTCTGGGCGGCGTCATCGTGTGGCAATGGCCGAACATGGCCTCGCTCTATCGCTCCGCCCGCGCGCCCGCTCCGCCGCCGACGGTGGTCTTGAACGATTCGCAGCCGACCACGACGCGCAGCCCCAAGATCACGGAACGGTTTGAGCCGAGCGGCGGCCCGGCGCCCACCGCCGCGGCGCAGCCCACGCTCACCGCGGTGCCGACCGGTCCTGCCGCGTCGGCTCTCGGCGCGACCGTGGCGCAGAAGGTCGTGCTCTACGAGGAAGACCCCAGCGATCCGAAGGGCCGGCGTTTCGTCGGCTCGGCGATCTGGCGTACCGAGCGGGTGTCGCCCGGCCCGGGCCAGCCGGAAGAGGTGGCGATCCGCGCCGACGTTGAGATTCCCGACCGCAAGCTCACCATGACCTGGTCGCTGCGGCGAAACACCGACCAGTCGCTGCCGGCGAGCCACACGGTCGAGATCATGTTCCGGCTGCCGCAGGACTTCCCGCCGGGGTCGGTCACGAACGTGCCGGGCATCCTGATGAAGCAGACCGAGCAGACCCGCGGCGTCGCCGCTGGCCGGACACGCGGTGAAGGTCACCGACAGCTATCTACCTGATCGGGCTCTCCTCCTTCGACGCGGATCGCGAGAGCAATCTGCGCATGCTCAAGGAGCGCGGCTGGTTCGACATCCCGGTGGTCTACAGCAACAAGCGCCGCGCCATCCTCGCGGTCGAGAAGGGCACGCCCGGCGATCGTGCTTTCGCCGAGGCCTTTGCCGCCTGGCGGCAGTAATGTCCGATCATTGCAGCGAACGCGTGTGCAGCGTTTGCTGACGGACCGCTCACCGCCGTACGGCGCTCCGACGCCATGCGGGAGCCGGGAGCCCCGCGCGCTGGCGCGGTCGCTGCGCCTCGCCTCCAGCATCGACGCCAACAGCTTGCGGCCCTGGATCGGCGCCGGCATCGACCCGGATCGAGACCGGGAACACCGCGCGGTCGGGATCGCCGCCGATGATGCGCTGCTGCGCCTCCAGCACCGCCTTGTCCTGGTCGAAGGTCTTGGCGATGCCGTCGCGGATGTAGTCGGTCAGCGCCTGATCGTCGATCTTGAACTGGCGCACGATCGCCCAGAAATAGTGCGTCGTGGTGCGTCGTCTCCGGCGTGATGAAGTTGAGCACCTTGCGCTCGAGCGCGGCGCTCTTGTCCTTGGAGCCGGCCGGCATCGAGCCGTTCTCGATGATGTGCAGGCCCGGGCGGCGAGAACGTGTTGGTGTGCCAGCGGTCGATGCGGCCGGTGAAGCCGGTGGTGCGCTTGTAGAACGGCGGCGCCTCCATGTCGTACATGTCGCGGTGCATGCGCACGCGTGTCGCCGTCGAGATTGACGGTGAACGGCGCCTCCGCCACCGCCTCGTTGCCGATCGTGTCCTCGTGCACGAAGCTCTCGTGCGAGAGGTCGAGCAGGTTGTCGTTGACGAGCTGGTAGTTGGCGCCGAAGTGGTGATAGCCGTCGGCCACCGCCCAGGCCGGATGGTCGCACCAGTGCACGTCCGGGATCTTGCCGGGATCGGCGAGCGCCGCGTCGCCGAGCCAGATCCAGGCGAACGTGTGCCGCTCGACCAGCGGATAGCTGCGCACCTGCGCCTGCCGCGGCACCGTGTCCTGCCCCGGCACGCGCACGCATTGGCCCTCGCGCGTCGAAGCACATCCCGTGATAGCCGCACTGGATCTGCTCGCCGACTGACGCGCCCGAGCGACAGCGGCGCGAACCGGTGCGGGCAGCGGTCGGCGAGCGCCGCCGCCTTGCCCGACTGCGGTGCGGAACAGCACGATCTCCTCGCCGCAGACCGTGCGCGCGAGCGGCGTGTTGCCGATCTCCCGCGCAAAGGCGATCACCTGCCAGCAGTTGCGAAGCCACATGGGTCCCGGTCTCCTGCTCGTCGGCATCTTAGCGCAACTCGGCGCTGGCATGCGCCAAGCGCACGCGGCCGTCGACGCGCCGCGTCGCTGCACCGCGGCGCAGCCATCTTGTGCCGCCGCGCCCGATTGCGCATCGTAGCCGTCATGCGCCCTGCCGGGCGCGCGATGCGGGAGGCGACGATGGCGTCCATCGATCCCGCGTTTTCGGTCTTTCCTGCACGCTGGCGATCGTCGTGCCGCTCGCGGCGGCGCCGGCGACCGCCCAGGACGACGCCGCGAAATTCTACAAGGGCAAGACGGTGCAGGCGGTGGTCGGCTACGGCGCCGGGCTCGACCTTCGAGCTCTACCTGCGGATCCTGACCCGCCATATCGGCAAGCACATCCCCGGCAATCCGAACATCGTCGTCCAGCACATGCCGGGCGCGGGCTCGCTCAAGGCGACCAACTACCTCGCGGCGGTCGCGCCCAAGGACGGCTCGGTGTTCGGCATGACCAACCCGGTCAACACCATCGAGCCGCTGATCGATCCGAAGAATTCGCGCTTCGACCCGCGCAGCTTCGTCTGGCTCGGCAGCCTCAACACCGAGATCTCGACCTGCGGGTTCTGGGCCAAGGACCTGCGCACGCTTCGACGATCTCAAGAAGCGCGAGGTCGTGGTGGGCTCGACCGGGCCGGCCTCGGGCTCGACCGTCGACGCGCGCGTGCTCGGCACGCTGACCGGCATCAAGTTCAAGGTCGTGACCGGCTATCGGCACGCTCGAGCGACATCCGGCTCGCCTCCGAGCGCGGCGAGACCGACGGCTTCTGCGGGCTGCTCGTCTCCGCGCTCAAGACCGACTACTGGGAGCAGTACAAGTCCGGCCGCATGGCGGTGCCGGTGCAGATGGGGCTTGCGAAGCACCCCGAGTTCCCCGACATCCCGAATGCCTATGAGCTCGTGAAGCCGCGAGGAGGACCGCCAGCTGTTCCAGCTGATCTTCGGGCCGTGGTCGTACGGCCGCCCGCTGTTCGCGCCGCCCGGCACCGAGCCCGCACGCGTCGCGGCGCTGCGCGCGGCGCTCGCGGCGACGCTGAAGGACCCGGCCTATCTCGCCGAGACCAAGAAGATCAACATGGAGATCCAGCCGATCGGCGCCCGAGACCATCGCCAAGCTGGTCGACCAGATCCTGCAGACGCCGGCGCCGGTGGTGGAGCGGGCGCGGCAGGTGCTCGGCGTCGCCAACCGGTGACGGCGCTGCCGTAGCCGAAGCGATCGTAGCCGTCGCGAGTCGGGATGTGCAATGCACATCCGGGCACGCTCAGTCCCGGATTTCGCTGACGCTCCATCCGGGCTACGATGCCTGCACGGTACGAACGCAAGAACAACAGGAGCTTCCCATGAGCGTCGCCACGCCACCCGCGCCCGCCGGAACTCGTCGACATGCCGGTCGAGGAGATCATGAAGAAATTCGTCGGCCGCTACAGCGAGAAGCGCGCCGACTGGGCCGCCTTCGAGGACGCCAAGATCGAGGGCTACAAGCGCGCGCAGCACCGCTTCATCGGCGCCGGCGGCTCCGGCAAGCACGACGACCCGACCGTGATCCCGGCCAAGAACTTCACGCTCTCGATCATGTTCGTGCCGCCGGGGCAGGGCAACGCCGCCCACACCCACGAGGTCGAGGAATGCTTCTTCGTGCTGCAGGGCCATCTCGACGTGTTCGTCGAGGACGAGACCGGCAAGCGCATCACCACGCGGCTCGGCCCGTGGGAATGCATCGCGTGCCCGGCCGGCGTGATCCACGGCTACCAGAACGACTCGCTCGAGCCGGTGTATTTCCAGGTGATGCTCGGCCGCGCCAAGCCGGAGACCATGGGCTACGCCGACGACGAGCTCTACAAGCGCCGCGACGCGCACCTGAAGGCGGTGTGAACGGACAGGAGGCTGCCCTCTCACCTGCAGGAGAGCGGCGTATACGAGCATCGTGCTGTCGGACGCAGTAGATCTAACGCGCCCTGCGCACCTACGCTGCGGACGCATCGGCAGACAATGCGCCACTGCGTTGCGCTTCGCGGTGATCGAAGCGCATGCTTGCGCGCCGGCCGACACAATTGCTCACGATCACGGAGAACTGCCATGACCGAACCGCTGTCAGGCGACACGCCGTCAGACGACATACTGCATCCGCAACTTAACGACACGATGTCACGCCGGCTCATACTGGGCGGCGCCGGTCTCTTCATGCTGACCGGCAGCGGCTCGGCCGCCTATGCGCAGACGCAGAGCGTGTCGACGTCGCATATCCGCTTCATTCAGCCGCCGACCTTGTCGAAACAGAGCTATTCGCACGCGGTCGAGGCGACGCTGCCCGGGCGCGTGATCTATGTGGCGGGGCAGACTGGGCCTCGACATCAATGGCAATCTGGCCGGCGCGCCCGGCGACTTCCGCGCGCAGGCCACGCAGGCGTGGCAGAACGTGCAAGGACGCGCTCGCGCGCCGCCGGCGGCGGGATCGAGCACATCGTCAACGGTGACGCAATTCATCCTGCACATGCGCGCACATCAGCCGATCGCTGCGGGAGGTGCGCGCCCAATTCACCGACCGCGGTCGCGCCGCAGCCGGCGAGCACGCTGGTGCAGATCTCATCCTTTCGACACGCGAAGATCGCGGCGCGGCTCTGACGCAGGTGGAAGCGGTCGCGGTGCTGCGCGCCGATCTGCACGGCGATCACAGGACTGCCATACAAAAAGCGGCCCCGTTTGCACGGGGCCGCTCATTTTCATCTCTGCAGAGAGCGCGGCTTAGTGCGCCGACATCGCCGGCGCCGCCGGTGCGACCGGCGGCGATTCCATCGTGGCGACGCGGTTCTTCACCGCCTTCTGCACCTTCTCGAAGGCGCGCACCTCGATCTGGCGCACGCGCTCGCGCGACACGCCGAACTCGGCGGCGAGGTCCTCGAGCGTCATCGGCTCGTCGGCGAGGCGGCGCGCCTCGAAGATGCGCCGCTCGCGCTCGTTGAGCACGGTGAGCGCGTCGGACAGCGCCATGCCGGCGGTTGTCCGCTTCCTCGCTCTCGGCCAGGCGGGTTTCCTGGTCGATCTGGTCGTCGGCCAGCCAGTCCTGCCATTCGCCGGCGTCGCCGTCGTCACGGATCGGCGCGTTGAGCGACATGTCGCCGCCGAGGCGGCGGTTCATGTCGATCACGTCCTGCTCGGTGACGCCGAGCCGCTTGGCGATCAGCTTGACCTGGTCGGGACGCAGGTCGCCGTCCTCCAGCGCCGAGATCTTGCTCTTGGCCTTGCGCAGGTTGAAGAACAGCTTCTTCTGGTTCGCGGTGGTGCCCATCTTCACGAGCGACCACGAGCGCAGGATGTATTCCTGGATCGCGGCCTTGATCCACCACATCGCATAGGTGGCGAGGCGGAAGCCCTTGTCGGGCTCGAACCGCTTGACCGCCTGCATCAGGCCGACATTGCCTTCGGAGACCACCTCGGAGATCGGCAGGCCGTAGCCGCGATAGCCCATGGCGATCTTGGCGACGAGGCGCAAATGGCTGGTGACGAGCTGGTGCGCCGCATCGCGGTCGCCGTGCTCGCGCCAGCGCTTGGCCAGCATGAATTCTTCCTGCGGTTCCAGCATCGGGAACCGGCGGATCTCTTCGAGATAACGGGAAAGTCCTGATTCAGCCGTCAGGATCGGCACAGCAGCAGCATGGGCCATGATAGCGCCCTCCTTAAGATTGCCCCCGATGATCGGCGGGCGAGATCGATGCCGACGCTTTCTAGCCACCGGCACCAACGTGCAACCGCGATTACGATCGCAGGTGCAGCATACAGGACCGAAGGGGGCGAAAGGAAGACAATCCCGGGTCACGTCGGCGTGACCCACCTGAACAGCGTCAAGTCTTTGATTTGACGTGCCCTTTGCGCACCGTCTTCGGTCCCTGAGTAGCCTGGGCACCGAGACACGGACGTAAACGAGCCAAGATCGCCAGGTAGTTCCGAGCGGAACTCCAGCGCCTGACCTGTGACCGGGTGTTCGATGGTCAGGAGATAAGCATGGAGGGCCTGTCTTCCAAGGGCCTCGACCGCGGCGGCGGCCTCCGGGGCCAGCCGGGCGATCTTGGTGCGGAATCCCGGCCCATAGACCGAATCGCCGATCAGGGGGTGGCCGGCATGGGCCAGATGGACGCGGATCTGGTGGGTGCGGCCGGTTTCCAGCCGGCAGGCGAGGAGGCTCGCGACCGGCTTGCCGTCCGTGCCCAGGATAGCGCTCCAGCACCTCCCAATGGGTGATCGCTTCGCGGCCGCCCGGCGCGGACCGCCATCTTGTCGCGGGCGTGCGGGTGGCGGTCGATCGGCTGCGTCGATGGTGCCGCGCGGCCGGTCGGGCACGCCCCAGACGAAGGCGAGGTAGCCGCGCCGCAGCGGCCCGGTGCGGCCATGGTCGGCGAACTGGGCGGCGAGCTTCGCATGCGCGCGGTCGGTCTTCGCCACCACCATCAGCCCGGTGGTGTCCTTGTCGAGCCGGTGCACGATGCCGGGCCGCCGCACGCCGCCGATGCCGGAGAGGCTCGCGCCGCAATGGGCGATCAGCGCATTCACCAGCGTGCCGGTGGTCTTGCCGGCGGCGGGATGGACGACCATCCCCCGCGGCTTGTCGATGACGATGATCTCATCATCCTCGAACACGATGTTGAGCGGAATGTTCTCCGGCGCCGGCGCCGCCGGCTCGGGCGGCGGCAGCGCGACGGTGACGGCATCGCCGGCGTTGACGCGGTGGCCCGGATCGCGGACTGTGCGGCCGCCGATCGTCACCTCGCCGGCGAGGATCAAGGCCTTCAGCCGCGAGCGCGACAGGTCGGCAATTGCCACGGCGAGCGCGCGGTCGAGCCGCTCGCCCGCATTCGCCTCGGCGACCACGATTGTTTCGGTGCGGTGATCAACGGCCATTAAGTAGTTCGCAACATGAGCGATCCGGACGACGAAAAGCCTCTCGATCCGGCGGCGGCGCGCATCGTCTCGCGGGTGCGCTGGATGATGGCGATCTCCGCGGTCACCACGCTGTTCGCCATCGTCGCCGTTCTCGGAGTGGTCAGCTACCGCCTTTTGCGCTCGGATGGAAGCACATCCGCGGCCGACGTGACCGCAATGCTGCCGAAAGGTGCGCGCATTGTCTCGACCGCGGTGGCGGAGGACCGTATCGCGGTTACTGTCGACGTTAACGGTACCATCGAAATCCGCACATTCGATCTGCGCAGCCTGAAGCAAACCGGCCGGCTTCGCTTCGCGACCGAGCCGTGACCTCGCCGCGTTGAACCCCCGAAGTCTTACCCGCGTCAAAGGACAATACGACAATCCGCCCAAGCTCATCCTTGCACATGAGCGGTGACCAGCCATGACCGACACCAGCGTGCCGACACTCGCTCCTGCCGCCAGCCCCGTTGCCTTTACCGGCGTCCGCGGCGACTTCAGGCGCCTGATCATGCGCGGCGCGTTGCTCGAACTGGTGACGCTCGGCTTCTATCGCTTCTGGCTCGCGACCGACATGCGCCGGCATTTTTGGTCGCATACTTCGGTCGAGGGCGACGCGCCGGAATACACCGGCACGGCGAAGGAACTGCTGATCGGTTTCCTGATCGCGCTCGCGATCCTGGCTCCGATCTATCTGGCCTACTTCTTCATCGGCCTCGAAGCGGAGCGCTGCAGGCGTTCGCCAGCATCCCGCTCGTTCTCTTCTTCTTCCTGTTCTACCAGTTCGCCATGTATCGCGCGCGCCGCTATCGGCTCTCGCGCACGATCTGGCGCGGCGTGCGCTTCTGGATGAAGGGATCCGGCTGGTCCTATGCGTGGCGCGTCGGTCTGTGGACGCTGCTGGTCATCGTCACGCTCGGACTTGCGCTGCCCTGGTACCAGGCGGCGCTCGAACGCTTCAAGATGCGGAACAGCTTCTACGGCGATCTGCCCGGACGCTTCGACGGCACCGGCGGCGGGCTGTTCAAGCAGGTTTGGTGGGTGTGGCTGGCGACGCTTCTCGTCGTCATCTTCGTCCGGCGGCCTTGCACTGCGTGCGCCGCCGGCGGCCGGGCTGTTCGGTACGCTCATCATCGCTGTGGGTGCGCCTTCGGCTACGCGATCTACAAGGCGCGCGAATGGCGGTGGTGGGTTGTCCGGCATCCGCTTCGGCGAGGTGCGCTTCGAATCCAAACTGCCGACCAGCGCGCTTTTCGGCCTCTACTGGATAGGTCATCGGCTGGAGCTGGCTGATTCTGTTCGTGCTGTTCCTGTGGGTCGGTGGCATCTTCGGCATCGTCTATTCAATGGCCGGCGGGCAAAATGCGGGCTCCGAAGCGTTTGCGATGCGCTTCCAGAGCCCCGCCGTGCTCGGGCTCATTGCCGTGGTCGTATCGGGCTATCTTCGCTTGCGCCCTGGCATTCGGCGTGGTCGTGCGGATATATCTTCGCCGCGATATATGGGCGAAGGTTGTTGCGTCGACGGTGGTCTACAATCTGGCGGCGGCCGACAACGTGGCCGCCCGCGGCGACGCGGTGAATGCGCTGGGCGAGGGCTTTGCCGATAGTTTCGATATCGGCGGATTCTAGGCGATATTTGCGATAGCGCCGCTACGCTGCTACCGCGGTGTGCGGCGGTAGTGAAGGACGACCGGCGCATGACGATGCCGGATGTGCAGGACGGTCCCGCCGTTTATTTCGACGGCGCGTCGAGCCGCAAGCATCAAGTCACGCTGCACCTCGGTTCGACGCTCGACATCGTCAAAGACGGTGCCGTTGTCGCGATCTGGCCGTTTCGACGAAATCCGCCGCGTCGACGGCCCGGCGGACCGGCTTCGCCTGGGATGCAAGTCTGCGGCGCCGCTGGCGCGCCTCGAGATCGACGATGCGGCGACGATGCAGGCCGTGATCGCTCGCTGCCCCGCGCTCGACGTAGATCGCGGCGGGCCTGCGCAGACGGTGCGCATCGTGCTGCTGGTCCGCCGCGGCCATCGCCTCGATATTCGCCATCGCCGTTTACGGCATCCCCATATGTCGCGGAGCGTCTGGCGCCGCTGGTGCCATATTCGGTCGAGCAGCGGATGGGCGAGGCGGTCGACGCGCAGGTGCGCGCGATATTCGGAGCCAAGGTCTGCGATGAGCCCGCAGGGCGGGCCGCCTTCGCGAAGCTGGCCGAGAAACTCAGGACCGCGGGCGGAATCGAGCACCCGCTCGAAGCGCAGGTGCTGCCCAGCTCGATTCCGAACGCCATCGCGTTGCCGGGGGCAAGATCTACCTGTTCGACGCGCTGCTGCAAAAGGCGAACAGCCCGGACGAGGTCGCCGGCATCCTCGCGCACGAGCTCGGCCATGTGCACCATCGCCACAGCATGCGCACGCTCATCTATAACGGCGGCACGTCGTTTCTGATCGGGCTCCTGCTTGGCGATATCACCGGCGGCAGCGCCGTCATCTTCGCGACGCGATCGCTGTTGCAGGCGTCGCATTCACGTGAGGCCGAGCAGGAGGCGGACGATTTCGCCTTCACGGCGATGCGCAAGCTTGGCCGCTCGCCGGTTCCGATGGCCGAGCTCCTGTTCCGCATCACCGGAGAGGAGGGCAAGCGGCTCGGCGGCTTCACCATCCTCAACAGCCATCCGTTGACGGAAAGCCGCCTTGCCGCGGCGAAGAAGAACGATCGTCCAAATGACGGGCCGGATCTTCTGTCGCCAGCCGAGTGGCGCGCGCTGAAGGCGGTCTGCGGTGGAAGAAAGAATTCGCGCGGCTAGTGGAGTGGATTTTGACATTCGCGACCCATATGAAACGGGATGCGAATGTTAGAATCGGACCACTAGCGTTTCGCCGTGATCTCAATCTCGATCAGCTTGCCCGGCCGCGAATAGCCGTCGACCTGCTCGACCTCGCAATTGTCGAGCGGCACGGTGCCGGTGGCGCGCGATGCCGTCGAGCAGCGCCTTTGGGTCTTCGCTCCGGTGCAGGAACAACGCGACGTGTACGACATTGCGCCAGTCGCAGCCGGTCTCGGTAAGCAGTGCGTCGGCGCGCGTGAGCACATCGGTGTATTGCTCGCGCAACGTCGGCAGCGTCTCGCAGGTCATGCCGGCGAGGAAGACCATCGGGCCCCACGTGAGATGCCGGATGAAGGGCTGCACCGGCGTGTGCTCCGACACCTTGCGGCTTCCGATCGACGGCGCGGCCATCGCGAAAAGGTCGAGCCCGACATCGCCGGCCGACGAGAAATACGCCGGCGAGATGTAGCTCGAGGTGGCGGCGCGGGCCGCGCCCTCGAAGACCTTGCCGCGCACGCCGCTCACCACGTCGCGCGCCTCGCGGGTGCGGCCGAACACGCGGGAGCGCACGACGTTCGCCTCAAGCGAGAGGCCGTGGGACTTGAGCGCCTCGGCCGCGCGTTCGAACAGCGCCTGCGACTGCCTTTCGAGCGTCCCTCCGCCCTCGGCTTCGATGGCGAGCGAGACGAAGCGCTGGCCCGTGAAATTGAACACTTTTTGGCGCATGACGGCTCCCCGGTGATGCCGCAACAAGCTAGCGCCAACGCTCGCCGGCCGCCATCGCCCCACCGGGCTCGGCGCGCTTGCGCTGCCGGGCGTTCGGGGCTATTTCGATGCCTTCGCAGCAGCTCCCTTCGTCTAGCGGTCTAGGACGCGGCCCTCTCAAGGCTGAAACACGGGTTCGATTCCCCTAGGGAGCGCCAGCAAATTCAATTACTTATAAAGCTATTTCACGCGCGTTCTCTGTGCGAGTCCAACTGGAGTCCAATATAGCTTTCTTGTGAGTGGAAGCGATTGCTCGTTGCACGTCACGGCAAGGGTCGGTGGGTGATCGATTCCGCTTTGGCAGCGGGTCATCGTGTGAATTCGCCGCGCTGGCTCGTTAACGGTGCTCGTGCCACGAATTTGCCGGGTAAGGGTTAGGAACGGGCGCAGCAAGCGCTCAGCTTTAAGACGATGAAAATGGAAAACTCCGCAGCCCTGAAACGAACGCAAAGCGGAACGCTCATAACGGTCTGGTTGGAAGAGGTTCGGGTGGTCCGGACCCACCAGTCTTTTCAAAATATGGCTCAGCGACTGGTGATCTCGACACGCCGCCCCAAGAACCGGCCCGAATTCGTTTCTGGCCCAACCACCAGACTACGAATTTGGGGGTCAGGAGTTCGAATCTCTTCGGGCGCGCCAAAATCTCCGATTCTTCAAAGAGATTGGGAGCCCATCAAAAGGACCGTGCAGAAATACCGGACTTGCACGGTGTTTGCACGGTTCGTTTCCCCAACGGCGATTCTCGTCTGCAGTACGCCTGCACATCGTGGGTTGAGACCGCGCCTGCGGCTCCAGCGATCTTCACAAAAGAACTGCGAGGGTGATGTCTGCTTCTGGCCGAAAGCAGACATCGCGAGAGTTGGCTTGGATGTCCGTCGGCCCTTCCTCATTCCACGCGGAGGCCGGCGTCCTTGATGACCTTCGACCACTTGGCGTTATCGACGCGAAGTTTTTCACTGAAAGCCGCGCTGCTGCCGCCGAGCACGATGCCGCCTTCCGCAACGATTTTCTCGACGATCGCGGGCGACCTCAGCGCCGCGTTGCCGACGTCATTGAGCTTTTTCACCACGTCCGGCGGCGTGTTGGCCGGCACCAGCAGGCCGTACCAGGTGCCGGCGTCGAAACCGGGATAGCCCTGCTCGGCGATCGTGGGAACGGTGGGTAGCACCGGGCTGCGTTCCAGCGCCGAGACAGCGATCGCCCGCAATTGGCCACTTTGGATTAACCCGAGCGCGGTCGGGATCGACGACAGCATCAAGGGGATGCGTCCGGCGACGACATCCATCAAAGCTGAATTCGCGGCGCGGGATGGGATGTGGCGGAGCTTGATGCCGGCGCTGCGCTGAAACAGTTCGGCGGTCAGGTGCGAAACGGTGCCGATGCCCGGCGTTGTCACATCGAGACCGTCAGGCGCGTTCTTGGCAGCCTGCACGACGTCCGCCATCGACTTGATCGGAGAGTTGGCGGGGACCACCACGACGTTCGGCGCGTCCGCGAGCAGAATGACCGGGATGAAGTCCTTGATCGGATCGTATGGCAGATTGCCGTAAAGCGACGGATTGATCGCAAGCTGCGATGTTTGTCCGAGCACGATGGTGTAGCCATCGGGCGGTGATTTCGCGACTTGGTCGACGGCGGTGTTACCTGCGGCGCCCGGCCTGTTCTCGATGACGACTGACTGCTTCAGGCTTTCGCTCATTCGTGTTTGCGACCAATCGCGCGATGACGTCCATGCCGCCGCCCGCTGCTCCCGGCACCATCAGCCGGATCGGACGCTCCGGATAATCGGCTGCAATCGCAGCGGTCGCGCAAAATATCAGTATTGATGCGACGTAGCCTAAGACCGCCACGCTTCGCAGGCGCGCTGAGTGCTTCATGGTCATGCTCCCCTTTGAGATTTTTGGTGGCGCAAGGCCGGTCTCGGTGCCGGATCCGGGCACTGAGCCGCCATAGAGCAGCCCTTCTTTAAGCTTGGACAGCAACTTAATCGACATGAATTCCACCCAGGAAAACGCATCTGTCAGCAAGCCCTTTGAGTAAGGAATTGTGCTGCAACTCTCGCCCGATTTATAGGCCACGTGATGTCCGGATGTGGCCCAAAGCCGACATCGCGAGAGCGGGAATCCAATGTATGCTTTGGGCCAGGAGCAGACCTTACGTGTTGCCGTCGCGCAGCCTCGTACTTCGTCTCGATTGACGTTTGAACTTGCCGCGTGGGAGGGTCGGTTTTGGGTGAAAGCCAGAAACGCCTCATGCGGCCTTATCACTACTCGATAACCACGAACACACTGCGGCTGGAACTGCACCAAACAAACCGAATAGCATCCAACGCACGCTATTAATTTGCGATGGGTTGACTACCATTAGCGGCGAGCTCACGACAACTCCGAGCAAGGCACACCATGCTGGACGATAGTCGATATTCCGCCGGGCCAAATACCAATCCACCAAACAGACTATCAGCGCGGGAACCAGTCCGAAGAAATACATCACCACCACGATAACCGAAATCTCGGTTGCATCCAGCATCACTATTTTTCCCGTCAGCCCGGGGGACAGTGAGCAACACGGTCGCCATACCAAGCAGGGGCCCGAGAAGTGCGAATATTGCCAAGCGTTTCATGCGACCTTCGCTCTGCAGGTGGCGACAATCCCCTTGTTTGGCGTCCGTGGAGCTACCAATAGCGCGAGGGGCTGCGAGCGACCTGTGGCGTATTTCACTGGTAGTCCGAAATACTTGAAGGCGAATGGCCCGGCTGACCTAAATGTCCGCTTCTGACCCAAAAGTGGACGTTGGGCGATCACTCTGCTTTGATGTTCGCCGCCTTGATAATCGGCCACCACTTCTCGATTTCGGACTTCTGGAGCGCCCCGAGTGCCTTTGGCGTTTGTCGGTCACGTGACGGAATCTCGAATGCGAGATTGGCGAGTCGCTCTTGCACCGTAGGGTTAGCCATCGCCTCCAACACAGCGGCGTTAATTCTTGCAACAATGTCATGAGGCGTGCCTTTTGGAGCCCAAAATCCGCTCCACACGGACACGTGAAATCCTGGCATTCCCGCTTCGTCAGTCGTAGGAATCTCGGGCACTTGAAGCAACCGAGTTCTTGGAAAGGACTGCGTAGCTCCTCATTTTTTCTTCACGTAAATGCGGGAAAAAAAGCGCAGCTTGATTGAAGAACAAGTCGATTCGCCCAGCGAGAAGATCCTGCAAAGCTGCAGGACCGCCGCGATAATTCACAAGCTGCAATCGGGTGTCGGTTAGTCTCTGAAACAAGAGCGCGGCGAAATGCGACGCTGTCCCAATTCCGGCTGTTCCTATGGATAGCTTGTCTTGATTCTTCTTCACCCACGAGATCAATTCCGGGAGATCCCTTGCCGGCAGGCCGTTCTTTGCTCCTAGCAAAAGTGAAGTGCCAGGAAGCAATGCGACCGGCTCGAAGTCGCTCACTACATCATATGAAAGACTATAGATCGCGGGATTGACGACATGGGTGCCCCATCCGCCGCTCGCTATTGTGTAACCGTCGGGCGCAGAGCGGGCAACGCGGCCCATGCCCAGGCTGCCTCCGGCTCCTGGGACATTTTCCACGATAACATTTTGCCCCAATGATGTTCGCATGCCTTCGGCGATAATGCGCGGAAGCACATCGATAGGCCCGCCAGCGGGGAAAGGCACTACGACAGTGATCGGGCGCGACGGATAGATTTGGGCGCCGGCATTGGTCGCCCAGGCCGTCATCACGAGCGCGGCAGCAACGAGGGTTTGTTTCATGCCCGGTCCTACAAAGCTTTATTGCCAACATCCCCATCATGCCGGTTCCGAACATCCAATAGAATATTGATATTTGCTGTTTCAGAAGATACGTTTTGCTTCGAATGGATACGCGCTTTCTCGAAAGCTTCGTCTGCGTCGTTGAGAGCGGTTCGATCGCCGAGGCTGCCCGGCGGCTCAGTCTCACTGCGGCCGGCGTTACGCAACGAATTCACGCGTTGGAAAACGATATCGGTGCGCGGCTTGTGTTTCGGTCTGGCCGAAGGGTCAAGCCGACGCAAGCGGGCATGATCGTAGCCGAGCGCGCACGACACTTTTTGGCAGAGATCCGTGATCTGAGGTCAGCTGCAGCCGACGATCAGCTCTCCGGAGAATTTCGGCTAGGGGCAATGCCTACGGCCATATCAGGACTGTTGCCGGACCTGCTGTCGGTTTGGTCACGGAAATACCCTCAGGTCGAAGTTCGCATGACACGCGCGACCTCATCAGAACTGTATCGGCGCGTTGTCAACGGCGATCTCGATGCCGCAATTATCGCGCATCCGCCATTTGCCATTCCGAAAACCTGCGGCTGGCAGCCATTGCGGGACGAACCTCTGACCCTGTTTGCCCCTGCGGCAATGCGAGGTCGCGACCCACATGACTTATTGAGATCAGAGCCATTCATTCGAAACGAGCGAAACACCTGGGCCGGACGCCTCGTTGATGGTTATTTGCGGCGGGCAGGTATCCAACCGCGAGAACGGTTTGAACTCGCAGGCCTAGATCTTGTGACCGTTCTTGTGGATCGAGGGCTCGGAGTGTCGCTTATGCACGATTCTGAACCGCTCTGGCTGTCTGGCTTGTCGATAGTGAAAATTCCACTGCCAAATAATCCATTCGCAAGGCGGACCGGCTTGCTATGGCCTCGAGCGTCACTGCGTGTTCGCCTTGCAGCTGCATTTCTCAATGAAGCCAAAAAAATATTCGGGCCGCAGCCAGCTGCCTCAAGGAAAAGAAAGACCATTGCGATGGGTCGTCGATAAAAATCCGTCGGCAACTCTTATGGTTCTGCGAGCAGGCTGAAGAGGTCGCGCGACGTTTTTTGTCAGCGCAGGAGCCGTTCTTGGCCCAAAGCAGACATTTAGTCCGCTCTCCGTTGTGTCCGCTCCTGACCCCAAAGCAGACATTGCCTGATGAGCGCACGGCGAGGTCGCTGCAGCCCGCCGTCCGACGCGGAATTTGCCGCTGTATCGCTACCAACGATGCTGTACGCTTCAAACGTCTGCCGACGAGATCGCCGAATGTCGCGGGGCGGCGCCTGCTTTAGCATCGACTTGCCGATTGAGAACGTCCGTTGTGGCAATGAGTTTGCGGATCCAGCAAGAATGGTCAGGAAAAGCAATGATCAACCAGGATTGGTGGTTCACCACGCTGCTCATGAAGCAATTCAAGTATTGCCCGCCGCTTAAGCAAGACATCCGGTGCGACGTGCTCATCGTGGGCGGCGGGTTCGCCGGCGTCAGCGCGGCGGCGGAGTTCGTCCAAAAGGGCCTCAAAGTCGTCCTGCTCGAGAAAAATATCCTGGGCGGAAGCAGTTCGGGACGCAGCGCCGGATTCCTGACGCCCGACAGCGAACTTGAATTGAACCAACTAGTGCGGCGCTACGGACCTGAAGCGGCCAAAGACATCTGGGATGCGCCGTGCCGCGGCATCGAACGTATCGTCAGCGGTATCAAGAAATTCAACATCGAATGCGGACTGCTGGAGCAGGACTCGCTGTTTCTGGGTCTCGGCAAGCACGGCAAAGAGGACGTCGAGTCCGAGGCGGAATGCCGGCGGAGCGTGGGCTTTACCGACCAGACCATCTACGACGGCGACGCGCTCAAGGGCATTCTCGGGGCAGAGGGATATGCCGCAGGTATCCGCTACACCGGCACCTATGGCGTCAATCCGCTGCTTTGCCTGCAGGGATACAAGGACGTGTTGATCGACCACGGCATGCAAGTATTCGAGAGCACGGAAGTGGTGCGGCTCGAAGGTCATACCGCCTTCACGCGTGGCGGCAGCGTCACGGCCGATCACATCATCATCGCCGTCGACAAGCTCAAGGGAGACATCAGTCCGCTGGCGGACGAGGTCTTTCACGCGCAGACCTTCTTGAGCGTGAGCGAGCCGCTCACCGACAAGGATCTCATCAGGCTGTTCCCCAGCGGACAACAGATGCAGTGCTGGGATTCGCGGCTGGTTTACACCTATTACCGATTGACCGGCGACAACCGCCTCCTGGTCGGCGGCGGCACCGCGATAACCACATATCTGAAAGAGGCCTACAACAATCACCGCATCATCTCGCGTGTCATCCGGCGGTTCAAAAAGCATTTTCCATTCCTGAACGATCTCGCATTCATCCAATTCTGGCCGGGCCTCATCGACGCGACACGGGATCTGTTGCCGATTATCGTCCGGCCGCCGGAGCAGCCGCACCTGCATTTCGTCCTTGGTTCAGTGGGTTTGCCGTGGGCGGCTTTCACCGGGAGTTTTGCGGCGCGCAACGTGCTTGGCGAGGCCGACGAAGACTACAAGAAATATTACCGGTACTTCTCCAACCGACGCCATTTTTCTTTTCCGACAGGACTTGTGAAAATCATTGGCAAGCCGCTGGTGTTCTCGTTGAGCAACGGTTGGGCGAAGTTCTACCAGGTCGATCACCACCGCAAGCACGATGAAATGAAGGGCGAGTTCTAAGCTCGGAGCTGCGTTCGACCTCTGGCATCGAACTGGCATGTCAAAAATAATACGGTATTAGGAGCCTACTGACATCCGGCTAAATTGCTCGGCATCGACTTGCCGCTTTCGCGTCTAGATCGCACCGAAGAAATTATTCGAGTAATGCTGCCACGTCTGCTTCTGGGCCCAAAGCGGACCTGGTAAATCCCGGTCCTGAGCTTTCCGCCGTCCACATATCCGAATAATTCTGTGAACACAGTTCGTGCCGACGTTAGCCCCGCCGTTCGAGCATTTTGCATCCGCGCGACGCGCCACACGCGCTTCGCTACTCACAGCATGTCAACAGTCGGCGACACTCTCAGCTTGACGCGCCTTCATTCTGCGGCACAGTCACGCCGTCCCGTCCGCCGAGGGTGCTCTTCGCGAGGCATCGTAAGGGCAGGGCGGGATGCGGCGTCCTGCGCTGCTGCCTTGCAAGCAGCACCCGGGAGGCTCCGGAACCCCGCCCTCCGCCACTAGGAGCGGACGTGAGGAGCTCGCATGATCGACAAAGCCGCGAGGCTTTGAACGTCAGCGCGGAATCGGAGTCACAAATCCCGCGGTGGAGCGCCGAGAGGCGAACGTCCCGCGTCATGGGACGTGAGGCGCCTCGCAAGCGCCTGCGGGCCGGCGTCATCGGTCCCGCGAAGGGTGCCTCGCAAGCACCCGAGCGCCTGTCGGCGCTCCGCTCCCTCGACTTTATGACGAGGGGATTGAACCTTTTGGCCACTCTTGCAACAGACGCAGTGGCACTATATTATGACTGACCAGTCAGTCATTCGTGGATTGACGAAATGGCCCGCAAACAATCAGCAAAACGTGTGGAAAGGGAGGGGCTTCCCTCCCGCGGTCGCGCGCCGGCGCCGGCTGCGCGCAACATCCGGGCGGTCCGTCAGGCCGAGCGGCGGGACGCGATCCTCGCCGCCGCGCTCGAAGAGTTCGCCGCCTCGGGCTTTGCAGCGACCCGCCTCGATGACGTCGCCCGCCGCGCCGGCGTCGCCAAGGGGACGATCTATCTCTACTTCCGCGACAAGGAGAGCCTGTTCCAGGAGCTCGTGCGCGCATCGCTCTCGCCGATGGTCGGCACCATCGAGACCGCGCAGATCGCAAATCTTCCGGCGCGCGCCATCGCGGAAACGATCGCCGATCTCTTCGTGCGCGAGATTTTCGGCACCCGCCGCAAGGACGTGATCCGGCTGATCATCACCGAGGGGGCGCGGTTCCCGAAGCTGGCCGAGTTCTACTATCACGAGGTGATCGAACGCGTGACGGCGGCGCTGCGCGCCATCATGACCCGTGCCGCCGCGCGCGGCGAATTGTCGAGCGATGCGCTGGCGCGCTTTCCGCAATTGCTGGTCGCGCCTGCGCTCGTCGCGCTCGTCTGGAACAGCATGTTCGACCGCTTCGCGCCGCTCGACATCCGCGAGCTCATGCGCGCCCATCTCGATATCCTGTTCGGCGACAAGGCCTCGCAAAGGAAATCGCCATGATCCGCCTGGCATTGCGCGCATCGCTGGCGTGCCTCATCGTCCTTGCCGCCTGTGCCAAGAATTCGGAACCGGCCTATCAGGGCTGGATCGAGGCGAACCTCATCTTCGTCAGCCCCGACGAGACCGGCCGGATCGAAAAGCAGCCGGTGCGTGAAGGCGATCGGGTCGAGCCGAAGACACTGCTCTTCACGCTCGACGACGATCTGCAGCGCGCCGAGGTCGCGGAGCGCGAGGCCGCGGTCGAAAATGCCAAGCAGGCCTATAATCGCGCGGTCGCACTGCTCAAGACCGCCGCCGGCACGCAGAAGTCATACGACGAGGCCGAATCTGCTTTGCGCTCCACCCAGGCGCGGCTCAATTCGTCGCAGACGAAGCTCGCGCGCCGCAAGGCTTTCAGCCCGGCCGCGGGCACGGTGCAGCAGATCTATTTCCGGGTCGGTGAGCTGGTTCCCGCCGGTCGTCCGGTGGTCGCGATATTGCCGCCCGGCAACATGAAGGTGCGTTTCTTCGTCAACGAGGCGCTGCTGCCAACGATCGCGCTCGACGACACCATCAATATCCAATGCGACGGCTGCCCGCGCGATATGACCGCGCGTGTGAGCTTCATCGCGCGCACCGCCGAGTTTACGCCGCCGGTGATCTACAGCCTGGAAGAACGCAACAAGCTCGTCTTCATGGTGGAGGCCCTGCCGGCGACCCCCGAAAAGCTGCGGGTCGGACAGCCGGTCACCGTGACGCTGGCGCCCAAGGAGCAAATCAAGGAGCGGCCGAAATGACCGCGGCGTCCGACATGACGACCGCGTCCGACATCGCCATCGATGTGCACGGGCTGTCGAAGTCGTTCGGTAACCGCAAAGTCGTGCGCGACCTCTCGATGCAGGTGAAGCGCGGGACGATCTACGGTTTTCTCGGCCCCAACGGCTCCGGCAAGACCACGACCATCCGGATGCTGACCGGGCTGCTGACGCCGGATGAAGGCGAGGGGACCTGCCTCGGTTTCAACATCCGCACCCAGTCGGACGAGATCAAGCGCCACGTCGGCTACATGACGCAACGCTTCAGCCTCTATCAGGACCTTTCGGTGCGCGAGAATCTCGAATTTGTCGCGCGCCTCTACGGGATCGAGAAGCCGGCCGCGGCGGCCCGCGTGATGATCGAGCGGCTCGGCCTTACCGGCCGCGAGGAGCAGCTCGCCGGTGAATTGTCCGGAGGCTGGAAGCAGCGGCTCGCACTTGGCGCCTGCACCTTGCCAAACCCTCAGCTTCTCCTGCTCGACGAGCCGACCGCCGGCGTCGATCCCAAGGCGCGCCGCGAATTCTGGAACGAGATCCACGCCCTTGCCGCGCTCGGGCTCACGGTGCTGGTCTCGACCCACTACATGGACGAGGCCGAGCGCTGTCACGAGATCGCGTATATCGCCTACGGCGTGCTGCTGGCGCACGGCACCGTGCCGGAAGTGGTCGCGGCGGCGCATCTCGACACCTACACCGTCAGCGCGCCGGATTCCCAAACCCTGACCAAGCTCGGTGACGAACTCGCCGGCCGTCCCGGCGTCGACATGGTGGCGCCGTTCGGGTCGAGCCTGCACGTCTCGGGGCGGGACGAAGCGGCACTCGAAGCGGCGATCGCACCCTATCGCGATCGCGCCGACCTCACCTGGACGCGTTCCGAACCGACCCTCGAAGATGTCTTCATCGATCTGATGAGCCGGGCGCAGGACAACTTCCAATGACCGTGGCGCAAGACCAGTTTGCCAAGGCCTCCCGGCGCGGCGAATTCTGGCGCCGGACCTGGGCGATGCTGGTGAAGGAGTTCATCCAGCTCAAGCGCGACCGCGTCTCGTTCGCGATGATCATCATGATCCCGCTGGTTCAGCTCCTGCTGTTCGGCTATGCGATCAACACCAATCCCCGCCACCTGCCGACCGCGGTCCTGCTGCAGGAAAGCAGCGACGTCGGGCGCTCGATCCTGCGCGCGCTGGAGAACACCCAGTATTTCAAGGTCACGCATATCGTCCGCGACGAGGCGGAATTCGACCGGCTGCTCGCCTCCGGCAAGGTGCTGTTCGCCATCGAGGTGCCGGCCAATTTCGAGCGCGATTTGCGGCGCGGCGACCGGCCGGCGATCCTGGTCGCGAGCGATGCGACCGATCCGGTGGCGTCGGGCTCGGCGATCGCCGCGCTCAACGGCGTGCTGCAAACGGCGTTGCGTTATGACCACGGCGTTCCCGAGGCCGCGACGGCGCCGTTCGAATTCCGCACCCACGCTCGCTACAATCCAGCCGGCGATACTTCTCTCAATATCGTGCCCGGGCTGGTCGGCACCATCCTCACCATGACCATGCTGATCTTCACGGCGCTGTCGGTCACGCGCGAGATCGAGCGCGGCACCATGGAAAGCCTGCTGTCGATGCCGATCACGCCGGTGGAGATCATGTTGGGCAAGATCGTGCCCTACATCATCGTCGGCTTCATCCAGGCGACGCTCATTCTCAGCATCGGGATTCTTTTGTTCGGCGTGCCGCTGCTCGGCAGCCTTCTGTTGCTGGCGATGCTCAGTACGTTGTTCATCACGGCGAACCTGGCGATCGGCTACACGTTCTCGACGCTGGCGCAGAACCAACTGCAGGCGATGCAGATGTCGCTGATGTTCTTCCTGCCGAACATCCTGCTGTCGGGCTTCATGTTTCCGTTCGCCGGCATGCCGGTGTGGGCGCAATGGATCGGCGAGGCGCTGCCGTTGACGCACTATCTGCGCATCGTGCGTTCGATCATGCTTAAGGGGTCGTCGCTCCCGAACCTCTATTTCGATACGTTCGCGCTGGCAGGGCTGATGCTCTTGGCGATGGCGATCGCGGTCACGCGCTTCCGCCGCACGCTGGATTGATTTCGTCGTCGCAGCCGGCGCGAGTAGCGACATAAACGAGACGCGATCGACGACGCTCTTGAACTTTTCTTCGCGGGCGCGGGCTGCTGTTTGAAATCTTCGATCAAGTTGCGCAGAAACGGAACTCGGCCTTTTTTCCGCCGTGCTTCGCCATTACTTGCCCGCGCTCCTTCGGGACGCCTTGTGTCCGGGCTTCAACACCCGGCTGGCGCGGGCCGCTCTGCGGTTTCGCGTTCCGCTAACGAAGGTTGAGGATGTAGCTCATGGAGAGCGCCGGGGAGACCCGGAGGTACAGGTTCGATTCCTGTCATTTTCGCAAACGCGAGGATAGCTCAGTGGTAGAGCACATGAATTTTGATCATGGTGTCGCGGGTTCAAATCCCGCTCAACGCTCCGGTTCGGTCTGCAAAGCCGATTCCATCAGCCTTCCAAGCTGATTGCCCAATGAAGGGGACCGGACGCGCACTTCAGTCGCGGTCCGGTCGTCGCGCCGAAAGGCTCCTCGCTCGTCCCTCGACACCGTAAGACCGGCTTTGCGCCGCGGCGGATACCGTCCGCGCGATCGTCGGGTCGTCCATTCGGCCGCCGCGCTTCGGCGCGGCGAACGGATGCGCACGCCCGCCGCTCACGCGGACTAAATCCGCGGCCCGCCGGTCGCGCGGGAAGTCGCGTTCGGTCTCCACTTTCCTCGAAATGCAATCAGGCCGTCGCCATCCGGGACGGCCAACGAAGGAGACGTGCCATGACCCGGCACCTTTTTGTACTGCGCGTGACGGTGAAGGACGGCGAGCGCGCCTTCCTCACGCGCAACGGCCGCCTCGAGCGTGTGCTCGAGCCGGGCCGTCATTCGCTGTTCGACCCGCGGCGTGAGCTCACGGTCGAGCCGCACAATGTCGTTCGCGCTGAATTCTCGGCGGAGCGCTTCGCCGTGCTCAAGGCGGCACGGCCGGACCTTGCCGCGCAACTGTTCGAGGCGGTCGAGACCAAGGCCGACGAGGTCGCCATCGTGCGGCTCGACGGCCGGCCGACGCACCTGATGGGCCCGTGGCAGACCCGCGTGTTCTGGAAGGTCGCGACCACGGTCGAGGTCGAGCGCATCGACGTCGCCGGCGATCCGCGGGTTTCGCCGCGGCATCTCGCGATGATCGCGCGCGAGCGCAACTCGCTCGTCGCCGAGCACGTGGTCGAGAACCAGGAGGCAGGTCTCCTCTATGTCGAGGGCCGGCTCGTGGAGCGTCTTGCACCGGGCCGGCACGCGTTCTGGACCGCGGGCCGCAAGATCGAGGTGAAGCGCCTCGACCTGCGTCCGCAGGCGCTCGAGATCACGGCGCAGGAGATGCTGACCAAGGACCGCATCGCGCTGCGTGTGACGCTGACCGCGTTCCGCCGCATCGCGGATCCGGAGCGGGCGGTGGCGGTCGTCGCCAATGTGGACGAGTGGCTGTACCGCCTGGTGCAGTTCGCGATCCGCGAGGCGGTGGCGTCGCGCACGCTCGACGAGGTGCTCTCGGCGAAGAACGCGCTCGACGCCGAGCTGCGCGGCTTCGTGCGCGAGCGCCTCGCGGAGACCGGCATCGAGGTAACCGAGCTCGGCGTCAAGGACGTGATCCTGCCGGGCGAGGTCCGCGAGCTGGTGAACAAGGTCGTGGAGGCGGAGCGGCTCGCGAAGGCGAACCTGATCCGCCGCCAGGAGGAGACCGCGGCAACGCGTTCGCTCCTCAACACCGCGAAGCTGATGGAGGACAACCCTCTGCTGCTTCGGCTCAAGGAGCTCGAGTTGCTCGAGCGCCTGGTGGAGAAGGTCGGCCGCATCGATCTGCATGCCGGTGAGGGTGCAGGTCTTGATGCGCTGCTCACGAAGCTCGTGCGGCTGAAGGCGCCCGACGCAGCGTGACCAAGACGGAGGGCCGCCGGCGCGAAACGGCGGCCCTCCTGACCTTGGAAATCACGCCACATGACAGCGGAAAACAATGTTTTCCACTGTCTTGCGGGTGTCACACTCGATGCCTATATAGTTTCAAAGGCGAAGTTGAGCCGTAAGGCTCCTTTGCTGGGGCGGCGAAAGCTGTCCAGGACGACCACGATCATTGGGTGACGCCGGATGTACGCGCACCTCTTGGTTCGTGGTCGTTGTCGTTTTCAGCGCCGGCCTTTTTAAGGCCCTAGCCCTCGTTGACCTTCTCGATCAGCGCCATCGCAGCCGCCGGCGCGCGGATTTTGCCCTCGTGGATCACGTAGGCGAACACGTCGCGCGGCTTGCCTTTGCCTTTCGGCGCCGCCGCGATGCGCCCGAGATCGTCGGGCTCGCCGCCGGTCGCCCAGTCGCGCAGCCGCTTGCTCCACTCGGTAATCTGCTTGGGGGGATAGGCAGTCGGGATCTTGTCGTCGCCCTGTTGCAGCCGCGCGTAGACGAAGTCGCCAGTCACATCGGCGATGTTCGGATAGCGCGCGTGGTCGGTGTACACCGCTGGCATCGAGAATTTGCGCAACAACGCGGCAAATTCGGAAGTTTTGAAACTGTCATGCCGGACCTCGACGACATGCCGAATGTGACAGCCGTTGAATTTGTCCGGTAACAACTCCAGGAAACCGCCGAAGTCGGCTTCATCGAATTTCTTGGTCGGCGCGAACTGCCAGAGCAGGGGGCCGAGATGCGATCCGAGCTCGGTCACGCCGCTGTCCAGAAACCGCTTGATCGAGTCGCCCGCTTCCTTGAGCACACGCCGGTTGGTCGTGAAGCGCGGGCCCTTCAGCGAGAACACGAAGCCGTCCGGCACCTCGCTCGCCCATTTGCGGAACGTTGCCGGTGTCTGTGAGCGATAGAACGTACCATTGACCTCGATCGAGGTGAGCCGTTCGCTGGCGTAGGCAAGCTCTTTCGCGTGCGGCAGTCCCTTGGGATAGAACGCGCCGCGCCACGGCTCGAACGTCCAGCCGCCGATTCCGATGCGGATTTGGCCTGCTTTTGCTGTCATCACGATGTCGTCCGCCTCCGATACCTTGTCACTCAAGTGGCGATGGCTGTGTTCAGTGTACCATCGCCCAAACGACCGCGTTTCGATAAGGTGACGCCGGATGAACGCGCACCTTTTCGTTCGTGGTCGTTCTACTTTCCGCGCCGGCCCCTGGCTGGTACCAGACGCCCGCGAGCCTCGCTGGATACCAAGCGCCTTCCGCATGCGCGTTGCGGGACCGGTGCGGTGAATTGAGGGTAAACGGCAAGATGACAATTCAAAGGGATTTTTGCAGGGAAGTTTGAGCGGGACAGCCTAGAGTTGCCGGCCAAGCAACGGTTCTCGGCTGGTTCATGAGTAGCGTGCAGTCCATTGCAGTATCGGGAATGCTCGCGGCGTCCCGGCGCCTGGAGGTTTCGGCGCAGAATGTCGCGAACGTGCGTTCTGACGGCGCGCTTCCTGATGCGCAGGGCAATTACTCGTCCGATGCGCCACGTCCCTACACGCCGCAGCGCGTCGATCAGGTCGATCTGGCAACTGGCGGCACCCGGGCGGTCGTCACCGACGTATCGCCGAGCTATGTGGCGACCTATAACCCGTCGGCGCCGTATGCCAATCATGACGGCATGGTCGCGGCACCCAACGTCGATCTGGCGGACGAAGTCGTCCAGCAGCTCATGGCCTCCTACGCCTACGCCGCCAATGCGCGGGTGGTGACGTCCCACAATCAGATGGTGAAGTCGCTGTTCGACATCTCGGTGTGACGGCGCACAACGGTTTGACTATTCCTCCGGGCATCGACATCAGTCGCCCTGACTAAAGTTCAAAGAGGCCGCTGTCGCCGCTGGGCGGCCTCTCGCATTCAGGTCCGGCTCGCCCCTGCGACAGGTGCTTCTGGCGGAGTGGCGTTCGGTAAATAGTGACACAGCGGCGCGAGCCTCATGCCGTAAAAGAGACCGACACCCAATGTGACCTGGGAGCCATCGAATTCAGTTTTGGCCTCGGTCGTAGCTTGGACCGCAGCGACTATAGCGTCGATCGCCGCAGAGGTGTCCGCACCTTTCTTTACCCGAACCGAGTATCGGGCTGTGGCTTTCAGCCCCTGCTGACCTTGGCAAACACGCTTTCCTGCCTTCAAATACTGTTCAATGGCGGCTGCGCAATCGTCAACCTTCTGCATCTCGCGAGACAGCATGCGAAGGTCGGCGATGGAAATCTCGTGTACACTTACGTCCTCCAACGAGAACGTAACGGACTGGATCATGCCGCCTTTTACCCTGGCTCTCAGACGTTTCTCCAAGTCGGAGCCTATAGCGAAACTTGCACCGTGCGATTGTTGTACGGTCTGCGTCTGCGTCGAGGAAAACTTAAGAACTTTGTCGAGCAATTCGGGCGCTACCATGCAGAGTGCGCTCTCCGGCTGGCCGTCGTCCGCAACAAGATAGATCGTGCCCGGCCCGCGCAGGTTCGAGGGCGGCGTCAACGGGAAGAAGCGGAGCTTCGTGATGATGGTATGGTCCAGATCGTGAGTGAATGCCCGGTTAGCAATGTCCTCCCAATAGACATAGACGACCCCGATTATCGCGGTCGCTGGGACAATGGAGATCATATACTTGCGAAGATTTTCAAATGAGAGGTTCATCGTACGTCCTCCATGTAGCGCACGTCTTTGCCTGACGAAAGTCGCCGCTCTTGGACCACGTAGCGCAACTAGTCAGCGGGGTTTTAGGGGCAGCAAACGCGTCCGCATGTCTTTCCACTGGGGCACTGCGCAGATACCGCTGTGGGAACGATGAGCACCGCGGTGAGGAGGAGTAGTAAAGCCGCTATCGTCTTCATGTTCGTCTCCATTCACGACGCTTTTCACTTGGGTGACTTAGTAGACCTGAACCCGCCGTTTTCCCACAATCCTCCGGAAGTACTCTCCGCAATCCTCCAGAAGTACCGCTCGCACGGTTTTCGGTCTGCATGCTTCGTGCGAGGATTTCGCGGGATGCTGTTGCCCGCGTCTTCCTGTCGCCGTGAGCCCGGCTGTTCGAAAGGCCGTTGCCGCAGTTCGTCTTTGTGTTTGGGACCGCGAAAAAGAAAAGGCCCGGGATTGCTCCCGGGCCTCCATTTGTCTGACGCGAGTGGGGCGGACTTAGAAGTCCATTCCGCCGCCGCCCGGCATTTGGGGCATGGCCGGCTGGTTCTTCTTCGGAAGCTCCGCCACCATCGCCTCGGTGGTGATGAGCAGCCCGGCAACCGACGCCGCGCCCTGCAGTGCCTGACGCACGACCTTGGTCGGGTCGATGATGCCCTTGGAGAGCATGTTGACGTATTCGGAATTCTGAGCGTCGAAGCCGAATGCGTACTGGTCCTTCTCCAGGATCTTGCCGACGATGACCGAACCATCCTCACCGGCATTGGTCGCGATCTGGCGGGCAGGGGCCTGCGTCGCCTTGCGCACGATCTCGACACCGGTCTTCTGGTCGTCGTTCGAAGTGCGCACCTTGAGGGCAGCGCCCGCGCGCAGCAGCGCGACGCCGCCGCCCGGCAGGATGCCTTCCTCGACCGCGGCGCGAGTTCGCATGCATCGCATCATCCACGCGATCCTTGCGCTCCTTCACCTCGATCTCGGTCGCGCCGCCGACGCGGATCACCGCGACGCCGCCCGCGAGCTTGGCGAGACGCTCCTGGAGCTTCTCACGGTCGTAGTCCGAGGTGGTCTCCTCGATCTGCGCCTTGATCTGCGAGATGCGGCCTTCGATATCGACCTTCTTGCCGGCGCCGTTGACGATCGTGGTGTTCTCCTTGTCGATCATCACCTTCTTGGCGCGGCCAAGCATGTTGATCGTGACGTTCTCGAGCTTGATGCCGAGATCTTCCGAGATCGCCTGGCCGCCGGTCAGGACCGCGATGTCCTGCAGCATGGCCTTGCGGCGATCGCCGAAGCCCGGCGCCTTCACGGCCGCGACCTTGAGGCCGCCGCGGAGCTTGTTGACCACGAGGGTGGCGAGCGCCTCGCCCTCGACGTCCTCAGCGATGATCAGAAGCGGCTTGCCGGTCTGCACGACCGCCTCGAGCAGCGGGAGCAGTTCCTGCAGACCCGAGAGCTTCTTCTCGTTGATGAGGATGTAGGGGTCTTCCATCTCCGTCCGCATCTTGTCGGCATTGGTGATGAAGTACGGCGAGATGTAACCGCGGTCGAACTGCATGCCCTCGACGACGTCGAGCTCGGTCTCGAGGCTCTTCGCCTCTTCGACCGTGATGACGCCCTCGTTGCCGACCTTCTTCATCGCTTCGGCGAGGAACTTGCCGATCTCCTGGTCGCCGTTCGCCGAGATGGTGCCGACCTGGGCGATCTCGTCGTTGGAGGTGACCTTCTTGGAGTTCTTCTTCAGGTCCTCGACGATGGCTTCGACCGCAAGGTCGATGCCGCGCTTGAGGTCCATCGGGTTCATGCCGGCGGCGACGGCCTTGGAGCCTTCCTTGACGATCGCGGCCGCGAGCACGGTTGCGGTGGTGGTGCCGTCTCCGGCGATGTCGGAGGTCTTGGATGCGACTTCACGCACCATCTGGGCGCCCATGTTCTCGAACTTGTCTTCGAGCTCGATCTCCTTGGCGACGGTGACGCCGTCCTTGGTGATGCGGGGAGCGCCGAACGACTTGTCGAGAACGACGTTGCGGCCCTTGGGGCCGAGCGTCACTTTCACGGCGTTGGCGAGAATGTCGACGCCGCGCAGCATCTTGTCGCGCGCATCAACCGAAAATCTGACTTCCTTAGCAGCCATTGAATGTCTCCGTTGGTGATCCTCGTTTCCGAGAGCGAGGCAAGCTCGCGTCTCGAAGGATCGAGTGAATGCTTAAGCGGCCTTCTTCCTGGTGGCGACGCTGCCTTCCAGCACGCCAAGGATGTCGGACTCTTTCATGATCAGGAGGTCTTCACCGTCGATCTTGACCTCGGTGCCCGACCACTTGCCGAACAGCACGCGGTCGCCAACCTTCAGATCGATCGGGATGAGCTTGCCGGCCTCGTCGCGGCCGCCGGGTCCAACGGCGACGATCTCGCCCTGGCTCGGCTTCTCTTTGGCGGTGTCGGGAATGATGATGCCACCGGATGTTTTCTCCTCGGCATCGAGGCGCTTGACGACGACGCGGTCGTGAAGCGGGCGAAACTTCATGGAAATCCTCCTTGTTGAGTGATTCGGTCAGTCTTTTCGGTCTTTGATGAACAGCCGCGTGGAAGAACTTCCGGCGACTGCTTGTGCGCGACATAGGGCGCACATTTTTGGCCCGCAAGTGGGGCACGGCGGTTTTTTAGCACTCATTTCATCGGAGTGCTACCAGTCCTTCCAAATATCTGAATTTATTTGGTTAATTTGGGTGGCCGCGCTGGGCCGAGTGGGGCTCCAACGGGTCCAAAATGGGCTTGTCAGCAGCCGTTGGCCGATGCTGCTAATGCATTGAAAATACACACTTAATTTATCTTTTAGGCTTGAAATTGGAACGCCGGTTCCCTGACACTCGTTGTCCCCGAAATGGAGGACGTGCATGGTTTCGGAAGGTTTCAGGAAGCAGTTGGAAGGCTACGGTCTGACCACGGCCGAAATTCTCTACCGGCTGCCCGACCATCCCGCGCTGCTGCAGACTTACGTTTGGCAGGACTACGACCTCTGCCCGAAGTTTCCGGTGCTGAACAAGTTTCTCGCGTTCTGGCTGGAGAAGCTCGAGGGCCCGCTGCATTCGGTGACGGTCGCGCACGCGCGCCTGATCAAGCCCGCTGAAATCCGCGCGCTGAACGGCGAGTTCCGGCTGCACTGAAGTCGCTCGCGCTTCACTCCTTGTGAAACGCCGTCGGTTTTGGCGGCGATCCCTCGAAGCCAAGCTCATCCCAGCGCGCGGCGGCGCGCTCGTAGACGCTCTGCCGCAACAGCGTCGCCTGCGGAAATTGCTTGATGTGCTTGTGCGGCTTGCAGGCGTTGATCAGCACTTTCGACCCGTAAGGCCGCAGTTCCGGCGGATACTGGCTCGGGTCGAGACCGGTCGACCAAGTGTTGCGCAGCACGTCGAGATCGTCGGCCGGATTGCAGCGCGTCGACAGCGCCCACATCACGTCGTTGAAATCGGTCGGGTCGACGTCTTCATCCACCGCAATGATCCATTTGGTGTAGTAGGCAGCGGCCGGACATTGCGCGGTCAGCGCCAGCACCTGCGCGGCGTGTCCGGCATATTGCTGCTGCATCGACACGACCACCATGCCCCAGCCGGACGCGGCGGCCGGATGCGCATAGGCGCCGAGCACGCCTGACACGCCGATGCGGTCGAGATCGTCGAGGATGCGCGCCGAGCGCATGATCGCGTAATAGGCGCCGATCTCGCAGGACGGATATTTCGCCATCAGCGCGGCGGTGAGGATCGGGGAGCGGCGGTGATGCACCGCCTTCACCTCGATCACCGGCTGTGGTGCGCGCTCGCGGCCGTAATAGCCGGTGAACTCGCCGAGCGGACCTTCGTCTTCCATGTCGCCGGGATGCAGCAGGCCTTCGATCACCAGCTCGGCATTCGCCGGGATCGGCAGGCTCACGAATTCGGCTTCGGTCAATTCGACGCCGCGTCCCATCAGGCCGCCGGCGACGTCGAGCTCGGATTCCTTGATGCCGAACACCTGCGCGGCCAGCATGAACAGCACCGGATCGATGCCGTAGGCCGCAACCACCTCGCACGGCTTGCCGCGCGCCCACCACGCTTCGCGGTCGATGAGCCCGTGCTTGCCCGGCGAACAGTAGAGTCCGACCCGGCGCGGCCCGTGCAGCATCTGCCGGTAACAGCCGACATTGATGCGGCCGGTGTCGGGATTCTTCGTCAGCGTGATGTCGCCGGTGCCGATGTAGCGGCCGCCGTCGCCCGGCCAGAATTTCGGCACCGGGAATTGCGTGAGGTCGATCTCGTCGCCGCGCAGCACGACCTCATTGACCCGCGCTTTGGCTTTCGGCACCGGCACCGGCTTGATCCGCCGTTGCATGAGATCGCGGGTCGCCGCGATCATCTCGGCGGTGGAGAGGGTCGGGTCGAGCCCGACCGCGAGCGCGTAGCGCTCCTTGCTCGATCCCAGCATGTTGGTGAGGATGCTCGCGCCGGTGCGGTCGCCGGTGATGTTGTCGAACATCAGGGCAGGGGCGTCCTCGCGGCGGGTCGCGAGATAGGTGATGGCGGCAAGCTCCTCGTCGGCGTCGACCGGCTTGTCGATGCGCTTGAGCAGCCCGTTGGCTTCGACCAGAGCAATCCATTCGCGGAGGTCTTGCCACGCAACGGGTGTTGCCTGATTGGAGCCGGCGACGGCCGGTCGTTCGACTGCTTGTTCTTCCATGCGCTATCGCTCGCGGTTTCGCGGCGACTTTAGAGAAGGAACGTCTTGCGGGATAGGGCCGGGTCAATCCGCCTTGATGCCGGTAGTCTTGATCACGTTCGACCACTTCTCGTAGTCGTCGTTGATGAATTTGGCGAAGGCGGCCGGCGTCAACGGCATCGGCTGGACGCCCAGGGTGGCGAACCGCGCCTTCACCTTGGGATCGGCGAGGGCGGTATTGGTGGCTTTGTTGATCGTGTTGACGAACTCCGCCGGCGTGTTCTTGGGCATGCTGAGGCCATACCAGCCGATCGCGTCGTAGCCCGGCACGGATTCGCCGACGGTCGGGATGTCCGGCAGGAAATCGAGCCGCTTCGGCGTCGTTGCCGCAATGGCGCGCAGCGTGCCGGCGCGGACATATTCCATCGCCTGCGGGATCGGATTGATGGTCATCTGAATTTGGTTGGCCAGCAGGTCGGGCATGAAGCTCGAGCGATAGGGAACGTGGGTGATGTCGATGCCGGCCATCTTCTTCAAGAGCTCGGTGAAGATGTGCGACGAGCTGCCGTTGCCGCCGGAGGCGTAGTTGATCTTGCCGGGGTTCGCTTTGGCATAGGCGATGAATTCCGGGATTGTTTTCACGGGCACAGACGTATTGACCACGATGAGGTAGGGCGCATCGGCGATGCCGCCAACCGGCGCGATGTCGCGCATGAAATTGAACTTGAGATGCGGAAAGAGCGTCTGGTTGAAGACGTTGGTCAGCACGATCATCTGGATCGTGTAGCCGTCCGGTGGCGCCGACAGCGCCGCTTCGGTAGCGATGTTGCTGGCGGCGCCCGGCTTGTTCTCGATCACGAATTGCTGGCCGAGCCGTTCCGAGAGGATTTGCCCGATAAGGCGCGCGATGATGTCGGGCGCGTTGCCGGCGGGAAAACCGACGATGAAGCGCACCGGCCGCGACGGATAGGCTTGCGCCCGTGCTGGGCGGGAAACGGCGGGAAGGGCAGCGGCGCCCGCCGCCAGTTGCAGAAATCGGCGACGGGAACCATTCATGGCGTTTCCTCGACTGTTGTCAGGTTGCTGGGACTGAAATTTCGGAACTGAAACGAAGCAACGTGAAACCCGGAGTGGATTGCAATTAGTTCGCCTTGATGTTGGCCGTTCGGATCACTCTTCCCCACTTTTCGGTTTCGTCAGCGATCAGCTTCTCGAAGCCGGCGGGTGGGCCCGCAAGGCCGGCTCCGCCGAGCTCCAAAAGCCGCGCCTTCATCTTCGGATCGGCAAACGCCGCATTGATCTCCCGGTTGAGCTTGTCGACGATTGCGGCGGGCGTGCTCTTGGGTGCGCCGATGCCCCACCAATTGCTCGCCTCGTAACCAGGCACGAATTCGGCGACCGTCGGGAGGTCCGGCAGCGCCTCCGCGCGTGACGTCGAGGTGACCGCGAGCGCGCGCACCTTGCCGGCCTTGATATATTCGACCGTCGACGGCACGGCGGAAAAGATCACCTGCACCTGTCCGCCGATGAGGTCGGTCAATGCGGGTGCGGCGCCGCGATAGGGCACGTGCGTCATCGGCGCGCCGCTCATCAGCTTGAACAGCTCGCCAGACAGATGATTGGAGGAACCGATGCCGGCCGACGCCATGTTGATCTTGTTCGGATTGGCCTTGGCATAGGCGATGAACTCGGGAACGGTCTTGACCGGAAGCGGCAGGCTCACCGCCATCACATTTGGAACACGCAGAATGCCGGCGACCGGCGCGACGTCGCGCAGGAATTCGAAATTGAGCTTGTCGTAGAGCGCGCCGTTGATCGCGGCGCCGGGCGAGACCGCCAGCAGCGTGTAGCCGTCGGCGCTTGCGTTGACGACAGCTTCGGTGGCGATATTGCCGTTGGCGCCTGGCCGGTTCTCGACGACGAATTGTTGGCCGAGGCGCTCCGACAGCCATTGCCCCATCAGCCGCGCGACGATGTCGGTTGCGCCGCCGGCCGCAAGACCAACAATGATCCGCACCGGCCGCGACGGATAGGCTTGCGCCCATGCTCCGCGTGCAACCGCAGGGAGGGCAACGGCGCCCGCCGCCAAGCGCAGAAATCGGCGGCGGGAGCTAATCATGACGTCTCCTCAAATGCTGTCAGATCGTCGGGACCGATTTGCGGAACGAAGAATGATGGATTGCTGCATCGGAATCATTCGCCCTTGATTTTTGCGGCCTTGATGATCGGCCACCACGTCTCGATTTCGGCCTTCTGCAACGCGGCTACGGCCTGCGGCGTCTGTTGCTCGCGCGGATAGATATCGAGTCCGAACTCAGCGAGCTTCGCGCGCACATTCGCGTCCGCGAGGCTTTCCGTCGCCGCAGCGTTGAGCCGGTCGATCATCGGCTTTGGTGTGCCCTTGGGCGCGTAGAACGCGAACCAAGCCGAGAAGTGAAATCCCGGCAGACCCGCTTCATCGGTCGTCGGGACGGTGGGCGCGCTCGCGAGCCGGCTCTTCGCCGCAATGGCATGGACCTTGATCGTGTTCGCGCGCAGTTGCGGCAACACCGTTGCCGGCGCGTCAATCATCAAATCGATCTGTCCGGCCACGAGATCCTGCATGGCCGGGCCGCCGCCGCGATAGGGCACGAAGCTGAAACGCGTGCCGGTGGCCTGCTGGAAGAACACGGCGCCGATGTGGGGCGGGCTGCCGGCGCCCGCGGTCCCGGCGGTCGCCTTGTCCGGGTTGGCCTTGAGCCAGGCGATGAACTCCCTGAGGTCATTTGCCGGGTTGGCCTTCTTTGCGGCGATGAAATGCGGATTGCTGGCCAGCAGCGCGATCGGCTCGAAGTCGGTCTGCACGTCGTAAGGCAACGAATAAATGACCGGGTTCACCACCTGCGTGCTGGAGATGCCCATTCCGAACGTGTAGCCGTCAGGGGCGGCGCGCGCGATCCGGCCGACGCCCAGGCTACCGCCGGCGCCCGCGACGTTTTCGATAACCACGGTTTGACCGAGGGACGCGCGCATGCGCTCGGCCACAACGCGCCCCACCGTGTCGGCCGGACCGCCGGCCGCAAACGGAACGATCATGGTGATCTGGCGCGACGGATAGGCTTGCGCCCGAGCCGTGCGCGCAGCGGCGGGCAAGGCAGCCGCGCCCGCGGCCAGATGCAGGAAGCGACGGCGGGGAAGCTTCATGCAATCAGCTCAGCGCCGTGCCGGAGAGCTTGATCACCTTCGCCCATTTCGCGGTTTCGTCCGCGATCAGCTTGCCGAAGTCCGCCGCCGAGCCGGTGACGACCGTGCTGCCGCCATCTGCCAGGCGCGCCGCGAGCGTCGGATCGGTGAGCGCGGCGTTGATCTCCCGATTGAGCCGCTCGACGATGGCGGCGGGCGTGTTCCGTGGCGCGCCGATGCCAAACCAGGTGTCGGCCGCATCGTTCGGTGCAAAGTCCGCCAAGGCGCGCAGTTCGCCGCTCTTGATATAGCTGCGCGCGGAGGTGAGGGCCGGGAAGTACACATCTGCCCGTCCCGCGATGAGATCGGCATAGGCGCCGGCGCCGCCGCGATAGGCGACATGAACCATGCGCGTGCCGGTCGCCATCTGGAACAGTTCGCCAGCGAGATGGGTTGCGGTGCCGACGCCGGCCGAGGCCATGGTCAGCTTGCCGGGATCGGCCTTGGCGAGTGCGATGAATTCCGAAACCGTCCGGGCCGGAACCGATGGGTTCACCAGCATGACATTGGGGGAGCGCACAACGGTGGCGACCGGCGCGATATCGCGGCGGAAATCGAAGCCGAGCTTGTCGTAGAGCGTCGCATCGATCGCGCTCGAGGGGCCGACCATGAGCAGCGTGCGGCCGTCGGGCGCCGCATTCACCACCGCCTCGGTGGCCAGGTTGCCAGCGGTGCCTGTCCGGTTATCGACGATAAATTGGCGGCCCAGCCGTTCCGACAGGGATTCTCCGAGCAGTCGCGCAACGATGTCCGGCGAGCTGCCGGGGGCGAACCCGACCACGATGCGCACCGGCTGCGACGGATCGGTCGCCGCCCAATCCTTGTGCGCCCATGCGAAACGGGAGATGGCCGGGACTGCCGCAGCACTGGCGGCCAGCCGGACGAATGTACGGCGGGGAAGCGTCATCAGATCCTCCCTTTCATCGCGCAATGCGCGCGTTGCGCGCTCATGTTCCCTGAGCGCTTTGATTCAAAAATACATCGCTGTCTGCCGGGAAGGAAGGGTCAAAAGCGGGACCGGCCACGATTTACGAATTGGCTCTTGATCACATCCGTCCTCTGGGACTAGCGTGTCGCACCGACAAAAAAGTCACAAGGGAGGACGCCGTGAAGATCCTGTTTTTCGATGATTTCCGGCTTGGTGTGCTCAAGGACGACGTCGTCGTGGACGTCATGGATGCGGTCAAGGATGTGCCGCAACTCGGGCCGCATGACCTGATCAATGGTGTCATCGAACGCTGGGGCGATTACCGCAACAGGATCGAGCAGGCGGCCGGCCGCGGCCGCTCCATTCCGCTCGACAAGGTGACGATCCGTCCGCCGCTGCCGCGCCCGATCAATATCGATTGCATGGCGGTAAACTACATGGAGGACGGCACCCGCAAGGAACCGGCGCCGATCAACGCCTTCCTCAAGTCGCCCAATTGCGTGCTGCCAACCGCGGGTACGATGGTGCTGCCCGATGTGCCGGCGACCCACTTTGAAGGCGAGGCCGAGCTTGCGGTGATCATCGGCAAGCGCGGCGCAAACATCAAAGAAGCCGACGCGATGAGCTATGTGTTCGGCTACACCAACTTCATCGACGGCTCCGCCCGCGGGCTGAAGCCGCCGGGCAACACCTTCTATCAGATGAAATCGCGCGACACCTTCGCGCCGATCGGGCCCTACATCGTCACTGCCGACGAGATCAAGGATCCGCACAAGCTGCAGGTCCGGCTCTGGAACAACGGGACGCTGAAGCAGAACTACAACACCAGCGACATGGCGCACAAAATCCCGCGCTGCATCGAGTTCGTCAGCGCCATCCATGGGCTGGAGCCCGGCGATGTGCTGGCGACCGGCACCAACCACCGCGGCCTGCACGCCTTCCAGAACGGCGACAAGATCGAGCTCGAGATCGACGGGCTGGGCCGGCTGCGCGTCGACGTGCGCGACGACCTCAAGCGCACCTGGCCACGCGACACGCGCCTGGAATGGACGACCAAAGGCGGCAAGGGCGAATACGCGCCGCAGCTTACCGGCCGATACGCGCAGACGCCGGGATAGGCGCAGGGCCGCCAACGGTCTGCGCGAAGCGCGACCCGAAGTAGGGTGGGCAAAGCCTCGCCCGCGCGCAGCGGGGGCGAGCGTGCCCACCAAGCGTTGAGGTGTGTGGCAACGTTCGCGTGGGCACGGCGCTTCGCGCCTTTGCCCACCCTACAACGCAAAACACATGCTTCATCATTCTCGCGAGGCAATGGCTCCTCCGAGGTTTGCCAAATTTCCCTCTCACGCCAAGTGAGGGAAGCGGAGCGCCGACAGGCGCTCGGGTGCAGCGGCACCCGTCGGCGGGCCAGTGACGTAGGCCCGCAGGCGCTTTAACGCAGCGCCTTGCGTCCCGCGCAGAGCCGCTCACGCAGTCCGCGCGCCGGGGACGCTCGCCTCTCGGCGCTCCACCACGGCGATTTGTTGGCACCGACCCGCCTTGGCGAGACGTTAAGGGCGATGCCAAATGGGGCGGTGCCCTTCAATCTCACTTTGGCGCATTCGCGCGTTCCGCTCGTAGTGGCGGAAGGGCGGTTTCGCCGGACGCCTCCCGGGAGTTGCTTGCATCGAGCAAACCCGCAGGACGCCGCATCCCGTTCTGCTGTCGCAATGCCTCGCGAGAGCACCTCAAGCGAACGGGACGCCGCGAATATAGGGAGCGACAACGACCAGTCAAATGAAAGCGATCACTATCCAGAGCGCTCTGTTGATATGCTGTTGATGCGCACGCTGTGAAACGCGAGCTTCGCGCGACGCCGTCGGCACAAGCCGCATCCACAGCTTTTTGCTACCAAGCACGCGCGTGAAACTGCAACCGCAATCGCGCACAGAATTTAGCGTGGTATGGACAGTGCAGTTTGTGGCCTACAAAAACTAGCGAGAGCGTGTACCCGTCCGCTCTGCCCCCAAAAGCGGACATTTAGCGGGGCGACCTGCATGTCTGCTTTGGGCCAGCAGCAGAACTTGTTGCGGACCGTTGCCGCGACGGCGCGCGAACGGGATTTGTAAAATTTTGCGGCTGACGAAGTCTATTCGGGCTTGATACCCACGCGAGGTTAGCAACTTTTCACCACGGTGTGCGCCGCGTGGCGGGAGCCCGCGCGCATCATCGCAGTGCGGTCGGCATCTGTTTGACCTTAAGCTGCGTTGCGCGCGCGCAGTTCTCCGAGACCTTGAAGTAACGCTGCACCCAGTCGGCGCCACTTTCGAAGGGGTGCGGACCGTCGCCACGGCCGGCCAGCATGCGGGTCTTGTTGTAGGCGCTGTCGAATTCGGAATGATTGGAAATGAGGACGGTCGCGTTGGTCTCTTTGGCTTTCGCCGCGAGATGACGTTGCGAAGCCATGTAGGTCTCGAGGTTTCTGATGCTCCACTCAGGCAGGGACCATTCGTAAACGAGCGCGGTGCCGCCGGAATAGACGACATTCACCGGCTTACCGCGGTCGAGCACTTGGAAGGTGAAGGACTGGGTTCCGTCAGTGTGTCCGGGCGTGAACCAGAGGCTGACCTCCGCTTCGCCCAGCGTGATCTTCATGCCGTCGGCCGCCACGATGTCGCGTTTCGGCGCCATGGTTTTGAAGCGGTTCGGCAGCTTCTCGACAAGGTCCCAGTCGGGCGCCGACATAACCACGCGCGATTTATAGCGCGTCTGAATCATCTCGGCCCCGCCGATGTGATCCTGATGGGCGTGCGAGATGATGAGATACTTGATGTCCTTGGGATCCAACCCGAGTTTCTGCAGGCCGCCGATGACGAGCTCTTCGGAATTGTAGGGGTAGATCGTGTCGAAGACGATCAGCCCCTCGCTCGTTTTCAGCGCCCAAGACGAATGCACCTTGCCGCCGATGAAGTAGAAATTGTCGAAAACCTTGGCTGGGTCGCCGTACCACGTCGCGCGCGCAGGCGCCTTGGTCGGGTCCGCCACATAGGGCGGAACCTTATCGCTGAGGTCCTCGCTGCGGCTCGGCGGCAGCAGGCAAAGGCGCGCCAGCGTGCCCAGATGTTCGAACTCTGCCGCCTCTTTCGCGGCCTGCTGCGCGGCTTCCACCTCGTCCAACGTTTTCGGCTGCAGGCTGAACACCTGGGCGTGCGGGGCGGCTATTCCGGCGAGGAGTGCGACGAACACCGAAGCTATGGCTAGAGGGCGATTGGCCATGTGTTTCCTCACTTAGGTCGACCCAGACGCTGGCATTTGACCCGACATTCTCCAGATGGACGCCGGTTCGAGGCCAAATCTGACCCGATTTCCGTTTGTAGACAAGATGGCCGGGCCGGTTCGCTGCACTTGCATATTCAAACGGACGCAACAGAGGTCTAGAGAGCGCAAGGGCAGTTAACAGAACGGATTCCAGGAAAATTGCGTTCAGGCGCGCGAATGCCAACGACGTTCTGCGGCAGTGCCGGTACCAAGCTTTTTTGCACAGCCTGGTAAAGTCGAGGATGGGCGCGGTAGCTTGGGGCCTAAGGCGGCGCCGACGCGGACGTGCTTTGAGAGCTTGTGATCGCATCAATCGCTCGATCCGATGCAGACCGCACGACAGCGCCGCACCTCCATAGCGCTCCCGCAAGCGAATACAGTCTCCCATGTCGCCTATGGGTCATGAGCGGAAATACTCAGCGCGAGCACTGCGAGTCCGCTTTTCCCCCGAAACCAGACGTAAGAGCAGACATCGATTCATGTCCGCTCCGGGCCAACAGCGGACATGCCACCTGCCACCATTTAAGGCGCGTCTAGGGACCTATCGCACGTTGCGCTTCCGCGAGTGCTTGTTTGCACGCGTTTTTGTCACCAGCGCTATCGGCGGCGCGCGCACGCAACATGGCTTGTCTGACAGCCGCAACCGTTTCAGCCGACACCTCGCCAAGTTTTACCTCGGCACCAGCGATTGATCGCGGTGTCGGTTGAACGTGCGTACTGGCGCCAGCTTGGCGACCAGTCGGCCCGGCAGCTGCCATCGCTTGCAACTTGGCGTCGATGCGGGCCTGCATTTGATCTACATCGTCCGTACATGGGCCAGCATAGCTAGCCGATAACGAAGTGATGAACGCTATTGCGCCGAATACCAATAATCTCGGGGTGTCCATGCCGTTCTCCCAGTCTCTTGGGTCCGCTAACCCGGGATGGACGGTCCAACCGAGAAAGCCGACTGGCGCACCAGATGTGCGCCTCGTCTTACCCGCGCGATATTGTCCTTAGGGGTAATCCGGCGAACGCAGCGGCGGAAATTGCCGAACATCGGCACTAGCAGCCGGACCGGTGCCGACGCCCGTATGCCAGAAATCATGGCGGGCAATGTAACCCGATACCTCGTCAGCGCCCTGCCAGGGCGGTCAGAGGGACTATTGTTTCGGAATTTTCTTCAGATGCTGTCGCATTTCAAGGCATGTAATCCATTCGGCATAACTCGGCATGTAGACTTTTGGGTTGACGCACAGCGATCTATCTGCACGCGGAAAAGTGTTCCAATTCTTCACGAGTTGGGCGCGAGCCTCGCTCTCATGCTCCATACAACGTTCGAACGTTGCAGCGGTTTTGTCGCCGAGAGCTTCAAAGACGGCTTTCGTTGATGCCCGACAAGACGCTTCGATGTTGATGGTGGGGAGACCTTGCGCCACGGCAGCGAACGCATAAAGGCCGCATCCGGCCACCCCCAATCGGAGTAAAGTCACTCGCAGCAACGTCACACGAAAATCATGCATCTGACCTCCAAGTGCGGGCAGCCCCACACCATGCGTTTAATGTCGCGACGTGAGATTGCGTGCCAGCATCAATTGATGCCGACGACAGAATAACAGACAGTAATACGATACAGAACAACTCGGAGCGGCTCTTTTTGCGCGCGGCATTCGCGCGACAGTCGCTGCGCATCTTTGATGTCTACTGTGGGTCACAAGCGGAAATCCTCAAGGCGAGCACAGAGAGTTCTGCTTTCCACCCGAAAGCAGACGTGCGAGCAGACATCACTTGATGTCGGCTAAGGGCCAGAAGCCGACATGGCGTCGTCTTACCGTTTGGGCCCCGACGTTATCCGTCGTGGCCGGTGTCATTGTCGCTTGTGAGCGGACGCAGGGACCGCCTACAATGCAACTTGCCCAAGCAACGACAAAAGCTGCTGGGATGGGAGGCGTCAATGATCCGTACATTGCTCATTGCGTCGGCGCTCGCATGCATAACCGCGGGTCGGCCCGCGATCGCCGACACCAAGGACCTGCCTGCGCGTATCGAGGTTCGTCCCATCGAGACGCTCACGCTCACCGACCAGCAGGCGCTGACGGGCGACAGGAACGGCAAGCCGGTGATGATCGCAGGCGAGCTTCGCCTTCCGCAAGGCGCCGCCGGTAAGCTGCCGGCGGTCGTCCTCCTGCACGGATCCGGCGGCATCAACGGGGGCCACCAGCTTTGGGCCAGCCAGCTTAATCAGATAGGGGTCGCCGCGCTCCTCGTCGACAGCTTCTCCATGCGCGGCATCGTCAGTACATCGACAAATCAGTCGCTGCTCGGCCGGTACAACATGATTATCGATGCCTATCGCGGGCTTGCCATGCTGGCCGCACACCCGCGGATCGATGGAAGGCGCGTCGCTGTGATGGGTTTCTCACGTGGTGGGCAGTCGGCGCTCTATTCCAGCCTAAAACGGTTCCAGCAGGCTTGGGGCGAAGGCAACCAGTTCGCCGCGCATATTCCGTTCTATGCGTCGTGCAGCGCGACCCTGATCGGTGACACCGAGCTCACCGGCGCGCCGATCCGCCAGCATCACGGCCAGGCAGACGACTATGTGACGGTCGCGCCCTGCCGGCCATATTTCCAACGGCTGCGGTCTGCTGGCCATGACGCCGAACTCATTGAGTATCCCGATGCTCCGCACAGCTACGACAATCCGCTCGGGACTACCCCCGCGCGATTGTCGAAGGGATCGGAGAGCACGCGCGAGTGCACTTTGCGCGAGGAGTCGCCCGGCATTATCATCAACACGGCGACCGGTCAGCGTTTCACCTACAAGGACGACTGCATCCGGCGCGATCCGCATGTCGGCTACCACGAGGGCGCAGCCAATGCCACGCGCAAGTCCGTCACGGCATTCGTGCAGACCCTCTTCAAGCCAGAGTGATGGATCTGCCCTCGAGCCGACCGGTGCATTTGCACGCCCGGGCGACCGATTTGAAACGTGCCCACCGAAGGCAATTTCTGCATTTGGCGGCGGGCGCTGCCGCGCTGCCGCTCGCTCCGCATGTTGCATTGGCCCAAGCAGCTTGGCCGGCGCGGCCGGTCCGCGTCGTCGTCGGTTTTGCTGCCGGCGGCCCAAACGACATCCTCGCGCGCCTGTTGGGCCAATGGCTGTCGGAACGGCTTGGTCAACCCTTCATCATCGAGAACAAGCCGGGAGCCAGCGGCAACATCGCCACCGAACTGGTGGCGCGCTCGGCGCCCGATGGGTACACGCTTCAGACCGTAAGCCCAACGAATGCGATCAATGCCACACTTTTTGAGAGGCTCAATTTCGATTTCGCCCGCGATATCACGCCCGTGGCGACCATCTTTCGCGGCCCCTTTATCGTGACAATCAACCCAACGGTTCCGGCGAGAACGGTTCCTGAATTCCTCGCCTATGCCAAAGCCAATCCGGGCAAGATCAACTACGCGTCCGTCGGCAACGGGAGCCCTGCACATCTGAGCTGCGAGCTTCTTAAGATGATGACGGGCATCGACATGGTGCATGTCCCTTATCGCGGCGGCGCGCCGGCCATTACTGATGCCATTGCCGGTCAGGTTCAGCTTTACTTCGTCCCCACAGTTGCGGCGATCGAGTACATCAGGGGCGGCCAGTTGCGGGCACTGGCCGTGACCACATTGGAGCGCGCGGAGGCGTTTCCGGACCTGCCGAGCATTGGCGAGTTCGTGCCGGGCTTCCAGGCCAGTATCTGGTTTGGCATCGGCGCACCGCGGAACACACCCGCCGACATCGTCGGCTTGCTCAACAAGGAGATCAACGCGGACTCATGAACCCGAAAATCAAGGAACAACTCGTGGCTCTGGGCGGCACGGCGCTGACCGGCTCACCTGCCGAATTCCGACAACTGATCGCCGACGAAACCGCGAAATGGGCCAAGGTGATCAAGTTCGCGGGCATCAAACCGGTGTGATCGTGGGCATCTCCGACAGCCGTTCCATAAATCCCAATCGGAGAATCCGACCTCGCCACGTCGCATGTGGGTCAATCGCGACGCTGCTGGCCATCGCCGCGCACGCTTCGATGTCCGCTGTGCTTCCAATAGCGACAGAACTTTGTGCGCGGCAGCGAATGACGTGACGGGCCATGTGTGGAGCACGACGGCCCCCGCGCCAGCCGCAGGGGCCGTTTGCACTTCGAACAAAGAAAGTTAGCCAGCGTAAGCCGGGAGGCTCTGTCGATCAGATACAGCCGCCGTGGCTGCCGATGTAGCCACAGACTTGGCCGTCGACCACACCGACACCGATTCCATTGGCGCCGCCGATGCTGATTTCAGTCACGCCCTCTTCCTTGATGGCAATGGTGATGCCAAGGAACGAGACCTTGAAGGCACCGCTGACTGCGTCGACGTCGTCCAGCGAAAGCTCGCGGATGTCGCCCGTGTTGTTGCTCATGGTAGTGCTCCCTTTTGTTGGCACGGGCCAATCCCGTGATCTGGGGAGCAGCTTTGTCCGATCGCTGGTCCGGCCGCTGTGATCGCCGTCACAGTTTGTCGCCTACGTCGTCTTTGGACGGGGGAATCAGCGCCTCTTGCCAGGTGCTTCGCCTCCTTCCCCATCGGGGCCCCCGGCGCATCTGCAAATCCATGAAAGCATGCTCTCCCAGGCGAGGCCGGGGCTCCGGCTTCGCCGCCCTGTGCAAATACCCCCGATTGATCGCTTCGGGTCAGACGCGGAAATCCTCAGGTGAGCACAGCGAGGCCGCTTTTCCCTCAAAAGCGGACGTGGCGAACCGAGCGTAGGCGGCAGGGCGGATGAGCCGAAGGCGTAGTCCGCCTATCTGGCTCGGTCAGTCGGCGCAATACGCTTTGTGTTGCGCCCTAAAGCGCTCCGCCTAGTTCAGCATGCCGACGATGGCGCCGGTCATGCACGTCGCCAGGGTGCCGGCCACGATCGACTTCATGCCCGAGCCAACGATTTCGTCGCGGCGCTCCGGCACCATCGTCGCCATGCCGCCGATCATGATGCCCAGGCTGCCGAAATTGGCGAAGCCGCACATGGCATAAGCATGATCAGCCGCTGCGCAGCGACAGCGTCCGGGCCGAGTGCGACAGATCCAGATAGGCGATCAGTTCGTTGAGGATGGTCTTGATGCCGATCAGGCGCCGGCGGTCGGCGCCTGGCTCCATGGCACGCCCATCGGCCAGCCAGCGGCGCGCAGAAGCCCAGCATGCGCTGCAGGGTGACCGGCGCCCGCCGACGTCCGGAAGCAGGCCGAGCATGGCATTGACCAGATAGACCAGCGCCACCAGCACGACGAGCATGGCGACGATCTTGAGCAGCAGTTCGATCCCGGCGACGTGCCCCGCATGATCGCGTCCATGCTGCCCGACGCCACCTGCTCGGCGCCAACGCCGCCGGTCTCCCGCTCGGCCGTTCCGGCACCATGAACAGGATATCACCATCGCCGCCGGCGCGCTGATCACGGATGCGATCACGATATGCGCGGCCGCGTCGGGGATGATCGGGCCCAGCATGCTGGCGTAGATCACCATCACGGTACCGGCCATGCCGGCCATGCCGCCTGTCATCACGATGAACAGTTCGCTGCGCGACAGTTGAGCGAGATAAGGCCGGACGAACAGCGGCGCCTCGACATGCCGACGAAAATATTGGCGGCGGTGGCAGGCCCACCGCCCCGCCGACGCCGATGGTCCGCTTCAGCGCCCAGGCGAAGCCGCGCACCAGCGGCGGCAGGATGCGCCAGTAGAATAGGAGCGTCGTCAGCACGCTCATCACCAACAGCACCGGCAGCGCCTGCAACGCGAGCACGAATTCGGCGCCCGGCACCTTCAGGTCGTAGGGCAGCGCGCCGCCGCCCAGATAGC
>CAWKMR010000025.1:0-49465 GCA_963850705.1 uncultured Alphaproteobacteria bacterium | reverse complement strand
CCGTCCGGGGTCTGCGGCAACGTTTGTCGGCCATGCCCGGAAGCGTGAAGACCGAGGCCGTCGTGCTGCGCAGCATTCGCTACGGCGAGGCAGACCGCGTCGTGCATCTCTACTCCTCGACACGGGGGCGGGTCGGGGCGATCGCGAAGGGATCACGCCGGCCGAAGTCGCGGTTCGGGGGCCGGCTCGAACCGTTCTTCCGGCTCGACCTCGTGCTCTACGAGGGGCGGGGCGATCTGCTCACCGTGACCGGCGCCGCGACGGTCAACGGCCATGGGAGATTGCGGTCGTCCGGGCCCGCGCTGGGGGCGGCGGGGAGGGCTTGCGATGCGGTGCTGCGGCTGCTCGACTCGGGGGAGCCGAACATGGCCGCATACAACCTGCTCTGCAACTACCTCGGGCTGTTGGACGTTGACGCCGAGGGGGCCAGCGCGCCGGGCGCGGCGCTCGCCTTCCGGCTCAAGCTGGCGCTAGCCGCCGGGTTCTCACCGGAGCTGTCGAGCTGTGCCACCTGCGGGGAGGCCGAGCACATCGCGGCCTTCTCCGGTGCGGCCGGGGGCGTGGTCTGCTCGAGCTGCGAGGGGGGAGGATTCCCGCTCACGGAGGAGGCGCACCGGTTCATGGTGGATGCGCTGGCCAGGCCGCTGGCGGAGGCGCCGGCCGCGGGCCGTGGCGTGGCGGCGCAGGCCGACCGGGCGATCACCGAGACGCTCGAGCACCACGCGCACGTGCATCTGCGCGCAGCGGCCTAGCTAGTTGCGGGGCCGGTACATGCGCTCGGCGACGCGGAGCTTGACTCCCTTCGGCGCCTTGCTGGCGCGCATGAACCAGGGGAAGAAGCGGCCGGTGACCGTCGAGCGCTTGTTGCGGTCGTAGGCTTCGAGCGAGTCCGAGACGCACTGCTCGGCCGTGATCATGCCGGGCGGTATGGGGGTGCTGTCGTCGTAGCCGGCGACCGACTGCCATTCGGTCTTCACCGGGCCCGGGTTGACCACGAGCACCTTGACCCCGGTGCCCTGGAGCTCCATCCAGAGCGCCTCCATGAAGGAGATCGCGAACGCCTTGCTGGCGCCGTAGACGGCTTCGTAGGGGAGCGGCTGCATGCCGGCCGTGGAGGCGACGGTGATCACGCCGCCGCGGGCGCGCTCGACCATCTTGGGGACGAAGGCGTGGGTGAGGGTGACGACGGCCTCGCAGTTGACCCGGACCATCTCGGCCTCGCGCTCGGGGTCGAGCTCGAGGAAGCGGCCGCGGAGGCCGAAGCCGGCGTTGTTGACCAGCAGGTCCACGTCCACGCCGAGTTCCTCCACCTTCCCGGCGAGCGAGGCGGCATCGGAGGCGAGGTCGCAGTCGACGACGTGGGCGGTGGTCGGCAGCTGCTCGGCCAGCTGTTCGAGACGGTCCCTGCGGCGGGCGACGAGGATCAGGTCGTAGCCGCGGCCGGCGAGCTGTCTGGCGAACTCCTCGCCGATGCCCGCGGAGGCGCCGGTGATCAGTGCCGTTTGTGCCATGGATCGGAGCCTAATCCGATACGTCGAGGCGCGTACACGGGAGCCGCGCCGTCCGGGGTGAGAACATCGGGTTGATGGAGACTCGCGCCCAGACGTTCGAAGACCGGATCCGCTCCATGGAGGCGGAGTACCTCTGGGAGCTGGCGACGCCCTCATACCCGGCCCAGCGTCGCGAGCCGGAGCCCGACAGCCCGGTGAGGACGCCCTTCCAGCGCGACCGGGACCGGATCGTGCACTCGAAGGCTTTCCGGCGGCTGAAGCACAAGACGCAGGTGTTCGTGGCGCCCGAGGGCGATCACTACCGGACCCGGCTCACCCACACGCTCGAGGCCTGCTTCATCTCGCGGACCGTCGCCCGGGCGCTCGGTCTGAACGAGGACCTGACCGAGGCGATCGGGCTGGGTCATGACCTCGGGCATCCGCCCTTCGGCCACATCGGAGAGGAGGTGCTCGACGAGGAGCTGCGCGAGCACGGGATGCGCTTCCGGCACAACGAGCACTCGCTGCGGGTGGTGGAGGTGCTGGCGCGGGACGGCCGGGGGCTCAACCTGACCGAGCAGGTGCGGGACGGGATCCTCAACCACACGGGGCCGGGGAAGCCGTCGACGCTCGAGGGGCGGGTGGTGCGGATCGTCGACCGGGTGGCGTACATCAACCACGACATCGACGACGCGGTGCGCGCCGGAATCATCTCGGACGCGGATCTGCCGGCCGAGGAGATCGAGCTGCTGGGCGAGACCGGAGCGGCGCGAATCGATCTGCTGGTTCAGGACATGGTCGAGCGGTCGCGGGCCGAGGGGGACATCGCGCAGAGCGAGGAGGTCGGTGGGGCGATGCTGCGCCTGCGGAAGTTCATGTTCCAGCGGGTGTACCTGGGGCAGGAGGCGCGGGCCGAGCAGGAGCGGGCGCGGGTGGCGCTGCGGACGCTGTTCGGGCACTACCTGCGAGCACCTGGACGAGGTGCCGGCGACCGACCCCGCGGCCGGGCCGGTGCAGCGGGTGACCGACTATCTGGCCGGAATGACCGACCGTTTCTGTCTCTCCACGTACGAGCGGCTGGTCGGCGCCAAATAGATTGGGTGGATGGCCAGGTTCACCACCGACAGCAAGGATCGGGTCAAGGACGCCGCGGACATCGTCGAGATCGTCTCGGTCTACACCGATCTTCAGCAGCGAGGCCAGGACTACTGGGGGAACTGCCCGTTCCATGACGAGCGGACGCCGTCATTCAAGGTCAACCCGCGGGACAAGATCTATTACTGCTTCGGCTGTGAGGCCAGCGGGGATGTGTTCCGGTTCGTGGAGGAGAAGGAGGGTCTGGCCTTTCCCGAGGCGGTCGAATCGCTGGCGGAGCGGTACGGCGTGGAGCTCGAGCGGGAGAGCGAGGACCCGCAGGCCGAGGAGAAGAGGCGGCGGCGGGCGCGGCTGTGGGAGCTGCTGGAGCGGACGGCGAAGTTCTACGAGCGGTATCTGTGGGAGTCCCCGAAGGCGGAGAGGGCACGCAAATATCTGGCCGAGCGGGGACTCAGGGAGGAGGTGCTGCGGCGGTTCAGCGTGGGGATGGCGCCGAGCCCGTGGGACCAGGTGCTGACTGGCAGTCAGCGGGCCGGGTTCAAGGTGGATGAGCTGCTCGCCGCGGGGCTGGCGCAGAAGGGGCGGCAGGGTGGCCACTACGACCGCTTCCGGAACCGGATCACGTTCCCGATCCGGGATCAGCGCGGGCGGGTCCTCGGGTTCGGGGCTCGGGCGCTGAGCCCGGACGCGCAGCCGAAGTACCTGAACTCGCCCGAGGGCGAGCTGTATCGGAAGAGCCACACGCTCTACGGGATCGATCGGGCGCGGGGACCGATCGCGAAGGCGCGGCGCGCGATCGTGGTCGAGGGCTACACCGACGTGCTGGCTCTGCATCAGGCCGGCGTGGAGGACGCCGTGGCGATCATGGGGACGGCGATCACGCCGGAGCAGATCTCGATGCTGGCGGGGCTGACCGATCTGGTGGTGCTCGCGTTGGACGCGGACCGGGCCGGGGCGGACGCGATGATCCGGGCGCAGAAGGTGGCTGGTGGCCGTGGGCTGGAGCTGCAGGTCGCGGCGATGCCGGAGGGGGAGGACCCGGCGGACATGCTCCAGGACGGCTCGGCCGACCGGTTCATGGGACTGGTGGATGGGGCGATCGACCTGCCGACCTTCCGGGTGGACGTTGCGCTCGGGAGAGGCGAGCTGGGCAGCCTGGCCGGGAGGGAGCGGGTGCTGGAGGAGGTCGGACCGGTGCTGAAGGCGATGGGGGAGACGGCGCTCGGGTTCGATGAGCTGGTGCGGAAGGTCGCGGATCGGCTGGACACGGACGCCAGCCTGGTGCTGGCGCGTGTGCGCTCGGCCCGGGACGAGCCGGCTCCGCAGAGGTCGGACGACGGCCGGGAAGGCAACGGGAAGGCGCCGCGGCCGGTGGCGGCGACGCTGACGCCGCGGGAGACGAGGGAGAGAGCCCTGCTGGCGATGTGCCTTGCGGAACCCAAGACCGGGCGGAGGTTCATCGGCGAGTTGAGCGACGAGCATCTCTCGCCGACCGGGCAACCGGCGCTGCGGTGGCTGCGCGAGCATCTGGACGATCCGATGGCGGGGTTGCCGAGAGACGATGCGGCTCTCACGTCGTTGGTCACGGAGTTGGTGATGAGGGCGGAGATCGAGCCGGCGACCGAGCAGGCGATGCAGCTCAACTTCGACCTGCTCGAACAGCAGCGGCTGGAGGACGGGATCTCGGCCGCGCAGCAGGCGGGCGACTACGAGGTGAGCACGCGCCTGTCGCAGGAGCGGGCGGAGTTGACGGACCGGATCGCGCACGCGGGAGTCGTCGGGCTCTTGAGCCTGCGGGTTCGCGAGGCCGAACCCGCGGACCTGATGGCGATCGCCGATCTGGTCGGGCAGCTGGGCTATCCGAGCGAGGAGAAGGCTGTTGCGGGCCGGGTCGAGCGAACGGCGGCCGAGCCGATCGGGAGGACACAACAATGGACGCGAAGACAGAAGAAACCGGCCCGGTCGGGCTCCGCGATTTCTCGCTCGAGCACTACGACACCACGCAGGCGCTTGCGCACGCGCACGAGCAGGCGGTTCAGCGCAAATACGAGGACTTCCTGATCGTCGACGTCAACTCGCACCACTACGAGTCGGAGGCGTTTCACGAGATCGCCGAATATATCGACGACCCGGTGCTGCGCCAGAACGCCGGGCATCAGGCCCTGACCAAACCCGGCATCGACACCGGCAATGGCTCTTTCCAAGAGCTCAATGGCCGCATCATCCGCTACCGCGGCCGTCGCAAGGAGAAGGTGCCGCCGATGCCGCACCGCGACATCACGCTGATGCGGCGCTGGATGGATGCGATGGGCACCGACATTGCGTGCCTGTTCCCGACGCCGATGCTCAACCTCTCGCTGTCACCGAACGTCGCGATGCAGACCGGTCTCGCCTGGGCCTACAACAGATGGCTGTGCGAACGCATCCTGGCGGAAGAGCCGCGCATCAAGTCGATGATCTACCTGCCGTTTCACGATCCCGCGGCCTGCATCAAGACGGTCGAGTATTTCACCGGCAAGCCCGGCGTCATCGGCTTCATGGTCACCTCGACGCATCACCGCAGCGTGTTCGAGAACGACTACATCAAGCTCTATGCGATGCTGCAGGAGCGCGGCTTCCCGCTCGCATTCCACAGCGCGACCGGCTCGGAGCCGGGGCTGCGGCTGTTCAACAAGTTCTTCGGCGTGCATGCGCTCGGCTTCTGCTGGCACAACATGGTCTATCTGACCAACTGGATCATCAATGCGATGCCGGAGCGTTTCCCGAAGCTGAAGACCATCTGGATCGAGTCGGGGCTCGCCTGGGTGCCGTTCCTGATGCAGCGGCTCGACAATGAATACATGATGCGCTCGTCGGAAGTGCCGATGCTCAAGCGCAAGCCGAGCGAGTACATGCGCGAGATGTATTACTCGAGCCAGCCGATGGAGATGACCGACAATCGCGAGTCGCTCGAGCTGACCTTCAAGCTGATCAACGCCGAGACGCAACTCCTCTACGCGTCCGACTTCCCGCACTGGGACATGGACCTGCCGTCGACGATTTACGACCTGCCGTTCCTCAATGAGCAGGCCAAGCGCAACATCCTCGGCGGTAGTGCGCAGCGGCTGTTCAATCTGGAGCCGATCTACTCGCCGCAGAAGCTGGCGCGGCGGGCGGCCAAAGCCGGCGCGGCACGGGCAGGATAGCTGTTGGCAAACAACGGCTTGTGGGAAAGTCCGCGCGCGCCGCAACGACGCGCGCAGCTAGCACCGCTTGCTGTTGCTGCGGCTAGGCTTGCGGCCTTTGGCTTTCGGTCGATCGCATTCCCACTGCCACAGGGGAGCATCCTTCTGGGCCGGTTGCGTGAACCGATCGATCGGCGAGTCCTGAAACTGCTGCCGCGCACGGCCGGGCAATTCGCTGGACGGGATATTTGGCGCGGCATCGGCGCCGGCGGACATCGCGGCCAGCAGCATTGCAAGCGCGATCCGGCGAGACATGCCGATCATGGTCTCGATCCTGGTCGTTCCATGGACGGCCGTGGCAAGGTCAGCCACACCACCGGCACACCGATCAGCAGTACGGTCACGCCGACCAGCGCGCCGAGGCCCGTATAGGCCAGACTTGCATACAATAAGTAGGCGCAAGTCAGGCAGAACAGGGCGGGGATCAACGGATAGAGCGGGACCCGGAACGGCCGCTCGTGATCCGGCTCGCGGCGGCGCAGCACAAAGTAGGAAATGCCAACCAGCAGCAGAAACAGCCAGAACACCGGCGCCGTATAAGCGACCATCGCCTGGAAACCGTCGCGGGTCATGGCGCCGAAGACGATAAGCGACATCGCAACCGCGCCTTGCGCGGCGAATGCAACGGTCGGGCTGCCACCGCGTGAGGCGTCGAGGCCCAGCCGTTTCAGCATCGGCAGATCGTTGCCCACCGCGCGATAGAGCCGCGCGCCGGTGAAGATCGTTCCATTGAGCGCACTGAGCGCCGCGCAGCAGATGACCAGCGCCAGCGCAATGGCGCCATGGGAGCCCGCAACCTTGCGCACGGCGTCAGCGCCGACCGCGCTGCTTTTGCGGATGCCGTCGAGCCCGAGAACGTTGAGATAGGCGAGGTTCAAGAGGACGTAGATCAGCGTGATGACCGCGGTCGCGATCACCAGCATGCGCACCATGTTGCGCTGCACGTCCTGGAGGTCGCCCGAGAGATAGGCGCTCTCGCTCCAGCCGCCGTAGGTGAGCAGCACAAAGACAAGCGCAAGCCCGAATGCCGCGCTGGCCGGATCGGATGGCGGCAGCGCCGGGCGGCCGGTCGTGAGCCAGAGCCCGGCGATCACCACCACGACGATCACGCCGAGTGTCAGCGCGGTCAGCGCCAGCTGAAAGCCCTTGCCTTCGGGCGCCCCGAGCAAATTCACGACAGTGAGGATCGAGAGCGCGAGCGCCGCATAGATCGCCGGACCCCAATGGCCGAGCGGGACGAGCTGCTGCGCGTAATCGCCGAATACGAACGCCACCGCTGCAATGATGCCGGTTTGCAGGACGGTGACGCGCGCCCAGGCGAACAGCAGGCCGGTGGGCCGGCCGAGCGCGCGGGAAATAAAATGATACTCGCCGCCGCCGGACGGATAGGCGGAGCCGAGCTCCGCATAGACCAGCGCGCCGATCAGCGTGACCAGTCCGCCGAAGAGCCAGAGCAGGATGAAGGCCGCTTCGCTGGTGACGCTCTGCGCCACGAGCTGCGGACTCTTGAAGATGCCGATGCCGACAACGATGCCGACGATGAATGCGACGCCCTGAAGCACCGAAATGCCGGGGCGGGGAGGTTCCCGTCCGTTATCGTCGGGCATGGCACACTCGATTGGCTTGGAGGTGTGCCATGTGAAAACGCGCTACTTGGCCCGCGCCGCCCGCCACTCGTTGCGCCGGCCGTCGATCCGGTCGCCGGTGACGATGCCCTGGAAGCGGTAGGGCAGCCCGTCGATATCGATGGCGAAGCCGATTTCGGCGCCGCTGAGCGATGCATCCCGCAGCGGGATCGACTTACCGCCGAAGTCGGCCGTGCCAGTGATCTCCTGATACCTTTGCTGGATGGTCACGGTGAATTTGTGCGAGCCCTCGATCGCCCAGCGGCCCTCGACCCGTGCCGGCACGACCCAGAGATAGACCGTGCGGCCGATGACGCTCTCGCGATGATCGGGCTGCCAGTCGCCCATGTCGAAGGCGTGGGAGACGATGCGGGTCCCCGGCCACATGTCGCGCAGGATCTTCGGCCGTAGCTCGAGATTGACCGACGGCAACAGATACATGGTGAGGACGTCGGCCTTGCCGATGTCGGTCTCGAACAGGTTCTTCAATTCGAACAGCGCGCGGTCGCTGACGCCCGCTTTCTTTGCGTTGGCGCGGGCTTCCTCGATGCGCACCGGGTTGAGATCGACGCCAAGCGAACGCGCGCCGTGCTTGGCCGCCGACGTCACCGCGATGCGGCCGTCGCCCGATCCGAGATCCATGTGAAATTCGCCGGCCCTGACCTTCCCGAGTTGCAGCATCCGGTCCACGACTTCCTGCGGCGTCGGGACGTAGGGGACGTCGAGCCGCGGTTGGGCGGTAACCGCCGTGGCGCCCAGTAGCACGACGGCTGTCAGCGGTGCGAGCGCGCTGGAGAACCGCGACAAGGATTGCATGACTTAACTCCCTCGAATTGAGCTCGATATTTTTCGGGTCCAATCTACTCTACGATGCGATGGACGCCAGCCCCTCCCGGCGCCGAATGGCATCGGCGTCACGGTGCCGTTACATTGACTACAATGACAAAGCGGAATTGGTTTTGAGGGACAACCTTGGCTGAGCGGACCTTGCGTATCTTCGTTTCGTCGCCGTCGGACGTTGCCGCCGAGCGCGGCCGCGTCAAGCTGGTGGCCGACCGGTTCAACGCGCAGCTCGAAGGCATCGTCCGCCTCGACGTGCTGCGCTGGGAGGACGCGTTCTACACCGCGGCGCACTCGTTTCAGCAGGGGATCGACGGCGCGATCGGCAACATGGCGGCCACCGACATGGTGCTCTGCATCGTGTGGAAGCGTGCCGGCCTCAAGCTCAATCCCGCGATCTGGCGGCGATCCGACGGCTCGCCCTACGAAAGCGGGACGGTGCTCGAATTCGAAACCGCCGTCGACGTGAGCCGCAAGCACGACGGCGTTCCCGACGTCTTCCTGTTCCGCAAGTCTGCGCCGGTGGTCTATGACGCCGACCGTGTCACCGAGCAGCTTGAGCAGTACCAGCTCTTGCAAACAGTCTGGAAGCGCTGGACCGAAAGCGACGAAGGCTACAACACTGCCGGCTATCAGAGCTTTGCCGACCCAGACGACTTCGAGACGAAACTCGACGGCATGCCTGCGGCAATGGCTCGAACGCAAAGGCGTGGTTGCACAAGGTCCGCATTGGGACCGCAAGCTCAAGGGCTCGCCGTTCCGTGGGCTTGCCGCATTCGATGCAAGCCATTCGGGGGTGTTCTTCGGCCGGGAGGCCGCGATCGCGCGCGCGGTCGCGAAGCTGCGGCAATCGCCGTTCCTGCTGGTGATCGGGGCGAGCGGGTCGGGCAAGTCCTCCCTCCTGCGTGCGGGTATCACGCCGCGGGCGACGGCGCCGGGCGTCATCGCCGATGCGGACCTATGGCGCACCGTCGCCGTCAGTGCGGGTGGCGATCCGTTCATGGCGCTCGCGGACGCGCTGTTCGCGGACGACGCGCTCGGCGCTGAACTGCGGGCAGGGGACTTCACCAGCCCGCAGGCGCTGGCCGGATTGTTCGAAAGCGGGGGAGCCGCCGCCATCGCGCCGATCCGGTCCGCGCTCGCGCGTGCCGCGCAGGCGCGCAAGGACGCGCTGCGGTACGAAGAGCTGCGGCCGGCGCGATTGTTCATCACGCTTGATCAAGTCGAGCGGCTATTTGTCGAGGTCGAGCCGGAGCGCGTCGAGGTATTCGCGAAACTGCTGCGCGCCATCGTCGAGGCCGGGCTCGCGAGTCTCGTGGCGGTGCTGCGCAGCGACACCTATGGTCGTTTCCAGACCGTCCCGTCGTTCCTGGCGCTGCTTGAATCGTCGGGCGCGACCTTCGACCTGTTGCCGCCGTCGCGGACGGAGCTCGAGGAAATCGTGACGCGGCCGGTCGCCGCCTGTCATCCGCCGCTCGCCTACGAGACCGACCGGCGGGGCGGCTCGCTCGCCGAGGCGCTGGTCGCGGATGCCCACGGCGGCGATGCGCTGCCGCTCCTGCAGATGACGCTCCAACGCCTGTTCGACGCCGAGGCCGCGCGTGGCGACGGTGTGCTGCGTTTTGCCGACTATCCGGGCCTCGACGTCGCGGTCGCGCGCACCGCCGAGGAGGCGGTCGCCGGCCTCGATGCGCGCGCGGTGTCGGTGCTGCCCGCGCTCATCACCGCTTTTGTGCGCGACGTGACTTTCGCTGCCGACGGCGGCATCGAGACGCTCACCATCGTCCCGGTCGTTCGGGACACGCTTCGAGCGCGGCGATCCGGTGCGCCGGGCGCTGGTCGACGAATTTATTTCACGGCGCCTGCTGACGGCGGAGGAGGCCGGCGGCGTGGTCCGGCTGCGCCCCGTGCACGAGGCGCTGCTGCGCGTCGTGCCGGAGGCGGTCGCCATCATCAAGGACAATGCGGCGCTGATCCGTGTCCGCAATACCCTCGATCCGATGGTGACGGAATGGTCGCAGGCGTCCGCCGATCGCAAGGCGGATTTCCTCGCAACCTCGCCGGCGCTGATCGCCGGCGCCGCGCAGCTTGAGGAACGCCTGGGGGGCGAACTGCAGGAGAGTATGCGTGCCTTCATCGCGGAATTGCTCGCCGCCGATGCGCACCGCAGAGACGCCGAACGGTCGCGCCAGCGCAAGATCCTCGCCGCGACCGCAGCCGGCCTGGTGGTGGCGCTGGCGCTGGCGGGCGTGGCCGGCTGGCAGTGGCGCGTGGCGGCAGAGCAGCGGCAGGTGGCCGAAGCCCAGCGTGCCCGTGCCGAGAACGCGTTGGCGGCGGCAACCCGCACCGTGGATACGCTGACGTTCGATCTTGCGCGCGAATTCCGCAGGCGCCGACTTGCCGGCCGATCTCACACGGCTGATCCTGGAACGGATCGGGGAATTGCAGAAGCAGCTTGCAGTACGAGCCGAGCTACGACCTCATCCGGCTGCGGACAGCGGCCCTTGATGAATTGGCCTCGCTCTATCTCGAGCAGGGAGATAATGCCAGCGGCACTCGATGTGTCCGAGCGCGCACGCCGCATCCTGCTGATCATGATCGATGCATTTCCCGACGACGTGGGTCTGCGCAGGCAATTGATGCTTGCCATGAACAGGACCGGCGACGTGAAGCTCAATCTCGGCGAGGGTATCGACGCTCTCAAGCTCTATCGAATCGGCATTGGGCGTCATCAGTAAGATCGCGGCTGCTCATCCCGACGACGCAAACGTCCAACGTGATGTTTCCAGCAGCATGAACAAGGTCGCCGACGCGTTGGTCTTTCCTCGGCCGGCGGACCGACGCGCTTCCCTACTACCGCAAGAGCCTCGCGATCGTGGAAGGCGCTGGTGCAGCGCGATCCTGAAAATCTGCCAGTGGCAGTCGGACGTCGCTTTCGTGCTTTCGCGCATCGGCCTCGTGCTGGCCTCGGAGGGGCAACGCGAGGAAGCGCTCAGCATCTATCGCCGGGCGGCCGAGATCCACCTGCGGCTTGCGAAGCGGTGGCCCGACGAGAGCACCCCGCAGCGCGACCTCATGACCATGTTCAACCGTGTCGGCGTTCTGTTGACGACGATGGGGCGGAGCACGGAGGCGTTGGCGGCCTATCGCGAGGCGCTGGCCGTGATCGAAAGGCTGGTCGAAAGGGATTTAACCAATCTGCGGTGGCAGGAGGACATGGCGTTGATCGAGGGTGACATGGGCGGCCTCTTGGCCGCCCGTGGCGACATGAAAGACGCTTTCGCGAGCTTTCAGCGCAGCCTTGCCATCATGCAGAAATTGCTGGCGGCCACGCCAAACAACCCGACCCGGCTGCGGGTCGCGTCGATCAACCAGAACGGCTACGGCGATGCGCTGGCGCGGGAAGGCCGCTCTGACGAGGCGCTCGCCGCTTATCGGACCAGCCTTGCGCTCGCGGAGCGCCTCGCAAAGATCAATCCGGACGTCACCGATTGGCAGCGCACGCTCGCCATCAGCCTGGTCAAGGTCGGCGACGCGATCGTGGCAAACAACCGCAACGAAGCGCGCGAGCTCTATGAGCGAAGCCGCGCCATCCGGGAGCGGCTGGCGTCGATCGATCCGGGAAATTTGACGGCGCAACGGGACGTATCGCTGATCTACGACCGGATCGGAGACGTCATGGCGGCGGACGCGCGCTATGAGGATGCGCTTGCGGCCTATCGCAATAGCCTCGCGATCCGCGAGAAGATCGCCGCCGCCGATCCGGCCAGCCTCGGCGCGCTGCGCGACACCGGGCTCAGCCACGCTTTCATTGGCTCGACGCTGGTGTCACTCAAGCGCGTCGACGAGGCCACCAAGCAGTACCGCGCCGCTCTCGCGGTCGTTGAGCGCTACCTCGCCAGCGATCCCGGCCATCCGCCCTGGCAAATCGATCTTGTGCTATCGCTGACGAGGCTTGCGCTCGTCGATGACGAGGCGCGCGCGCGTTTCGAGCGGGCATTGGGGATCCTGCGCAAGCTCGATGCAGCCGGGCAACTGGCGCCCTATCAAAAGGCCTGGATCCAGGGTCTCGAGGAAAGGCTGGCGAAGCTGCCGAACTGACGCCGGCGGCAGGCACGTCGCGGCGCATCAGCGCGCCAGCACCTCGACCTCGGTGTCGACGCCGGTAACAACCTTGAAGGTGCGCTCATAGGGCTTCTCGCGGTCGTCGCTGCGTGCGACGGCGCGATACTCACCTTCCGCCAGGATCACGCGCGGGAACGCGCCGATCAATTCCTTGACGACGTCGCCGCCGGGCGTGAGCACCGACCACTGGGTGTTGGCGCGCGCCTCGCCGCCATACTGGCTCACCAGCTTCAGCGTGATGATCGCGGCGCGGTGGGTGACCACCGCGTCGATGAGCTTGCCGGTCTGCACGCGGATGTCGGAGCGTACGACCGAGTTGCCGTCTCCGTAGTGGGAGACGATGTGATAGGAGCCTTCCGGGACCAGGATCACGTCGCCGGCGGCGACCGACTGCACGATGGCGCGGCGATCGCCCGGCTCGAACTGGCTGCCGGGGAAGAGGTCGAACCAGGACTGGCCCTGCGGAATGCGGGATTCGCCGACGCGACCTTGAATGCGCAGCCCGCCAGCGGGAATTTCGAAGATTTCGCGGGAGCCGTCGGCGCGCAGTTGGATGGTGCGGGTCGCGCTCGCCAGGCCGAAGCCGACATGGACCACGTAGTTGCCGGGCGGCAAGGAGAACACCGGTGACGCGCCGCGATCTTCCTTGAGCGGGCGGAAACCGCCCTGGTCGGGCTTGGCCGGATAAATGCGCCAGTGCAGGCCGCTGGTGATTTGCGGCAGATTGGACCCGTAGCGCGCGGCGAGTGCGAGCTGTGCTCCTGCCGGGGCCGTCGACCGTTGAGCCTGCGATGGCGCCGGTGTCGGGTTTGACGCTGGAGGCAGCGATTGCAGCGTCGGACCGCGCGGTGCTGCGGGCGCCGGCGCAACGGTTTCCGCCGGGCGGCGCGAGATTCTGGACCGGCGGATTTTGCGAGGCGGGAATATCGGCGGGCGGACGAATTGTCGGGAGATTGAACAGTTGGGCGTGAGCATCGCTGGCGAATGCGCCAAGCAATATCCCCACAGCCCAAATCAGACGGCCCCCGCGGCCCGTTCTGGTCGTTCCCAATCCCATTCTGTACGGTTTTTCGACCGGAATCTGGGCGAATTCAAGCCAAGGAGTGGATGGTCAGGAGCCGACCCTTATGATAGCGCAGGCGAAATCGCGGGAAAAACGATGCCAGACGCCCTGGAATTGCTCAAAACGCGCCGATCTCTGAAACCTGTGGAGCTGGTCGCCCCGGGGCCGAGTGCGGCCGAGATCGATACGCTGCTGACCATCGCTTCGCGCGTCCCCGACCACGGCAAGCTTATCCCGTGGCGCTTTATCGTTTTCGAGGGCGAGGCGCGGGCCGCTGCCGGCGAGGCGATCGCCAAGGCATTTTGTGCGAAATACCCGGATTGCCAGCCGGAACACGTCGACAACGAGCGCAAGCGGCTCGCGCGCGCGCCGCTGGTGATCGCGGTTGTGAGCCGCGCCGCCCCGCATGTGAAGATTCCGGAATGGGAGCAGGTGCTGTCCGCCGGCGCCGCGGCCATGAGCCTGGTACTTGCCTCGCACGCACTCGGCTTCGGCGCGAACTGGATCACCGAGTGGTACGCCTATGACCGCAACGCGCTCGCCGCGCTCGGCGTCCAGGAGAACGAGAAGATCGCCGGCTTCATTCACATCGGCACGCCGGTGCATCCGCCGGAAGACCGGCCGCGGCCTCCGCTCTCCGACATCGCGACCCGGTTCAACAACAACTGAGCATTAGCTCAAGGGGATAGGGGGACATGTTCTACGAGACCAGCAAGAACGACCACGGACTGCCGCGCTGCCCGTTCAAGGCGATCGTCTCGCCGCGGCCGGTCGGCTGGGTCACCTCCATCAGCGCGAAAGGCGAAATCAACCTCGCGCCATACTCCTTCTTCAATGCGGTGTCGGACGATCCGCCGATCGTGATGTTCTCCTCCGATGGCTACAAGGATTCGCTGACCTTCGTCGCGGAGACCAAGGAATTCGTGTGCAACCTTGCAACCTTCGACCTGCGCGCCGCCGTGGTCGAGACCTCGGCGAGCTTCGCGCGCGGCCAGAATGAGATGCACCATGCGCGCCTTGAAGCCGCGCCGTCGCGGCTGGTACGGCCGCCGCGGGTGGCGGCGTCGCCCGCGGCGCTCGAATGCAAGCTGTTGCAGATCGTCGCGCTCGACAATCTCGAGGGCCAGCCGGTGGACCGCCATGTCGTGTTCGGGCAGGTGGTCGGCGTCCATCTCGACGACCGCTTCCTCAAGAACGGCCGGCTCGACACCGCCGCCATGCAGCCGATCGCGCGCTGCGGTTATTCCGACTACGCGGTGGTCGACAAGGTGTTCGCGGTGGCGCGGCCGAAGAACTCGGACGGCGATCCGGGCGACAAGCAGCAGGCGGCGGAGTAGGGCGCCTGCTGCCGCGTCTTTCCGAGCGCTACGCCGTCTGGATATAATCCCGCAGCGCCTCGGACTCGCGTTCCATCTCGCCGAGCCGTTGCTTGACGACGTCGCCGATCGAGATGATGCCGATCAGGCGGTCCTGCTCCACGACCGGGATGTGACGGAAACGTCCGTGCGTCATCCGCTCCATGAGGTCGCTCACGGTGTCGGCCTCGCTGCACGTGACCACCACGCGCGTCATGGTCTGGCCCAGCGGCTCCTTGAGCGCGCCGGCGCTGCGCTCCGACAGCGCGCGCACGATGTCGCGTTCGGACAGGATGCCGATCACCCGCTGGTCGGCGCCGAGCACGACAAGCGCACCGATACGGTGCTTGCCGAGGATTGCGATCGCTTCTTCGAGCGTAGCACCGGGTCCGATCGTGATGACCTCGCTGCCCTTGATGGACAGAATTGTTTTGACGTTCATGGTCGCTTTCCTTTGGGTCGTCTCCCGTTGACCGGTCATCTCCCGCTCGCGCGGTGTGCCGGTCGTTTGTTGTCAACAATGACAGGCGCTCTGCGGTTCCGCGTCAATGACGTCCGGAGCACGCCAATCATGATCCTTAATCATGGCTTACGCACGACAAATTAGATAAGTGCAAATCGGATCAGTGCAAATGCCGTGGTGAAAGTGCGGAGATTGGTTGCCGCCGGTCACCGTCGGCTGATTGGATCATCATCGCCGTTATCGGCGATGAGTTCTCGCTCCGGGCGCGGATGGATGCGCTGGGTCGAACAAGGAGAAACCCAGAAGTCCCGCCAGGAAGCCTCCGATGTGGGCTTGCCAGGCCACGGTCCCTTCCGTGCCGGGCATTGCGACCGCGCCCATTCCGAAGATGAAATTGACGCCGAACCACACCGCGAGGAACGCCAGGATGCGCGGGTCGCGCAGCATAGCGGACAGTGGCGCCGCCGGCACCCGGTAGGAGTCTTCGTCGTCGCGGCCCAGCGAACCAAGCGGGCCGCCGCTGCTGGAACACGAAACGCATCGCGGCGGCCATGGCGCCGGAGACCGCCGCCGAGGCGCCGATCATCGGCGCCAATTCGCCGAGATGCGTGACGAGATGAGCGGCTGCGCCGGCCGCCGCGGTCGCCGCGCAAAAAATCAAAAATCGCAAAGCACCAAATCGGCGTGCAATCGGCGGCCCGAACGCCAGCAGCCAGACCAGATTGAAAAAGAGATGACTGAAATTGGCGTGTAAGAATGCGTAGCTGACGAAGGTCCAGAGTTGCGGACCCCACCAGGCTGGGAGCCAGCGCGGCACGACCTCGGTGTACCGCATCGGAGAGAAGGCGAACAGCGACAGCATCTCGCTGGCCTGCCGGTCGGTCAGCACGTACTCCATGATGAGATGGATGGCCACGAGCAGCGCCACCAGCGCAAGCACGGCGCCCGGCACATTGAATATCCGTTCGCGGGGAGGGTTCACGGGCAAGGAATCTCAAAGAGGTGCCCCCGAGATAGGCCGTCGCGTGGCCCGCGGCAAGCGCGTGGTCCAGTACCAACCCCGCGGGTCTTTGGCTTTTTCGCGTACTTCGGACATAATCGCGGGCTTGTTGGGTACGGTCTCCAATTCGTAGGAGCGAGCCTTGCAAGGGCGTGCTGCCAATCTGCCGCGTGATGTCGGAGCGATTCGCACTGGCATGGTGCGCGCGGACCGTCGCGGCGCTTATGGTGCTTGCGCTCGCCTCGGGCGCGGTGATCGCCGAGAGCGAGCTGAGCGGGCAGGACCGCGGCAATCCGCCTAAATTGGACCCGCCACCGAAGCAGACGCAGGGGATGCGCTTTGAATGGGTGCGCGAAGGACCTGCGGAAAAGTGCGGCAGCAATTGCAACGAGTGGGTCTCGGCGAAAGGCATCATCCTGCCCGAAACCGCGCGTGATTTCGAAGCGTTCGCGCGCACGCGCGATCTTACGGGCAAGGTGTATGGTGCTGGAGTTCGAACGGCGGTGCGACGACGGCGGGTCTGGCGCTCGGCCGCGCATTGCGGCGGCTGAACATGACGGTCGCTGTCGGGCAAACGGTCATGCTGCCCGCCGACCAGACCGGTGAACAGCGCGCGACCTATTCGCCGAAGGCCGTCTGCGCGTCGATGTGTCCCTTCGTCCTGCTCGGGGGTGCGCGTCGCTACGTGCCGCCCGAAGCGCGCATTCTGGTGCATCAGATCTGGCCGGGCGCTGCGCGCGCCGATTCCACGGCTGCGGTGTACAGCGCGCTGCACGTCGCGGGGCTGTTGCGCGCCACCTCGGAGATGGCCCGCTACACCGTGGACATGGGCGGCGAGATCGAGCTGTTCGACCTCACTATGCGGATTCCGCCCTGGGAGGATTTACGGCCGCTGACCCATGGAGAGGTCCTGCGCACGCGTCTGAGCACGACCGACGCGCCGTTCGCGCGGTCGGATACCGATGCGTCGGTGCCATCGCCGCCGCCCGGCGTGCTGCCGCCGACCGGAGGCCAGTTCGCTTCGATCGCGCGCTGGACGCTGGTCGGCGCGGGCGCGGAGCGCGGGATCGTCCGGCGCCATCCGCTGACGCTCCAGGGCGATGATATCGGCAGCCTTCTCCTCACCATTGCCTGTGCCGAGAAACCGATGACGCTGACGCTGCGCTATTGGGAGACGCGCCGGCTGGTGAATGCCGGCGACGTCATCACGCGCGCCGTCGTCGGACTCGGCCGCGAGCGCGTCCCGCTGACGATCGAATCCTCCCGCGTGGTTGCCGGCAGGCTTGAATCGATCGCGAAGGCCGACGCGCCCCTGGCGTTGCTTGCAAAGCTCATGGCGCCCAATCCGCAAGCCATTCACGGTGGCGACGCTGACGAAATTGAAAGAGCAGACCGTGATCCATGTCGGAATGACTGGTCTCGGTGAGGTCCTGCCGCAACTGTCGGCGGAGTGCCCGCGATAGCGCGAGTTCTACGCGCGGCGCTTGGCCTCGATCTGGTTGATGGCGTCGACCACCGCGTCGAAGGTCAGCAGCGTCGAGGCGTGGCGCGCCTTGTAGTCGCGCACCGGCTCGAGCACCGCGATGTCGGACCAGCGCCCGTCGGCCGGCGGCGTGCCGTTCTCCTTGAGCATCTTGCGCACCGCCTCGCGCAGGTTCCGCAATTCCTCGGCTTTCGCGCCGACGATGTTGCGGGCCATGATCGAGGACGAGGCCTGGCCCGAGGCGCAGGCCTTCACCTCATGGGCGAAGTCGGTGATCTCGTCGCCCGTCATCTTGAGATCGACGGTGACGGTCGAGCCGCACAGCTTGGAATGGGCGGTGGCGCTGGCGTCCGGCGCATCCAGCCGGCCCAGCCGGGGGATGTTGCCTGCCAGTTCGATGATTTGGCGGTTGTAGACCTCGTTGAGCATGGCTCGCGATAGCGGTTCATGGTCCCGGCAGCCTGATTGCGCCGACCGTACGATAGAATATATAGGGAACCAGCCGGCCGGTGCGAAGCGCCGACCGGGCTCAAGGTTTCGCAATGGTGCGGAGCCATGTAAATTGGGAATGCGGCGTCCAGTCCGCGCGCATGGGCCTAAAGGCCCGAAAGCGCGTATCACTGATGCGGCCGCCCCGGTGACACCCCCGGCCTCGTCATAAGGCCGGTCGAACGGAGAGACCGTCATGGACGCTGTCGTCAAGCCTTGGCCCAAGGCTTCACTAACCGATCATGTGCGCGAGGCGCCGCAGGCGCCTTCACCCCGTCCCTCGCGCGAGGAGGCGGAGGCCGCGGTGCGGACCCTCATTGCCTTTGCCGGCGATCACCCGGATCGGGAAGGGCTGGTCGAGACCCCCAAGCGGGTGGTCGACGCCTATGAGGAGCTTTATCGCGGCTATCGCGAAGTCCCCGCCGAGGTGCTCGACCGCACCTTCAGCGAGATCGGCAAGTACGACGATTTCGTGCTGGTGCGCGACATCGCCTTCAGCTCCCATTGCGAGCATCACATGATGCCGTTCCTGGGCAAGGCGCACATCGCCTACAAGCCGGTGGAGCGGGTCGTAGGCCTGTCCAAGCTCGCGCGGCTGGTCGACGTTTATGCCCGCCGTCTGCAGACGCAGGAGCACATGACCTCGCAGATCGCCACCGCGATCGAGGAGATCCTCAAGCCGCGCGGCGTCGCCGTGATGCTCGAAGCCGAGCACATGTGCATGTCGGTGCGCGGCGTCGAGAAGCCCGGCTCCTCGACGATCACCACGCAATTCATCGGCAGCTTCCGGGAGAACCCGGACGAGCAGGTGCGTTTCATCACCATGGTGCGCGGGGCTGACCGCTGACCCTTGTGGCGTCGGCTTTGACATTCGCGCCCTGCTTGCAGCGGGTTCGCAACGCGAATGTTAGAATCGGACCACTTTTGGGATCGAGGCAGGTTTCCTTGGCTGAGCAATCGACCTTTGCGCCACGCGGCTCGACCGAAGTCGGTCGAGGAAGGCCTTGCGTTTGCCCCGAAGTTCGACGCCGACGGGCTCGTGACCTGTGTCGCGACCGACGCGAAGACCGGCGACGTGCTGATGGTCGCGCACATGAACGCCGAAGCGCTGCGCCGGACGTCGAAAGCGGCGAGGCCTGGTACTTCAGCCGCTCGCGCAAGAGCCTCTGGCGCAAGGGCGAGAGCTCCGGCCACGTCCAGCGCATCGTCGAGATGCGCGTCGACTGCGACCAGGATGCGGTGTGGATCAAGGTCGAGCAGGGCGGTCCCGGCGCCTGCCACACCGGCCGGCGCTCCTGCTTCTATCGCGCGGTGCAGCTCGGCAAGGCTGGCGCAGCGACGCTCGAATTCCGCGACGCCGACAAGGCGTTCGATCCGAAGTCGGTCTACGCGAAAGTAATCTCGCTATTTGATTTCGGCGCCCGCGCGCGCGAGCACCTGCTTGGCGCGCGCGAGATGCGGCCGGTCGTACATCACGCCGTCGATGGCGATCGCGCCTGAGCCGGGCGACGCGGCGAAGGCCGCGACGATCGCGCGGGCCTTCGCCAGCGCCTCCGCGGTCGGCGTGAACACCTCGTTGATGACCGCGACCTGCGCCGGATGGATCGCGAGCCGTCCGACGAACCCGTCGCGGCGCGCTTCCTCGGTGTCGCGCCGCAGCCCGTCGAGATTGCGGAAGTCCGCATAGATCGTCTCGATCGCCGCCGTCTGCGCCGCGGCGGCGCCGAACAGGCAGAGCGAGCGCGCAAGCTGGTAGGGCTCGGTGAGCCGGCCGTCGGGGCCGCGGTTGGTCTCGGCGCCGATCTCGGCCGACAGGTCCTCCGGCCCCCAGGTCATGCCGATCAGGCGGGCGCTCACGCCATTGAACGTTCCGGCGAGGAAAATCCCGGCGGCGGTCTCGATCGCCTGGGCCAGGATCTTGATGTGGCCGTCCTCGATCCCGGCGACGGCTTCGCGGGCCGCGAGCTTGGCGTCGGCATGGATGACCGACGCGCCGCCTTCCGCCTTCGGCAGCAGGATGGCGTCCGGCTTCGCCGGCACGATGGCGTCGAGATCGGCGTCGGTTAAGCCGGTCGCGATGCCGTTGACGCGCACCAGCAGGCGAGGGCGCTTGGTCTCCTTCACCGCATTCTTGAGAAATGCGGACGCGCTGGCGCGGGCGGCGTCCTTGCGGTCGGTCGCGATCGAATCCTCGAGGTCGACGATCATGGCGTCGGCGCCGCTCGCGAACGCCTTGTCGAGCTTTGAGCCGCCGTCGGCGGGGACGAAAAGCAGAGAACGCATGGCTGTCAGACCTCGATCATTCCTTCGGTGACGACGACCGCCGGGCCGCCGACGCTTGCGGACGAAAGCTTGCCGTCTTGTATGGTGAGCAGCAGTTCCATCTGGCTCGGCCGCCCCATTTCGTAGCCTTGCTCGATGACGAGCCGATGCTCGCCGTCGCCGAGCGACAGTTGTTGCGCCGCAAGACCTGCGAACGCCGCCGCAGCGGAGCCGGTCGCGGGATCTTCGGTGACGCCGAGCCGCAACGCGAACATGCGGGCGTGAAAGCTATTCCCGGGATCAGCCGTCTCGCGGCAGAAAACGTAGGCTTGGCTACGGACGCCGCCGACTTCGAAAGCGTCGTCCCACTTGGCGTCGTCGATGCGGCAGCGGCGGACGGCCTCGAGGCTACGCACCGGCACGAACGTAAACGTGTTGCCGATCACCCAGCGCACCGGAGCGAGATGATCAAACCCGATGTCGTTCGCCGTGAGTCCAATCGCTGCCGCGATCGCCTCGCGGCTCGCCGCAGCGCCCGCGGGCTTCGGCAATTCTGGCAGCACAAAGCGCGCATGGCCGTGGTCCGCACCGACGGGTGCCGCCGTGCAGCGCACGGGGCCGATCTTTTCCTCGAGCACGATCGTGCCAGCGTGTCCCTTGAGCGCCAGGATGAGCGCGGTGCCGACCGTGGGATGGCCGGCAAACGGCAACTCGACGCTGGGCGTAAAGATACGCACACGCACGGTGCCGCCGGCCAGAGGTTTGAGCACGAACACGGTCTCCGGGTGGCCGAACTCTCGCGCGACGATCTGCATCCGGGCGTCGTCGAGCGCATCGGCGTCGAACACCACGGCCAGCGGATTGCCCGCGAATCGCCGGTCCGTGAACACGTCGAGAGTCGCGAAGGACAATTTCATTGGTCAACGCGGCCGCATCCGCATGAACACCTGGCGGTGACATTCGGCGACCAGCTTGTCGTCCTGATTGTAGGCGCGGTGGAGGAATTCCGACGATCCCGGCGCCCGGCCGCGAACTCGACTCGCGCTTGCCGAGGACCTCGGTGGCGACATGAACGGTGTCGCCCTCGAACAGCGGGTGGGGGAATTTCACGTCGGTCATGCCGAGATTGGCGATGGTGGTGCCAACCGTCATGTCGGAGACCTGGATGCCGATCATCAGGCCGAGCGTGAACAGTGAATTCATCAGCGGCTGACCCCATTCGGTCTCCTGCTCGCAGAAGTGCCGGTCGATGTGCAGCGGCTGCGGGTTGAGCGTCATGTTGGAGAACAGCATGTTGTCCATCTGCGTCACCGTGCGGCGCAGCGGATGCTCGTAGAGGTGGCCGACCACGAAGTCGTCGAAATAGATGCCGCCGCGCGGGTGGCGTTGGACGAGGGGCTCGGTTTTGGGGCTCATGTTCGGTCTCCCGGACTCAGCTTCTGCGGTAAGCCGTTAAGGTCTCGTTTACCATAATCGTTAACACTTGGCAGGAACTCGTGGCAGGCGCCACGGGCGCCGATTGAGCGTCCACAAAGCGCGTCATGTCCGTCCAGCCGAAACCATCCCCCGCGGCCCAGCGGCTTGCGACGCAACAAGCCACCAACTCGGTTGCGTCGGGCGTTGCCGGGGCGATCCAGCGGGCCGCCCAGGCCACGGGAGCGAGCTTCGAATATCTGCTCGCGACCGCCAAGGTCGAATCGAACTTCAATCCCGGTCTCAAGGCGAAAAGTTCGTCCGCGACCGGGCTGTTCCAGTTCATCGAGCAGACCTGGCTCGGCATGATGAAAAATGCCGGGCAGACGCTTGGGTTCGGCAATTATGCCGATGCGATATCGCGCAGCTCATCCGGCCGGTATCAGGTGACGGATCCGCAGCTGCGCAACGAGATCCTGGCGCTGCGCAAGGACCCGGCCGCCAATGCGGCGATGGCCGGCGCGTTCACGCAGCGCAATGCCGCCGCACTCAAGCAGCGGATCGGGCGCAACCCGACCGACGGCGAACTCTATATGGCGCATTTCTTCGGAACCGGGGGCGCCGGCCAGCTCATCAATGCCGCGAGAGATAACCCGCAAGCCAGCGCCGCGGGGCTGTTTCCTGCCGCAGCGCGTGCGAACAGGCCGATCTTCTACGACCGGCAGGGCAACACGCGCAGCGTTGCCGGCGTCTATGCCGAGCTCAACCGCCGTTATCAGGTGGCGCGCGCCAATGTAATTCCGGGTGTCGCGCCGACCGCGGTCGCCGCCAACACGGCGGCGCCGTCGACAACAGGGCAGGTGCCGGATACCGCCGGGACGACCAGCGCGTTCGCTGTCGCGTCCGCGCGGCCGGTTGCCGCGAGCGCCGAGCCGGCGTTCCGGTCGCTGTTTCAGCATGACGGGCGTTCCAGCGACGGGCGTGGTGCGGTCTCGCCGATCGTCTCCGAACTGTGGAGCACGCCGACAAGTTCGCCGGCACCGGCCAAGCCGGAGCGGGCGCCGACCGTGACCGCCCAGGCGGTAAACGCACCGGCAGCGCCGGACGTGCTCGACTTGTTCCGCGACATGCGGCCGGACGTGCGGAGCCTTTTCAGAGGCAACGGCCGCGCCTGAACGCGTTCTCGCGGGGGCGGCGATTGGCGATTAACGAACCGTCAATCTTTCCAAAGATTTATGGTGAACGTTTTATTAAATATCGCTCCCCTACAATGACACCCATCCCGTGCCGTAGTGCGGCACCTCATGGTGGCTCCGGTCGAGCATGATCGTTCGTCAGTTCCTTCAGTGGCTTCGTACGGCGGGTGCCGCCGAACGCGCCGAGGCAACCAGCGCACTGGCTCGCGCCTATCTCTATTCGGATTTGTCACCCGACGATCGCGCCGCAACGGAAGGGGCGCTGATCATGTTGCTCGACGATCCGTCGCCGCTGGTGCGCGAGGCGCTGGCACGGGCGCTGGCGTTCAGCGATATCTCGCCGCCGCCGGTCATCCTCGGGCTCGCGTCCGACCAGCCGGAAGTCGCGAGCTGGGTGCTCGAACATTCGCCGCTGCTGTTGGACGCCGACCTGGTCGATGCGGTTGCCACCGGGCGGCCGCCGGTTCAGGCCGCGATTGCGCGCCGCACCGACTTGCCTTGCGCGGTCGCCGCGGCCATTGCCGAAGTCGGCACCGCCGAGGCCTGCCTGGTGCTGATCGAAAACGGCAGCGCCGAGATCGTTCCGTTCTCGCTTGACCGTATCGTCGCGCGCTATGGCCATCTCGCCGCGATTCGCGAGGCGATGCTGGTGCGGGAAGATTTGCCCGCGCCGACGCAGCAGGCGCTGGTCGCCAAGCTCTCGCAGACGCTCGCCGGCTTTGTTACCGCGCGCGCCTGGCTCGATGAGCATCACGCCCTGCGCATCACCAAGGAAGCCTGCGAAAAGGCGACCGTCACGCTTGCCGCGATCTCGCCGTTGACCGAAATCCCGCCGCTGATCCGCCACCTGCGCGAAAGCGGCCAATTGAACGCCGGGCTCGTGCTGCGGGCGCTGCTGTCGGGCAATATCGAGATGTTCGAGCAGGCGCTGGCCGAACTCGCCGACATGCCGATCCAGCGCGTGAGCGCATTGCTGCACGATCGGCGCGGCAACGGATTCCGGGCGCTCTACGACAAGGCGGAGCTGCCGGCCTCGACCTACGCCGCGTTCCGCGAGGCGGTCGACGCCATGCGCGAAGGCGGCTTCGTCGGGGAAGCGGGCGGGGCGACGCGGCTCAAGCGGCGCATGGTCGAGCGCGTCCTGACGCGTTGCGCGGACGAGTCGCTGGGCGACATCGAGCCGCTGCTGCTGTTGTTGCGCCGCTTTGCGGCCGAAGCGGCGCGCGAGGAAGCGCGCATGTTCTGCAACGAGCTCGTCGCGGAGGATGCGGTCGACCCGATCTATTCCGATCAACGCTACGCCGACCAGCACATCGACGACGAGCGCTTCGCGGCGTAGACCATGATCCGATTCAATTGAATCGGATCATGTCTACCTTATTTGAGCATGATCTTTTCCGAAAACCGGTTTCCATTTTTCGGGATCATGCTGTAGCCGCCAATCAGAACGACGGCGCGATCGACGGCGCGAGGATGCTGGCAAGGACCTCCGGCCTGTCCTTGTTCTCCTGCGCCAGAAATTCGTCGGCGACCTCACGCAGCCGTTTGGTCAGCGCGGCCGCGATTTGCTCGATATCGGGGCGGGCCTTCTCGCGGATGATGGCGCGAATGGCATCGACGTGCTGATCGACAAGCCCGATCGGAATGCGCTTCATGTCCGGCGTGTGCTCGAGCAGCCGGCAAAGACTGTCGGCGCATGATGCGACGAAAGGAAAGCCGAAGGTTGCCGCCTGGCCCTTGATGTCGTGGGCGGCATGAAACAGCGCGTCGAGAGTTTTTTTCGTAAATCCCTTGTCCTTGACCTTCTGACGCGCGCCGTCGAGGCGCTCGCATTCGGAATCCATCCAGGATGAGAATTCGCCCGAGAGCTGGGCGAGCGCTTCTTCGGCGCGCGCCACCGGGTCCGAGGTGTCGTCGCTTTGCGACACCGCCATGCGCAGCCGGTCGGGCGGCGTGATCATCTCGTAGTCGCCGAAAGTGGCGACCGACGCTTTATCTCGCTTGTCTTTGGCCATTCAACAATCCCGATCTTCAGCCGGCGGCTTTCGCCTTGTCCAGGAGGGCGGCGGGCCGGATCGTGTCCATCTTGCCGCCCTTGCGACGCTCCGGTCCGACATAGTTCGAGCTGGTGCTGCGGCGCCGGTCAGGGCCGAAATAAGTCTTGGTCTTGATAAACGGCCGCGGGTTCGCGACGACATTGAGGATGCGCTGGTAGAGCGACTTGGCCGAGATCGGCTTGGCCATGAATTCCGTGATGCCGGCATCGCGCGCGTCGGTGACGCGCTTCTTCTCCGAATGGCCGGTGAGCATGATGATCGGAACATACGGATTGGAGTTTGCACCCGGCTGCCGGATCATTTGCGTGAGTTCGAGACCGTCGAAGATCGGCATCGCCCAATCGGCCACGATGATATCCGGCGAATAGTGGGTGAAAGCCTCGAGACCGGTCGCGCCGTCTTCGGCTTCATAGACTTCGCGTGCGCCAAAGCCATGCAGCAGGGTGCGCAGGATGCGCCGCATATGCGCATTGTCGTCGATGATAAGAAAGCGAAGCCGGTTGAAATCGATACGATACATACCATCACCAAAGGGCCCGGGCGACGCCCCAGGGACCTTGCAATCCGTGATGGTAAGTTTTCGCTGTTAACGGCGGGTTAAGTATCGGGTCCGAGGGATTGTGCCTCAGCCACCTGGACCACGCTTTGTTGAGACTTCTCTGCGAGGGTCGCGCCAATTCAAGGGACGCGGTGGAATGCCTACAGTCATCAGTGAGCGCCGGGCGGATCATGTTCAGCCGGCGCGGTCGACGCAGTCTGAGATCGAAATTGCGGTCCACCATCAACTCGACACGGTCGAGCCCGAATGGCGGCAGTTCGAGCAGAGCGCCGATTGCACCGCCTTCCAGGCCTTCGACTGGCTTTCCGCCTGGTGCCGTCACATCGGGGCGCTGACGCGGACGCAGCCCGCCATCGTTGTCGGCCGTCGCGATGGGGCAACGCTGTTCATCATGCCGCTCGCGGTGACGCCGGGCGCGGTGCGCCGCTTGACGTGGCTCGGCAGCGATCTGTGCGACTACAACGGTCCGCTGCTGGCGGGCGAGATGTCGTCGCTGCCCCCCGAGCGTTTTCGCGACCTGTGGCGGGAGATCTGCCGGCAGTTGCAATCGGATCCGCGGAGCCGCCATGACCTTGTCGAACTGACGAAAATGCCGGAGCGGGTAGGGGACCAGGCCAATCCGTTCCTCGCACTCGCGGTCGGATTGAATCCGAGCAACGCCTACATCACCGACCTGTTCGGTACCTGGAACGAATACTACGAAGCCAAGCGGTCCTCCGCGACGCGGCGGCGCGACCGAAGCAAGCTCAAGCGGCTCGGCGAAATGGGCGAGGTCCGTTTCGTCACGCCGCAGGACCAGGGCGAGATCGAGTGCTCCGTCGATACGCTGATCGAGCAGAAGGCGCGCTCGTTCGCGCGCATGGGCGTCGCCAACATATTCGCGCGGCCCGGCTGGAGCGAGTTCTTCGACGCGGTCGCGACCGATGAGCGCACGCGCCATCTGGTCCACGTCAGCCGGCTCGATGTCGGGCCGGTCTGGTCCGCGATCAATCTCGGCCTGGTGTTCCGCGGCACGTACTGTCATGTCCTGGCAAGCTACGACGACGGCGAGACGTCGCGCTTCGGGCCGGGGGTCGCCCATCTGCGCGACCTCTTGCGCTATTCGATCGAGCATGGCCTGAAGCATTTCGATTTCACCATCGGCGATGAGCGTTACAAGCGTGAATGGTCGGACCGAACCCTGCTGCTTTACGACCACGTGGCCGCCGCTTCCGTCCGCGGCTGGGGCGCTGCAGCGATGGTGCACGGTCATCGCCGCCTGAAACGCTTCATCAAGCAGAACGAAAAGCTCTGGTCGCTGTTCAGCCGCGCACGGGCGGCGCTCGGGCCGAAGTCCGCGGCGCCCGCCGACGACGAGGGCGAGCCGAAGACCGTCCGAAAGTCGCCGCCGATCGCGCCGGAGTGACGGCGGATCAGTCTTCGCACAACGTGCGCATAGAAGACGCGCGTGAACGCGCTTATCATATCCGCTCGTAGTGGCGGAGGGCCGGTTTCCGAAGCCTCCCGCGAACGGGGTTACGAGCCACGCCGGCAGGACGCCGCATCCCGCTCCGAACTCTGGCTCGTCTCCGGAGACGCCCTCGGTGAACGGGACGAGGAGAAGATAGGCAGCGCGAGCAACTCGACAAACGGAATCGTTCCAGCGTGCCCACTATTGTTCGGTTGCGGTGGATAGAGGCGGTAACAAGGCAACGCGCGCGAGACATCGGCGGCGCATCGTACCTCCGCGAATCATCGAAGGTATGTTTTCAAGCGCTGTACCTTGTCCTTGGATGTTCGGGGGATGGGGGCGTACGAGTAGTCGGTCACCGTTCTGGCGTTCGAGGACCGATCAAATGCGTTCGTAAAGAAGTACCGTTTGGACTGGCAGCCCTTCGTGCTTCTCACACCCGCACGAAGGGCTGCTCTTTTGGAGCGAGCCAGTGCGCCGGTGTCAGAATGCCGGCAAGCTGACCGACAATTACGGGCGCACAGCAAGAAGTAGCTGCATCATGCGCGATGTCGGTTCTTGGCACCAATCAGAAATCTTAGCCGTTTTTCCTGCATGTCTGCTTCTGGGCCAAAAGCAGCCATCGACTAAGTCCGCCCAAAATCCCGCACCCAACCTGATCTAACGGTCGTTAGGCCGTTTGTGTGTGGGGGGAACGAGTCAAGCTTGTCGTCGGGGAAGTCGGCGCTCAACAACTTGCCCGTTTGCGCCTGGTTTACAATCCTGCCTTTCGCACAGCCGGCCGGCCACGCTTGGCGACGTATTCCTTGCCATCGATCGGTGTAACATGCGGGGGGTCCCGATCGAGATATGGGCGCCCGATCCCAAACTCCTTCTCGTGCGCATCGACCCACTTCCACAACTCTTCGCTTGAGGCGAATCGCTGCATGCGGGTCTCGCCTTTAACGCTCACGAGATCGACGGCAAGCCCGTGGCCGTAGCCGCCGCGGCGGCTCCCGCCATGGTATGAGCTGTCGCTCGCTGCCTTGTGGCCGGTTGCGATTGATTGCCGGTAGTCGTCACGGAATGCGCTGGTTATGCCGGGCATGAGCCCGGCGTCCTCCATCGCGCGAAGCGCCCGGAAGAGCTTCAGCTTGAAGCCGCGATCCATGCCTCCGATCACATAATCCTTGACCGACATGCCGGCTCTCTGTGCCGCGATCGGATCCTTCCACGTGAAGTCGCCGACCACATATTTTGTGGTGGTTTTAATGACGGTCCGCGTCTTGCCCTTCGTCTTGACCGTGGTCTTGATGCGCTCCGTCAACTTGTTCGTATCGACTTTGGGCGTCCGTTCGTACAGCGACCAAAGGTATTCGTCGATGCAGATTTCGACCACCAAGCATTCGTCGAGAATTTCAACGCGAGGCGCGGCCGGCTGCAGGTACTCCGTCCCCGGATCGGGCCTGAACAGGGACACGAGCCGCGCGCGTGGTTCGGGCGGCGGCGTCGCACGAGAGTCGGGCAAAGAGGCGTCGATGACGGGCGCCTCGGCGGCGGAAACGCCCGCGAGGACGAAGGCCGTTTCGCCGGGGGCCGGATCGACCGCCGCCGCGTCGGCGGGAGGCACGGCCGCGGAAGCAATGGCGAGCTCGGATGACACGGGATCGGCCGCCGCCCCGTCTCCGAGGGAGACCGCCGCGTCTGCCACGGGAGGCGTTTGCAACGTGAGATCGGATGTGGCCACAGCGGCCATGGAGGCGATTGCGGGTGCCAGCGGCGCGCCGGCGGCACCGAGATCAGCGCTCGAAGCCGTTGCGGCGCGTGTCGCCCCGCGGTTCCAGATCGCCGTTGCGGTATTCTCGATGCCGGACCGCCCTAAGCCGCCGGGCCAGGCAGCGCACCAAACGGCGAAGGTGACGGTTCCGCACAACAGCACCAGCGCAAGCTGCCGCGGTCTCACCACTTGGCTCCCCCATCGAACCCCGTTTGCAGAAATCTACAGTATCTTTAAACGATGGAAAGTTGTCGTAACGATGGAAAACTGTTGCCTGTTTGCAACAAGCATTTGAAAAACGCGCTCGCTTGATGATTGCTTCCTTGAAAATGACTCCCCCGTGAGAGGCAAGCCGTTTCCCCCGAGCGTGCCTCTAAATACGGTCTGCGCCGGTCAGGCAGACGCACCAGTCCCTCGCCGATTCGAGGGGCGTTTTCTTTCGCTTCGGCAAGCGGTTGGAGAAAGCTCAGGTCGTCTCGACGTGCACGTTCTCTTCGACTTGGATCGTGCGCTTCGTTTCGTTGCCGCATCCGGAGCATTCATACGCTGCGACCGTAGTTCCCTGGGTGAAAGGATATGCGTTGATTTCCTTAAGGCGAGCAAGCTCGCCGCAATCGCACAGCACGGTCAGTCGAGGCCGGGTCACGCGCATGTTGGCTCTCGCGCCGTTGTTGTGAACAAGGAATATGCGACCGACGGATGCCCGGGCAAGATCAACAGCGGTTAGCGCCCTAAACGTTGGTATATTGCTTTCGCGCGTGTCGGTGGGGCGTTTGCATTGCAAAACAGCAGCGCCCGCGATGTCGCAGACGGGTCAGAAGCGGGCACATCCGAGAGCGGGGCTCTCGCGAAGGTTAACGATTGGTTATCGTTTTGTTTCGCATACTCCGACACGGGCAAGATCGGAGTTGAAATGATATCGGACGCAGGCGCGCGCGAGGATGAGATTTGTCCAGTTAGCGATGACTTGCTGGGTGTCCTGTATCGCTCGGATAAGCAAAGCTTAGCTGAGCTGGTGGCAACCGTGCCGCCGAATATCAGAGCTCAGCTGGCGCTGTTCTGCTATCCCCGAAGCCATTTACATACGATGGGACTGGCAATTGCTGCGACGTGCGGAGAGGACGACTTGGTGAGGTGCGGGGGAAGGGTTGGTGCGGTTCTCTACGCAAGATCGAGGGAAGCGCCGCAGCTGGGATCCGTCCCGTCACATGCTGCTGAGCGGCGAAGAATAACGCTCGCTACCGGGCCGCTCCGACAGATGGTTCCCTTAGATGACGAACTGGACGAGGCGTCGCCCTCGGGTGCTGCCGAGGAAACGAAGGTCGTGGTCGCAGCTCTCGATGACCTCAATAGTGCGGCTAATAGCACTGGCGGCGCTGCGGATACCGTCCTGGCAGCGCCGGAGGCCGTCAAGGCAGCCGCTATCAATCTCCGGCAGCGCCTAAAGAATTTCTTGCATAGGATCGCGTGAGCATCGAAGCCACTAAGCTTCCAAAATCTTTACACCCGTGATGGAACTCGTCTCGGCTGCGCGCGGGTTTGAAACTTCCTACGACGACCCATGACTACGGTCGCTTGCAATTTTTCTCGCGTCATCGATCGCGGCGAATAGCGCTGTGTCCTGCAGCGGCTTCGGAAGAAACGCGATGACGCCGGCGGTCGCGCAGCGTTCGCGGATTCCGACGCCGCCATGTGCGGTAATGACGATGGTTGGAATTCGGATGTCCTGACGTGTCAAATGCTGATGAAGCTCCAGGCCGGTCATCTCAGGCATTTGCAGGTCGACGATCAGACATTCGGGCAGCCCGTCAGGCAGCGCCGCAAGAAATTCTTGCGCTGACTTGTATGTTTTCGCATGCAATGCGTGTACGCGCAGCAGCCGTGTCAAGGCCTTCAGCACGGCGGGATCGTCGTCCACAATCGCGATCCAAGGGGAAACTTCCGCCATGAAAATACTATTGCGACTGCCGCAGGCAATCGTCGAGTTGGCCCTTGGGCCAATACGCGCGCCGGCTTACGTTGAAATGCCGGCCTTCTCGGCCATGCGCACGAGATCTGCGACCGTGCGCACCCCGAGCTTCTCCATCATGCGGCCGCGATGGACCTTGATGGTCTTTTCGACGGTTCCGAGATCGCCGGCAATCTGCTTGTTGAGCCGTCCGGCGACAACGTGCGTAAGCACTTCGCGTTCGCGCGGCGTCAACGTCGCAATCTTCGCCTGGATCGCCGCCAATTCGGTCGTGAATTTGGCGAGACTTCGCGTCCTGCTCCTGGCCCGCGCGATCGCTCCCAGCAAGTCCTTGTCGCTCACCGGCTTGGTGAGGAAATCGATGGCGCCCGCCCTCATGGCGCGCACGCTCGTTGGAATGTCGCCCTTTCCGGTGAGGAAAATGATCGGCCGATGCGAGCCTCCGGCGGTCAGTGCCTGCTGCAATTGCAAGGCCATCGAGACCCGGCATGGACACGTCCAATATGGCGCAACCGGGAACCGTCGCGTCGTGTTGTGCGAGAAATTCCTGCGGCGATGCGATATGGCCGGACATCATAGCCCTTTATGCGCAGGAGCCGCGACAGCGCCTTGAGCACGCCGGCGTCGTCATCGACAATGAAGACCGTGAACATCCTGTCCGTCACTGGGCCGCGATGAGCATTTCCTGAGCCGGCAGCGAGAAGCCTGCAACGGCCCCGCCGTCTTCATCATTCGCGAGCGTAAGCGTTCCGCCGTGCGCCTGGACGATCGTCGAACAGATCGTCAAACCGAGACCAAGACCGTGCGTCTTTGGTGGTGTAGAACGGCTCGAACAGTCGGCCCTGTTCCTTGGTGTGGATGCCGCTTCCCCGGTCCTTCACGAGCACCTCGACATCTCCAGTTGGCGTCGCGCGCGTGGAAACCGTGACCAGCCGTTGCGCCACGGGCGTCGCGGCCATCGCATCCATCGCGTTCATGACCAGGTTGAGCAGCACCTGCTGCAATTGGACCGGATCGCCCTGACGTCGCGGGCAGGGCGTTTGCCAGATCGACCTTGATGTTGATCCTGCGATTGATCAACTCGCTGTTGAGCAATGCAATCGTTGAATTGACCAGATCGTTGACGTCGACCGAGACGGATCTCCGCTCGCCCTTTTTCAGCAGGTTGCGGAGCCGCTGAATGACCTCGCCGGCGCGATTGTCCTCGTGGACAATGTCCTCAAGTGCGTCCCGAATTTCGGCGAGGTCCGGCGAATTCTGCGCAAGCAGGTGCAGCGCCGCCTGCGCATTCGACAGGATCGCCGTAAGCGGCTGGTTGATCTCGTGCGCGATCGCACCGGACAGTTCGCCGAGCACGGAAACACGCATCAGATGCGCCACTTCCTGGCGTTGCAAGGCGGCTTCGCTTTCTGCGGCTTTCTGCTCGGTGATGTCGGCGAAAATTCCGCTCAATTGATTCGGCGCGCCTGCGCATCAGGATGCAAACGAGCCCGAACACGGATCCAACGTATCTGGTCATCCGGCAGGACAACGCGCACGTCGTGAACGGCCGGCTTGTCCGCGTTCCAAACCTCCCGAAGCGCGGAAAAGGCAGTCTCCCGATCCTCCGGATGGACGGCCGCGAGGAACGTGTCGCGCGTGAGTGGAACATCGTTCTTCAGACCGAACAGCGCTCGGCAATGTTCGGTCGCCCACAATTCGTTGGTCTCCCGGTCGAATTGCCAAAGCCCGATATTCACGGAAGCGGCCGTGAAGGTCATGCGCTCCTCGCTCTCCTTGAGCAGAGCTTCCGCTCGCTGCCTTCTGCGCCGCTGGATCAGCAAGGCAACGACAAACGCCGTCTGCAAGGCGAAGATGGAGAGCACCGCAAGCACAAGGTTGCGATGCCGATCCCAGATGCTCGGGTTCTTGAACAGCACGGTGGTGCCGGGGGGAAGGTCGCTTTCGCGCAAATTCCAACGCTGCATCGCCCTGAAATCGACCCGGTAGGCTTGCCCAGGATTGGTTCGCGGCGGAAGTCGTGGCCGGGTCCTTGCCCGCGAAGATCTCCAGCACCAAGTCGGCCGCGGCGATTCCGACCGACTCGAATGTTTCGACGAAGCCGCCGACGATGCCGTTGCCGATGAAGGTGTCGTAGGGCGCATAGACGGGCGCGGGGGAGATGGCAGCCAGCTTGGCTGCCAGCTCTGCGGGAATAAACGTCTTTCCGTTGCTGTCGGCAAAGACGGTCAGGATGATGACAATTGCGTCACGGGGCACCTGCGACAGAGTGGAGACGAGCCTCTCGTATGGCAGCTCAAACAGATAGGTCGTATCGAACTTCCGCTCGCGGCTTTCAATGATCCTGCGGGCGACTGCGTGCCACCGCCGATCGGTGGCCCCGCTTCCGGCAATGACGAAGAGGCGGCGGGCGTTCGGCTGAAGCCGCTCGGCGAGTGCAAGAGTCTTGTTCAAATCAAATTCGGTGATGATTCCCGTCATGTCGGCTGGCGGGTGGAGGGCCGCGTAATTTTGCGGGGAAATTGCCGTGAAAACGACAGGCACCTTTGGCGCGATCGTGTCGCGGTGCTTGACTATGAAAGGCAAGGCTGCGCTGCCCAACGTCATCACCACGTCAGGCGGCGTACGCGCATATTTCTCGCGAAGGAAGTCGGCCGTGCGTTGCTCGTGTCCAGGGTCTGTGACACGCGCGAGGTCAAGAAATTCGGCGTCGATTTCGATTTTTTGTGGAGAGCGTTCGAGCAGCCTTCTTCGCGCCGCTTCCCCGACCGCAGTTGTGGCGGGAAATGTGTAGTTGAACGCATGCAGCATCAGGACGCGCCGCGGCATTTCCTCCGCGCGGAGGGGTGAACCAGCCAATAAAAAAGCGAAAATAAGCAGAGGGATACGCCGCGCGTTCTCAACGCACGTTCGGCGGCCAACGCAATACAATGACCGGGAGTTTCCATGTCTCCGCCAATCGATAGCCGGGCCCCATCATACGCTGCCCGGATAGGGCGATAAATACTTGGATCGTCGAAAGGATCGGCCATTCCGGAGGCGATCAGGTCGCCTGAATTCTTCATGACACGGTGTGGCGCGTCCAACTGGGCCAGCAGCGCTCAGGATTTTTGCGATAATTGCTTGATACCTTTCCCGGACGCGCACCTCGTCATTTGCGCCGGTAACAGGGTCGCGGGACGACCGCCACCGCGCGGGGCGCCCGGGTCGACATTGGACCATGGTCCAATAGAGCGCGGCCATTTTTCTCAATAAGCGAAAGAGGCGGGCTCCAGGCGACGCGCTGTGAGTGTCATGGCGATGTCACATGTGCGGCCGCGGCGCCCAGGTGAGCGTGCTCAATTGCGGAAGGAGCGGCCATGACCGCCGTCGCGCGACACGAAATCGATCGCGGGTTCAGCACCGTTTCCGACAACATGATTTTGATTCCCGGCGGCACATTTCGCATGGGCTCCGACAAGCACTATCCGGAAGAAGCGCCGGTCCATCGCGTCACCGTCGATAGTTTCTTCATCGACCGCACACCGGTGACGAACGCGCAGTTCAAGGAATTCGTCAAAGAGACCGGCCACGTCACCTTCGCCGAGATCGCGCCCGATCCGAAGGACTATCCCGGTTCGCTGCCGCACCTGATCTATACCGGCTCGCTCGTCTTTCAGGTGCCAGGCGCATCCCGTCGACCTGCGCCACTGGGGCGAATGGTGGTCGTTCATGAAAGGCGCCAACTGGCGGCATCCCTACGGCCCCAAGAGCAACATCCACGGCCTCGACAATCATCCGGTGGTGCATGTCGCCTTCGCGGACGCGCTCGCCTATGCGCATTGGGCCGGCAAGGACCTGCCGACCGAGGCGGAGTGGGAGTTCGCCGCGCGCGGCGGGCTCGACGGCGCCGAATATGCCTGGGGCGATGAATTCACGCCCGGCGGACAGCACATGGCCAACACCTGGCAGGGCGAATTCCCGCGCCAAAATCGCAACGACGACGGCTATGAGCGCACCTCACCGGTGAACGCGTTCCCGCCGAACGGCTACGGCGTCCACGACATGATCGGCAATGTCTGGGAATGGACCACCGACTGGTATTCGCCGAAGCACGAGGCCGACGCGCCGAAAGCCTGCTGCATTCCGGAGAACCCGCGCGGCGGGCGCGAGGAGGACAGCTACGACCCGCGTCTGCCGGACATCAAGATTCCGCGCAAGGTGATCAAAGGCGGGTCGCACCTCTGTGCGCCGAACTACTGCCGCCGCTATCGCCCGGCCGCGCGCCATGCCGAGCCGGTCGATACGTCCACCAGTCATCTCGGATTCCGGTGCGTCGTTCGACAACGCGCCGGCTCGTAAGCGGAGACGGTCGTCAACAGAAGAGGAAGAGGAGCAAGCAATGAGCGAGCAGAACCCGGACGACGCGAACCGCAAGGCAGCGGAAGACGCCTCGAACGACGCCGGCGGCTTCAACCGCCGCAACATGCTTCTCGCCGGAACGACGGTTGCCGCCGTGTCGGCTCTGGCAGCGGCGGCGCCGATCCGCACCGCGCAGGCGGAGCCGAAGCAGCAGCCGAAGCCGGCGCCGACCGGCCGGCCCAACATCGTTGTCATCATGGGCGACGATATCGGCTGGTTCAATATCGGCGCGTATCATCGCGGAATGATGTCCGGCAAAACGCCGAACATCGATCGCCTGGCAGCCGAAGGCATGATGTTCACCGACTACTATGCCGAGGCCAGTTGCACGGCGGGCCGCGCGAATTTTATTACTGGCGAACTGCCGATCCGCACGGGCATGACGACCGTCGGCCAGGCGGGCTCTCCTGTTGGACTTCCGGCCGCTGCGCCTACGATCGCCACCGTGCTTAAGACCATGGGCTACGCTACCGGACAATTCGGCAAGAACCACTTGGGCGATCTGAACGAGTTCCTGCCGACCGTTCACGGCTTCGACGAGTTCTTCGGATACCTGTATCACCTCGACGCCATGTCCGATCCGTTCTGGCCGGGCTATCCGAAAGATCTGATCGACAAGATCGGGCCCCGCAATCTGGTTCATTCCTGGGCCACCGATGTCGACGACCCTACTGTCCAGCCGCGCTGGGGCAAGATCGGCAGGCAGAGGATCGTCGATGAAGGGCCGCTGCCGCCGCACCCGGTCGCAGGCATCAAGTACGACATGGAAACGGTGGACGACCACATCCTCAAATTCTCCACCGACTTCATGGAAAGAGCGCAACGCGAGGGCAAGCCATTCTTCGTGTGGCTCAATCCCACGCGCATGCACATCTTCACGCATCTGTCTCCCAAATATAAGGCCCTCGAAGGCCAGGATAACTACGGCCTGCAAGAAGCCGGCATGACGCAATTCGACGACATCATCGGTTCAGTCATGGCGAAGCTCAAGGAGATGGGCGTCGACGAGAACACCATTGTCATGGTCACCACCGACAACGGCACCGAAGTCTTCACCTGGCCGGACGGCGGCAACACCCCGTTCAAGGGCACCAAGGGCATGGTCACCGAAGGCGGCTTCCGCGCTCCTGCCGTGATCCGCTGGCCCGGCAGGATCCCGGCCGGCAAGGTAGAGAATGGAATCATGTCCGGGTTGGATTGGCTGCCGACGTTTGTTGCTGCTGCCGGCAATGCCAACATCGCTGAGGAGCTCAAAGCCGGCAAGAGCATGGGGGGCCAGAAGTACAAGGTGCATCTTGATGGCTACAATCAGATGGACATGCTTACCGGCAAAGGGCCGAGCAAGCGCAATGAAGTACTCTACTTCGGTGAATCGACGCTGGGTGCGGTACGCATCGGCGACTGGAAGTATGTCTTCATCTCGCAGCCGGACGGCTGGCCCGGCGAGAAGATCAAGCTCAACATGCCGCTGATTCACAATCTGCGTCGTGATCCGTTCGAGCGTTATGCCGACCGGAACTGGGCGATTGGCTCTTCGGACTACATGATGTCCTTCTACGCGCGTGAGTTCTGGCGCTTCACCTATGTGCAGCAGCAGGTGGGGGAGCTGGCACGGACAGCGATCGAATTTCCGCCGATGCAGAAGGGCGCATCGTTCAATCTGGAGGCCGTCAAGGAACAGATTGAGCAAGCCATCGCAGCAAGACACGGCGCATAGACTTCATGTGGCTTCTGAAGCCGCCACAGGGCTAAGCGACCGGTGAGTTCGGCAACAACCGTGTTGGTCACCGCAACGAAGTTGTGCCGATCGGATTCCGGTGCGTCGTTAGACGGCGCGCCGAACTCGTAAGGGAGAGGGTCGTTACGGACACGCGACAGATCTACACCGTACTGAAACTCAAGTCGCAACAGGATGGAGCTCAAAATGAAACTCGATCGACGCATATCACTCGGCCTGCTCGCCGGGGCGACTGCGATGGTCGCGGCGAGCCTGCCCGCGACCGCGCAGCAACAACCGAAGCAGCAACCGAAACAGCAACAGGCGGCACCACAGCAACAACGGCCTAATATCTTGTTCATTATGGGCTGATGACATCGGTTTGATGCAGCCGAGCATCTACCACCGCGGACTGATGGTGGGCCAAACGCCTAACATTGACCGGATCGGTCAGGAGGGCGCGATCTTCATGACCTACTACGCCGAGCAGAGTTGTACGGCCGGGCGCAATGCCTTCTTCACCGGCATGCATCCGCTCCGCACGGGCATGATCCCTCCGCAACTGCCGGGCAGCCCGTCATGGCTGCGACCCGGCACCCCGGCACTCGCCAAGTTCTTGCTCGACCTCGGCTACAACACCGGCGAGTTTGGCAAGAACCATTTGGGCGACCACGCAGAGGCAATTCCAACTGCGCATGGCTTCCAAGAGTTCTGGGGCTATTTGTACCATCTCGACGCGATGCAAGGGGTGAGCTTCCCCGACATCAACAAAAGCCCGCTCGTGCAGGGCATTGCGCCGCCGTGCAGAAACACGCCGATCCCAGGCCTCGCCGAGGTGCCTGGGGCGGTGGACCCGAGAACGACGACCTGTCTGACGCCGCCGCGGCCGGTCCTGGCATGCACGTCGTCTGACGGAACGCTGAAGAACATGACATGCAGAGATGAGGGACCGCTCACGCTTGATCGATCGAGGACGGTGGACGAGGAAATCTCTGCCAAAGTCGTCGACTACCTTGATCGCAACGACCCTCGCAAGACAAACAAGCCGTTCTTCGTCTGGTACAACCCGGCACGCATGCACATCACGACCGTGCTGCCGCCAAAGTACGAGGCGATGATCGGCGAACCCGGCGGGATGGACTGGGGGCTCAATGAAGCCGGCATGAAGCAGTTGGACGACAACATCGGGGTCGTCCTCAAGAAGCTTGAGGATATGGGCCAACTGGACAACACGATCGTCGTTTTCACCACCGACAATGGTGCTGAGAACATTACCTTTCCCGATGGCGGCACCACCCCTTTCAAGGGCGGCAAGTTGACCACTTGGGAAGGAGGCATGCGCGCTCCGTTGGTCATTCGCTGGCCTGGGCAGATCAAGCCGGGAACGGTCAAAACCGAGATATTTGCGGCTCTCGATTGGTTGCCGACACTGGTCAATATTGCCGGTGGGCCGAAGGGTGACGCTCTCAAGAAGCAGATCGAGTCGGGACAGTATCCCGGCATCGTCAAGACAACGCTCGATGGTGTCGACCAGACCGAATACCTCGCAGGCCGTTCTGAGAAGTCAGCGCGCGAGGTGTTCTTCTACTACACCGGATCGCAACCGTCGGCGGTGCGCTACAAGAACTGGAAGTTCTACTACACGATGGTGCCTGACACGGCGACCGGCGGGCTATACGGAGCCACCGACCTATCCACTGGACCCAGATCGTCAACATCAAGCGCGATCCCTTCGAGCAGACGGTTGGCGCCGATGCGAAGTCGCTACTCGCATACGCTGGCTCAATCGGCTCACCAAGCACGGCGTATCTCTACGACTGGAATATCTTGCCGATTGGCCAGCTGCTGTGGACCAAGGAGTTGATGTCGTACAAGGAGTTCCCGCCGATGCAGGCGCCGGAAACCTACAATCTGGATGGGATTCTCAAAGCGATGCAGCAGTCCGGTCATCGGAGCCAATGACCGCCAAGACGCACACTTAGTGACGTTCGAGCGGGCGGCCCGAAAGGATCGCCCGCTCACTACTCTTCGGGCGGCGGCATCGAGTTCATGCGCCGGTTGGGAAGTTGATGTCGATCCTGGGGTGGATCAGCTCGTACACCGCGTACCTGTAAGCGAGGCTGGCGACACCGCCTGCGATCGACGGCCGCCTTCGACCGCGCCAGCGTGGCGTCCCGTTGGCGCGGGACCTCGTCGGGATAGCGCCTCACGTCCGCGACCAGCTTCGGTTGCAGCGCGAACGGTGGTAGGCTTCCTGCAAAGACGGCCGGCCGGGCATGTCCCCGGAAACAAGCCCGTCCAGCAAAAGGGAGGAAGCTTATGAAAAACGTCATGCCGTTTGCTGTCGCGCTCGTCCTGGCGGCAACGATGATCCAGCCGGCGCCAGCGCAGTCGCCGGCCGACCTTGTGAAACAGGCCGTCGCCGCCCAGGGCGGCGCCGACGCGTTGCGCGGTCTGCAGACCCTTGTCATCAAAGGCCAGGCCAAGCATTGGGAGCCCGGGCAGTCGACGCGCGCCGGCGGTGAAGCGCGCTTCATCGGCGACTCGACTTTCACCGTCAATGCCGACGTCCCTAACCAGATCGTCCGCGTCGATTGGGACCGCGACATGAAATTCGTCGCGGTCGAGCGGCTGCAATACAGCGAGATCGTTCACCGGAGCTACGGCGCGCTGGTCGAAGGCAACAGCATCAAGCCGATGTCGGGCATCCGGCTCGCCGCGCTCCATCGCGAATATGGACGCGCCTCGCCGTTCCTGCTGCTGCGCGCGCTCGACAATCTCCAGCTAGTGTCGACCGCCGAGGACCAGCGGCTCGGCGAGGCGGCGCATCCGGCAGTCGAGTTTGACGCCGGGGATGCGCGCTACATCATCCTGTTCGATCGCACCAGCAAGCTGCCGCTGGCAGTACGCACGAAGGATGATGACCACATCTATGGCGACCAGAACTACGACGTCCTGCTCGGCGACTGGAAGGCCGTAGGCGCCGCGAAAGTCGCGCACTCGCTTTCGTTCCAGCTCGGCGGACGCGAGGTGCAGCGGCTCAGCTACACGGAGGTGACGGCGAATCCGACCATCGCGGTGGCGACGTTCGAGGTTCCCGAAAACCTGCGGCGTTCCGCGCTCGCCTCCGCGAATGCCGACGTGCCCTATCAATGGGTGCTGCGGCGGATGTTCCTCGGCCGCTTCCTGGACAGCGACGCCGTCTACTACCCGCCTGGCGGCGGCTTCAAGCTGGTCGAGCTTGCGCCGAACGTGCAGCACGTGGTCGGCGGTTCCGCCAACAACCTGATCGTCGCCATGAAGGACGGCATCGTGGTGTTCGACGCGCCGGTGAATGAAGGCCAGTCGCGCTGGGTGATCGATGCGGCGAAGGCGAAATACCCCGGCAAGCGCATCACGCATCTGGTGTTGACCCATCACCACATGGATCACACCGGCGGCATGCGCACCTATGTGGCGGAGGGCGCGACCGTGATCGTGCCGGCGCCGAACAAGGCCTATTTCGAGCAGGTGGCGAAGGCGCCGCATACCCTCGCGCCGGATGCGCTGCAGAAGCAGGCAAGGGCGGTCACGATCCTCGAAGTGAACGAGACCATGACGCTCAAGGACGACACGGTCCAGATCAACCTGCACAACATTCCGAATCCGCATTCGGACGGCATGCTGATCGGCCATGTGGTCCGCGAGAACGTGCTCTGGGTGACCGACCTGATCTCGCCGCGCGGGCCGATCGCGCGCAATGCGGCGACGGTGGCGGTCGGCGATGCGCTTCGCAAATACAACATCACCAACGCGATCATCGCCGGGGGCCACGGCACCACCGCCAAGCAGGCGGAGACCCAGGCCGCGCTGGCGGCGAATTAGGGCCAGCGGCCCCGGTCATTTCGGGGCGCAACGACGTTTCGAGCCTGGAATCCATGTCCCCAGATTGGGACCATGCCGGGTTCGGGCGGCATCCTCCGAGCCTGCCAAGATCGCGATCCAATCGCCGTCGGACTCATTATTTCTTTTTCTTTTGCTGTTCCTTTTTCAGGACGAAGTCGATTGCCTGAATGATTCTTTTGCCTTGGTTGGCCTGACAATGAACGATGACTTCATGAATGCCCTGCTTGACGCGTGGGATATTGATCGCGTGCTTCTTTCCAAGTCCGTTGTACCAACCGCTGTACCATATACCTAAGAAGTCGGCGTCTTCCTGAAATGTATTCGCAAGCTGCGCGCACGTCAGTTTCTGCACATCGATATATCCATCTGCGTCGGCATATTTTGAAAGCTCCACCTGGGCCTGCGACCCCCATGCCGAGAAGACGAAGGCGGCCGTAGCAAGAGCCGACATCTTGAAAATGTTTCCCGAAACGACTGATGCCTTTGACATGAAGATCTCCGAGCTGTGGTTGCCGATGCGATCGCTGCAGCACAAGCCTAACGGGCTCGTGTCCGCGAACGCCATTGGCCTTTGGGGTAACCTCGCCCTCAGCTTGGCGGCGCACAGCAACGACGTTTGCTTGTGGTCGATGGCGGCGGCTTGCGTCGCGGCTAACGGAGACGACCTGAGCATGTTAGAGCGGCGTCATCCCAATGCGCCTTAACTTGGTCTGGAATGCGCGTCTCAAGCTGACGAGCCGCTTCGGCGTCCATATAGGGAAACAGAAAACGTGCCATGCAATCACAATGCACGATTAAGGGCTGGCCGGTGTTGAGTTGGTCGGCATTCACCACTTTGTCTCTTAAATAGTGATCCAGGCACAAATCCGTTACAGCGCGGTAGACACGCGCTGATGGCGTCTCGATTGCAGTTGCTGACGTACTCCACGCGAGCACAAAGGCGAACGCGGCACGAGAGGTTTTTATCATGTCACGATTCCAGCAGAGTGGACGTATTCGGTGCGATACCAGAAGGGCGACTACCTCGCATTCATCCAGCTGTGCGTCGACCAGCCGGCCTGCCATCCTTGAGGCGCATGGAAGCTTGAAGCTTTCATTGCCTTCGTTCGCGAATTTTCGAGACTAGGCTTCCGATCGTGCGGCACAAGACAAATTGAGTATAGTCGCCAAAGAAACAAGTGATGACGCACTGCACTGAAATTGCTGGGCGCGAGCAGAAGCGAACATCGCGCACTTCGCTGTCGCGTTACAGGCGCGGGTACATCGCCACATCGACGAGTGCATAGATCATCAGGGTGCTCGCGACGAGGAGCAAACCCCGCCGCACATTCCGGATTTTGAACCGCTGGGCGATGGCGACCAGGAACAGCACGGTGGCGAGCAGCACCGTGCTGCGGACATAGTTTTCCGCAATCGCTCGCGCTTTTGTCCCTTCGGTGAACATAGCCGTGGCCTCGTTGTTGAGCTCAGCGGCCTTTTCGAGCAGGGCGTTGCGATATTCGGGCATGGCGGTGGGACCGGACGGCGCATTCGGATTCGTCAACGGTTCGGTCTTGAGCCAGGCGTCGAAGGCAACACGGTATTCGGGGCTCAATCGATCACGGTAGGCATCGGCGAGCTGCGGGTTTTTTGCATCGTGGGCTCTGATCCACTCGTTGGATTTTATGACGTCCAGCAGGCGTTGTTGGCCACCTTCGGTGGCGGCGACGCCGGCCTCGACGCGCAGCCGTGAGGCGTGCCCATACAAGAGCGCCTGATGGCCATCCCACTTCGCCGCGTGATACCCGCTCCAGGCTGTTGCCACGGCGATCAGCGCAAGCACCACGGCTTCAGCGATCTCCAACAGGTCGAACCGGAGCGACGTTGTTGCACCAGCCTCATATTCAGCCAGCTTGTGCGCAATTTCGATGTTTAAGCCTTCCGGCATGCGTCTCTCCTGCAACAAGCGCCTAAACGATGACCGGATACCTGCTGCCTTCCGGACCGGACCCCAACGATAGCCACTGGCTCCTCAGATTGAGATCCGGCGACCTTAAGCCTGCAACGGTCCCCGGCTTGACCATACCTTATTGGCTGATGCGCCGTTGATCCATGTCCTTGGGCTCAACGTCTTGGGCTCAACGTCTTGGGCTCAACGTCTTGGGCGCGACCGGATCGTCCGGCGGCGTGACGTGATCAATACTGAAACTGCTCGCGCAGAATCCGTTCGTCCAGGCTGTGGCCGGGGTCGAACAGGATGGTCATCGCGATCGCGTGATCCATCTGGATGTCCACGGCGCGCACGTTGCGCACCTCGTCGTGGTCGGCGACGGCGGCGACCGGTCGCCGGTCGGTGTTCAGCACCTCGACCCGCACCCGCGCGCGGTCGGGCAGCAGCGCGCCGTGCCAGCGGCGCGGCCGGAACGGGCTGATCGGCGTCAGCGCCATCAACGGTGCGTCGATCGGAATGATCGGACCCTGAACCGAAAGGTTGTAGGCGGTCGAGCCCGCCGGCGTCGACAACAGCACGCCATCGGCGGCGAGCTCGGCGAGCCGCTCCTTGCCGTCGACCAGGATGCGCAGCTTGGCGGCCTGATGGGTTTGCCGGAACAGCGAGACCTCGTTGAATGCGTGGTGCTCATAGTTGCGGCCGCTGTCGTCGCGCGCGCGCATCAGCAGCGGATGGATGGTGCTCGTTTGCGCCGCTGCGAGCCGCTCGTGCAGATTCTCGACGCGAAAATCGTTCATGAGAAAGCCGACGGTGCCGCGGTGCATGCCATAGATCGGCTTGCCGGAGCGCATGAACCGGCGCAGCGTCTGCAGCATCAAGCCATCGCCGCCGAGCGCGACGATGACGTCCGCGCTCTCCGGCTTGACGCTGCCGTATTGCTTGGTCAGCTGCTTCTCGGCCGCTTTGGCTTCCGCGAACGGGCTCGCCACAAAAGCGATGCGCTCGTAGCCAGGGCCAGAGCGTGCATTTGGCCCACTGTCGGGCGCCTCTTGGGGCGCCTTTGGGGCTTGGCTTAGGGCTTGATCTGGGGCTCATGTGGGCTGGGAATTGGGGCTCGGACTTGCCGGCTTCAAGCCTTTCGGCGGAGGGATGCATGAACACAGATCGCGCGGTGTTCGTCTATACGACCTACCCATCCATTGTCGAGGCGGAGGAGGCCGGCCGTGCGCTGGTTGGTGAACGGCTATGCGCCTGCGTTAACATCCTGCCCGGCATGGTTTCGTACTACTGGTGGCAGGGCGCTATCGAGCGCGGCGAGGAGGCGGTGATGATCGTCAAGACCCGCGCGGAACTGAGCGAGCGGGTCGCGACGGCGATCAAGGGCATGCACTCCTATGCGGTGCCGGCGATCATCGTGATCCCGCTGGAAAGCGTCGACCAGCCCTATCTCGAATGGCTGATGGCGGAGACCGAGGCGGCGGCGGCGCAGGGCTAATCGAACGCGGTGTTCCGGACGCGGTGCGCCACGAAGTGGTGCACCGAAGCGGGACCGTCCCAGAGGCGAGACGCCGGTCCCGCATGTGCAGGGTGCGCGCGGATGCGAGCGATCTGTCTTCGGCTTCCGGCTCGTCTGCCAGAAACTTAGGTCGGTGAAGCGGGTGAGATCGAAACCCTCGTCCGGTGCGATATCGCCGGCGAGCTGGAGCGTCGTGAACACCTTGCGCAATCCCGGTTCGGTCAGGCCGAGGTTCGGATCGAGGATCGCAAGCTTGTCGGCATCGCCCATGGCGCGGGCCGAGAGCGCTACCGTCGTCTGCAGCTCTTTGGCTGCGATCTCGGCGGTCTCCTGCGGATTGGTGCGCATGTAGTCGCGGCCGCGCTGCACCGCGCGCAGAAAGCGCACGACCACGTCGCGGTTCTTCGCCGCCCAGGTCATGTCGGCGTTGATGGTGGTGAACTGCCAATCGGGAACGAACGGGATCACCGAGCCGAGATTGGTGAAGCCGGCATCCTCGGCGATGTAGCTCAGCGGGAAGGCTGGAGTCCGACGTCGATCTTGCCGGCCTGCAGGAGCTTCCAGCGGGTCGGCGCGCCGCCGACCGCGGTCATCGTGTAGTCGGCGGGGGTGAGTCCGATCGCCTTGGCGATGTCCTGCACCACGTAGGTCGAGCCTTCCTTCTCCGACAGGATACCGAAATTGGCGCCGCGCAGGTCCTTGAGCGTCTTGATATGCGGGCGCGCGATGATGAAGTGCGGGAGCTTCCCGGTGTTGCCGGCGATCAGCCGCAGCGAGCCGCCCTTGTAGGCATCCATGATCACGGCTTCCGGCGTGCCCATCGCGATCTGCATCGTGCCGGCGCGCAGCGCCGCGTTGATCTTCTCGGCGCTGTCGAGAATGTTGCTGGTGGTTTCGAGCCCTTCGGCCTTCAGGAACCCGCGATGCTGGGCGACCCAGAACGGCAGGCTGAACAGGGTGCGGGAGACGTTGGCGACGTTGACCACCTCGTTGGCCGGGGCGGGGGCCGGCATCAGCAAGGCGGCCAGCGCGATCGCAACTAGGGCCGTGCGTTTCATGGGCATCCTCCCGCCGTTGGTTTGAGGCCATCGTTCGATTGCCGTTGCTCGGAGTTAAGCGAAGGTCCAGGTGTGGCCGGCTTGCAACGCTGGTGCGGTCATCGCCTCCCATCGGCTTGACCGCCAAGGCCGTCCGCGGAATGCTGTGCCCGTGCTGGTTCCCCGGTTCGCGCCGGGGAGGCAAGAGGGAACACGGTTGGGCTGCATGTTGCAGCTTGAATCCGTGGCTGCCCCCGCAACTGTAAGCGGCGAGCCTGTCGTCCGCGTCAGCCACTGGGAAACTGGGAAGGCTGGACGATCAGGCAATGACCCGTGAGCCAGGAGACCTGCCAGCACAGTCACCCAACCGGTGGGCGGAAGGACCACACGGAGCGGCTGTTCGCAGCGGTGACATAACAACCGATGCGAGGCCGTGCGGGATGTCGTTTCCCACGATCCAGAGCATAAGCGGCAAGCGGCCTGACGGCCGGATTTCGGCGTTTGCCGGACTCTGATCGTTCGAGCGCTCGTGCGTCTTCGTTGTCGGTCCTGTCACCGAGCGCCCCCACCGGGGGCGCCAACGAAGGACGCGTGCGATGGGGGCATCGAAGAGACGAATTGCGGGCGCATTGGCGCTCGCGAGTAGCGTAGCGGCGCTGCATTACGGACCGGCAACGGCGCAGCCGAACGAGACCACCGTGTTGCCGGAGCTCAACGTCACCAACACCCGCCTGGTCGGCGGCGCGGGCGGCGGCCGCCGCGGCGTTGCACCGGGAGCGGCGCCGACGTCGGCGATGCGCCGGCCGACAGTGCCGGGCCGTCCGGTATCGTGACCGGAACGATCATCACCGGCGCTTCCTCCACCGTCATCACCGCGCAGGAGATCGAGCGCTCGCCAGGGGCGACATTGCAGGACGTGCTGGCGCGCGAGCCGGGCGTCCAGGTGCGCAACCTGTTCGGCATGGTGAACGGCGCATCGACCAGTGTCGACATGCGCGGGTTCGGTGCGGCCGGCACGTCCAACACGCTCGTTCTGATCAACGGCCGCAGGCTCAACGACATCGACATGGCGGGCGTCGATTTCAGCGCCATCCCGAAGAACAGCATCGAGCGGATCGAGATCACGCGCGGCAATTCGGCGCGGTCTCTATGGTGACGGCGCGGTCGGCGGCGTCATCAACATCGTCACCAAGAACGCGGTCGACCTGCCGCCTTCGGCGCGCGTGCAGGCGGGCTTCGGCTCGTTCAACTATCTGGAAGGGAATCTCTCCGCGAACACGTCCGCGAATACATCGGCGGGGCAGTTCGCGGCGTCCGTATACGCCAATGCGATCCGCTCCGACGGCTATCGCGAGAACAACAAGCTGCGCCAGGAGAATGCGGTCGGCGATCTGCGCTGGACCAACGGGCAGAACACCACCGCCTATCTCAATATCTCCGCCGACAACCAGCATCTCGGGTTGCCAGGAGGCCGGCTCGTGACGCCGACCTCGAGCGAACTCGTGACCGACCGGCGCGGCGCCGCGACCCCGTTCGATTTCGGGAACAAGAACGGTCTCGACGCGACGCTCGGCGTCACCCACATGCTGTGGCAAGGCACCGAGCTGGTCGTGGACGGTGGCGTGCGGAACAAGAACCAGGAGTCCGGGTTCTTCAGCGCGTTCGGTTCGATCTTCGATTCAGGCTTCAAGGCCGACCTGACCTCGTACTCGGTTACGCCGCGGCTCCTGAGCCAGCACATGGTCGGCGGCATGCCCGGCAAGTTATCACGGGCATCGACGTCTATCACTCGGTCTACGACTCGACCGATCGCTGCATCTGGGCGATCCCCCGATTTACCGCTACGACCTGAAGCAGACGACGGCCGCCTACTACTTCCAGGAGACGGTCGGCGTACGACCCGATACCGACTTCGCCTTCGGCGCCCGCGTGCAGCGCAATTCCATCAGTGCCCGCGACCAGTTCGATCCGAATGCGCCGGGCGCGGCGTTTTCTTCCGCGCCTAACCAGGGGCTGCCGTTTGACGGCAACGAGGTGCAGTACGCCTGGCACGTCGGAATCGAGCATCGGGTCACGCAGGAGGTCGCATTCTTCGGGCGCGCGGCGCGCGCCTTCCGCGTCCCCAATGTGGATGAGCGCGTCGCAATGTCGCCGTTCGGTGTGCCGACGAGCTTCGATCTCAAGACGCAGACGTCGCACGACTTCGAAGGCGGCATCCGCGCGAATGCGGGCCCGCTCACCTGGCAGATCAGCGCCTACTACATGGAGCTGGAGAACGAGCTGCATTTCAGCCCGGCGACCTTCACCAATATCAACCTCGATCCAACCAAGCGTTACGGCGTCGAGAACATCGTGACGTGGCAGGTGGCGGCGTTCCTGCGCCTCAAAGCCGGCCTGGCTTATACGCGCTCGCAGTTCCGCGAAGGACCGTTCGAAGGCAACGACGTCCCGCTGGTTTCGCCATGGACCGGGAGCGTCGCGGTGTCGTGGGACATCTACCGCAAATATCTCGTGCTCGATGCGGTCGCGCGTTTCTTCAGCAACCGGCGCATGGACAACGACCAGGCGAACTTCCAGCCGCTGATCCCCGGCAAGGCCGTGGTCGACGTCCGTATCGGGGGCGAGATCGAGAAGTTTTTCTGGTCGGTCGCGGTGCAGAACGTGTTCGACACGCTCTATTTCGATTACGCCATCGCGAGCGCTTTCACGTTCGGAAGGTACAGCGCCTATCCGTTGCCCGGCCGCACCTTTCTGGTGCGGGCAGGGATGCAGTTCTGAGTTGATTGGCGCGGTGCTAACGTCACCACCGCTCGTTCCCGCGAAAGCGGGAACCCAGGAAATAGTGATTTCGCGCTGGGTCCCCGCTTTCGCGGGGACGAGCGGCGGATAGAGCTGTCGCGAATTACCTCGGCGCGGCGGGGCCTATTCCTTCGGCTCGCCGCCGCCCTTGGTGCGCCCGGCCGTACTTGCAGATTGTTCGGCTTGATCACTTCCTTGACCCGCTCGATCACCTGCGGGGAGGGGCTGACGATGCGGTTGACGATCTGCTGCAATTCCTCGCCGCCCAGCGGATTGAAATACATGTTGGCCTTCTTGGCGGCTTCCTGGAACGCCGGATCGCGCATGACGTCGTCGAACGCCTTGCGTAGCGCGCGCAGCCGGTCGGCCGGCACGTCCGGCGTGGTCAGGACCGGGCGCCCCACCGCGGCATCGCCGGAGACCACGTCGAGAATCTGCTTCTGCTCCTCGTTCTGTGCGAGTTCGGTCAGGAGCGGCGGGCCGGGCAGGTCGGCCTCGCGCCGCGGACCGACCTGGAACAGGATGTTGACCTTGCCGTCCTTGATCCAGGCGGGATTGTTGGACTTCAGCGACGCCCAGAAGTCGCTGCCGCGCCCATCCACCTCGCGGCGTTCCAGTGCGATCATGATGTCGCCGCCGCCGGGGTAGCCCGACACGATCTTGAACTGCGTGCCGAACAGATTGTTGGCGACGGTCGGATAGATCACCGACGGCGAGCTCGCGCCGGTAGCGCCGATCGCGATCGGGCGCTTCTTTGCTTCCTCGATGGTGCGAACGCCGCTTTCGGCCCAGGTGATCATGATGTTGTTGACCACCACCATGTTGCCGATCCAGTTGAAGTTGCGCACGTCGAACTGGATGCCGGGCTGGCCGAGCGCCTGGTCGGCCGGCGTGGCCTGGCTGAGCACGGCCAGGACGGTGCCGTCCTTGGGCGCCACCTTGTAGAGCCAGTTCGCCGCATTGCGGCTGCCGGCGCCCGGCATGTTCTGCGCGATCACGGTCGGCTTGCCGGGGATGTGCTCGCCGAGGAAGCGGGCGAGCATCTTGGCGTAGACGTCGTAGCCGCCGCCGCGCCATAGCCGATGACCAGCCGCACGGTCTTGCCACGATAGAACTCGGCGACAGCGTCGGTTTGCGCGAATGCAGTCGTGCTGCTGGCGGTCAGGAGCGCCGTCGTCAGCGCGGCGAGCGTGCGAAACATCAGTCAGCCTCCAATCATGGCGACGGCCGGAAGCCGGCCTCGTAGTAGGACGTGAGATCGCTTCC
>CAWKMR010000024.1:0-66517 GCA_963850705.1 uncultured Alphaproteobacteria bacterium | reverse complement strand
CGAAGTCGACATCGCCGGACCGGCAGGACGCCGTACTTTGCCGCTCGCCCGGCTTTACATCGGCTTCGCCCGCCAGGATCAGCCCGTCACCGAGACGCTCGGCGACGGCAAGTATTACCTGTCGCTGCGCCCGGGTGAGTTCGTGACGGCGGTGCGCGCCAGGAACACCCCTGCCCTGCGCTCCGGTTATGACAAGATCCGCATCCGGCGCTCGATCGAGTATCCGGTCTGCGGCGTCGCCGCCGCGCTGCGCCGTGACGGTGATACGCTTGCCAATCTGCGTGTCGCCTTCACCGGCACCAATCCGCGTCCGGTTTTGTTGGAAGGCGCCGATAAGCTCTGCGGCGGGCCGCTCAACGAGCGCGTTTTCAAGGGCCTCGACGATCTGGTGCGCGACCAGATCATGGCGATGAAAACCACGTTCACGCCGGGTCATTACCGCCGCCGGGTCGCCGGCGTGCTGGCGCGCCGGCTGGTGCAACGATTGTGGGATGCGGCCCCCTGAGCTACGGTTACCGTCTCAAGGACAGGAGCCGACGCCGTGAGCAAAAGAACCGATAAGATGAAGGTCGGAATGTTCATCCGACCATCCGGCCACCACATCGCATCGTGGCGGCACCCCAAGGGCCATGCCGACGCCGGCGAAAATTTCGCGCGCATGATCGAGATCGCGCAGACCGCCGAGCGCGGCCTGCTCGACATGGTCTTTTGCGCCGATACCCATTCGGTGTTCACGGCGCACGAGCAGGGTCTGCACCGGCTGCACTACGTGGCGTGGATCGAACCGTTCACGATGCTCGCCGCGCTCGCGAGCTATACCAAGAACATCGGGCTGGTCTGCACCGCCTCGACCAGCTTCGAGCAGCCCTACACAGTGGCGCGCAAATTCGCTTCGCTCGATCTCGTGAGCGGCGGTCGCTCCGGCTGGAACATGGTCACGTCGGGCAATGCCACCGAGGCGCTCAATTTCGGCAACGAGCCGCACAAGCCGAAGGACGAACGCTACAAGCGCGGCAAGGAATTCGTCGAGGTCGTGCAGGCGCTGTGGGATTCGTGGGATGGGGATGCGTTCATCCGCGACAAGGAAGCATGCCTGTTCTTCGATCCGGAGAAGATGCACACCCTCAATCACCATGGCGAGTTTTTCGACGTGCGGGGCCCGCTCAATGTGCCGCGCTCGCCGCAGGGCCAACCGGTGCTGGTGCAGGCCGGCGCCTCCGACGACGGCCGCGAGCTCGCCGCGGAGACGGCGGAGGTCGTGTTCACCGCGCATGCGGGCATCGAGCGCGCCAAGGCGTTCTATGCCGATCTCAAGGGTCGGATGGCGCGCTACGGCCGGAATCCCGATCACCTCAAGATCATGCCCGGCCTCTCGATCACGGTTGGCCGAACCCACGATGAAGCCGTAGAGAAGCAGGAGAAGCTAGACGACCTCCTGCATCCCGACGTCGGCGTATCGCTGCTATCGACCCGCATGGGCCATGATCTCACGGGCTTCCCGATCGACGGGCCGCTGCCCGAGCTTCCGCAGAACAAGGTCATCGGCAGCCGCTCCGACGATGCGATCGCGATGGCGCGGAGCAAGAACATGACGATCCGACAGCTGTACCAGTGGTTCGCGCGCCAGCGCGGCCACGCCGGCTTTGTCGGAACCCCGACTGAGGTCGTCGACCAGATGGAGCAGTGGTTCAACGAAGGCGCCTGCGACGGGTTCAACTTCCTGGCGCCGGTGTTCCCGATCGGGCTTAACGACTTTGTCGATATGGTCGTGCCGGAACTTCAGCGCCGTGGACTTTATCGCACGGCCTATGAAGGCCCGACGCTGCGCGACATCCTCGGCCTGCCGATACCGAAGAGTCGTTACGCGCACGGTTCTGCCATGCGGGACAAGGCCAAGGCGACGGCCTGACCGGTCGATTCGACAACTGCCCTCGCGCTCTGCTTAAACACGTCCGGCGACAAGAAAGAGCCGGAACCGGTGCAAGAACATCATCCGCAGGATATTCACCAGATCGGACCGTCGGACGAGCTGAAGCTTGAGATCGTCCGGCGGGGCAAGGGCCCGCCCCTCCTCCTGCTCGCGGGCGAAGAAGCGCTGGAAACCGACGCACCGTTTCTCGACGAGCTCGCCAAATCCTACGAAGTCATCATTCCCTCGCCGCCGGGCTTCGGGCTATCGACCCGGCCGGACTGGGTCACCGGGCCCGACGACATCGCCTATATGGTGCTCGATATCGTCGACGAGCTTGGGCTCAAGAACATTCCCGTCATTGGCTGCTCGTTCGGCGGCTGGATCGCCGCCGAGATCGCGACCAAGGACGACGGCTTCATCTCGAAGCTCGTGCTGGTCGACCCCTACGGCATCAAGACCGGCAAGCCGACCGAGCGCGACATCCAGGACGTCTGGCTGCTCAGCCCCGACGAGGTGATGGCGCTGAAGTGGCACGACGACGCCAAAGGGAAGCGCGACTTCAAGTCGATGCCGGAAGACAAGCTGACCGTGGTTGCGCGCAACACCGAGACCTTCACGCGCTTCGGCTGGGAGCCCTACCTGCACAACCCCAAGCTCAAGCATCGGTTGCACCGCATCAAGGTGCCGACGCTGCTGATCTGGGGTGAGAACGACGGCATCGTTACGCCGAAATACGGCGAGGCCTACTGCAAGCTGATCCCGGATGCGCGGATGGCCGTGATCCCGCAGGCGGGTCACCTGCCGCATATCGAGCAGCCACGGGCGTTTCTCGCTGAGCTGCAGACGTTTCTGGGGTAGGATCGGTTCCGGAGGACGACCTTACATGCGCGCCTGGCACTTCACCGAAATGCCCTATCCGGACATTCCACCGTTCGACCAGCTCAAGAACACGCGGGTGACGATCCCGAACCAGTTGTTCGATCCGAAGCGCGGCGCCGATCTCTACAACCGCTATCTCGACGAACACTGCATCGCCGACGAGCTCGGCCTCGACATCATGCTCAATGAGCATCATGCCTCGGCGAGCTGCATCGATTCCTGCGCACCGCTGCCGGCGGCGATCCTCGCCCGCCAGACCAAGAAGGCCCGCATCCTGATCCTCGGCAATCCGATCGCCAACCGCGGCGAGCCCGTGCGCATCGCGGAAGAGATGGCGATGATCGACTGCATCTCACGTGGCCGCCTCGACGTCGGCTTCGTACGTGGCGTGCCGACCGAGATCAATCCCGCCAACTCCAATCCGACGTTGACCAACGACCGGCTGTGGGAGGGCATCGACCTCGCGATGCGCGCCTGGACGACGCATGACGGGCCGTTCAACTACGAAGGTCGCTTCTGGCACAAGCGCGCGGTCAACATCTGGCCGCGCCCCTATCAGCAGCCACACCCGCCGGTCTGGATCACCGGGTCAAGCGACCGCGAGAACGTGCGCAAGGTCGCGCAGCACGGCTTCACCTTCGCCACCTTCCTCCAGCCTTACGAGAACACGCGCAGCCTGTTCGACGAATACCGCAAGCACTACGTCGACGCCGGCGTACCGCACCAGGGCGGCACCGCGTTCCTGCCGCTGGTCTATACCGCCGACTCCGACAGCGAGGCGGAAAAGGGTGCGCATGAATTGCTCTGGTACATCCGCTCCAACAAGACCGAGCCGCAGTTCAAGAACCCGCCCGGCTATGCTTCGATCGCGCTCAATGTGCAGGCGCTGCAGGGAAAGTTCGGCGGCCGCACCGAGGCGGTGCGCCAGCAGGGCCTCGACTACATGATGGAGCAAGGCATCCTGGTCGCCGGCACGCCCGACAAGGTCGCGGCGCGCATCCGCAAGTTCTACGATCAGGTCGGCGGTTTCGATCACCTCTTGATGATGCAGCAGGCCGGGCACCTCGATCACAAGCGCACGGTCCGCAGCATGACCCTGTTTGCCAAGGAAGTTTATCCGCGGATCAAGGATCTGCCATCGACGGTTGCGTCGAAGGCGGCCGCGGAGCCTGCGCTCGCGAAGTAGCCGGAAACCAGAACCGCAAACGCCTTCCTCTCACCGTCACCCTGAGGTGTGAGGCGCGGAAGCGCCGAGCCTCGAAGGATGACGGGTCTAGGTTTTGCGCAAGCTGGTATAAAGTAAGGCGACCCGTCCCAGCTAAGGTCGCGGGCAACGAAAAGAAGATCAGAGGAAACGCACGAGGAGGACGCGCCGATGTCTAGCAATCGCATCGTGATGCCGCGCCGACGCTTTGTCGGCGGTCTTGCCGCGTCCACCGCCCTGGCGGCGACAGCGCCACTCGGCGGCGCGTCCGCGCAGACCTATCCGAACCGACGGATCAGCGTCATCATTCCCACCGGCCAGGGCGGCGGCGCCGAGCGCATCGCGCGGCCGTTCGATATGGCCTGGGGGCCGATGCTAAAAACGCAGTTCGAGTACACATTCCATCCCGGCGCCTCGGGTCAGATTGGCTACGAACTGTTCGTCAAGCGCCGGCCGCGCGACGGGCACAATCTGCTGTTCGGCAACATGGGCGCGGAAATGCTCATGTATGCACTGCAGAAGCCCGACTACAATTTCCCGCGCGACTACATCTATTTCTCGCAAGTCGAGATCGACGACAGTTGCATCTATGTGAACCGCGAATTCGCCGTACAAGACCATCGAGGACGTGGTCGCGGCGGCAAAGAAGCGGATGCTCAACGTCGCGGTCAGCCGGCTACCGACCCAGACCTCAATCGCCGCGCTGGCGCTCGGCGAAGCAACCGGTGCGCGCTTCAACCTCATCCCCTATGGCGGCGGCAACCCGACCTATATCGCGGTACTCAATGGCGAGGTCGATATCGGCGCGAGCCCGATGGTCGGCGTGATGACGCTGATCGAGAAGTTCAAGGTCCTCGGCGTGTTCAATCGCAAGCAAAACGTCTACGCGGATCTCACCGAGAATGCGCCGACCATCAATTCGGTCTTCGGAATCGACATTCCGGACCTCTTCACCTCGCGCGCCTGGGGGGTTCACACCGAATGGGCCGACAAGAACCCGAAACTGTTCGAAATGTTGGAGCGGACCTCGCGCGAGGCGCACGCCTCGGAGGTGTTCCGCGAAGGCTACCGCAAGACCGGCGCGACCGACCGCAATCTGGTCTACGGCGACCGCAAGGCCTGCACGGAATTCGCGCTCCGCACTTTCGAACTGGCGCAGCGCTACGAGAAGCTGCTCACCGCCAAGCGCGGCAAGGGCGGCTGAGCCGTCTTGCCGCAGCGGCGCTGTCGCGCTTTCGGGCGCGGCACCGCTATGGCAGGATGCAGCCAGACGCGAAGCATCAATAGCGTCAAGGAGATAACGATGACCACCAGACTGTCCATGCCGCGCCGGGCCTTTTGCGGTGGACTTGCTGCCTCGGCCGGACTGCTCGCCACCTCGCCGTTCAACGGAGCGGCGGCGCAGAATTATCCCAGCCGCAAGTTCAGTGTCGTGATCCCGACCGGCCAGGGCGGCGGCGCGGAACGCCTCGCGCGCGCGTTCGACGACTCCTGGGGCAAGATCCTGAAGCAGCCGTTCGAATACAACTTCTTCCCGGGTGCGTCGGGCCAGATCGGCTACGAGCTGTTCGTCAAGCGGCGCCCCAAGGACGGGCACAATCTGCTGTTCGGGAACATGGGTCCCGAGATGATCATGTATGCGACCCAGAAGCCGGACTACAACTTCCCACGTGACTTCATCTATTTCTCGATGGTCGACATCGACGACAGCATCATCTTCGCGAGCCGGACATCCCAGTACAAATCGATCGAACAGGTCGTCGATGCGGCGAAGAAGCGCGCGCTCAACGTCGCCGTCAGCCGGATTCCACATCCGTGCTCGATCGGGCTGCTTGCGCTCGGGGACGCAACGAAGTCGCGCTACAATCTCATTCCTTATGGCGGCGGCAACCCGACCTACATCGCCGTGCTCAACGGCGAAGCGGATATCGGGGCGCTGCCGATGACCGGCGTTCTGACGCTGCCCGAGAAATTCAAGGTGCTCGGCGTCTTCAACCGTACCAAGAACAACTTCGCGGACCTGAGCGAGAACGCGCCGCTGATCAATAAGGTGTTCGGCACCGACATCCCGGACCTCTATTCCGCGCGCGCGTGGGCGGTACATACCGAATGGGCCGACAGGAATCCGAAGCAATTCGAGATGCTGGAGCGGACATCGAAGGAAGCGCATGAGTTGCCGATCTTCAAAGAGGCGTATCTGAAGACCGGCGCCCCGGCGAATGCCCTGTTCTACGGCGACCGCGCGGCCTGCACGAAATACGCGCTGGGGACGATCGAATTGACGAAGCAGTACGAGAGCGTGCTCACCGCCAAGAAGGGCCGCGGGTAGAACGCGGAGAACTGCCTCGCAGCGCTGGCGTCAATTACTGCGCCCTCTCCCCCTTGTGGGGAGAGGGCAAGAAAGCATTCCAACGAATTGGATTAGGTGAGGGGTGTCGGGCAACTGGCTACGTCCACCCCTCACCCATTCTTTTGCGCTGCAACGTTGAACCGCCCTCTCCCCACAAGGGGGAGAGCGACTGTCTTGGATGTCAAGCGGTTTGCCATGGTCGGCGGTCCCGGAGGATTGCATTGAGCATGGTCAGAAGCTTCCGAGCGACTGCGATCAGTGCGACCATTTTTGGTTTGCCGGCAGCGACAAGACGGTTGAAGAAAGCTCGCAGAACCGGGTTGTGCCGTTTGGCGACCATCGCGCCCATGAACAGTGCCGTTCGAACGACAGCGCGTCCGCCGCCGATGAAGCTTTTGCCGCGCCACTGGCCGGACTGGCGAGTGAACGGGGCAAGCCCTGCGAGCGCAGCTATCTGCCGGCGGCTGAGCCGTCCGAGTTCGGGCATCTCGGCAATCAGCGTGCGCGCGATAGTCGGCCCGACGCCGGGTACGGATGCCAGCAGGTCCTCCTTCTCACGCCACACCGGAGAGCCACGAACAGCATCGTTGATGTCGGTGTCGACGCTCATCAGTTCCCTCTTCAAGGCCTTGAGCAGGCGCACGATGCTCTTGCGCAGATGCGGGACGGTGACGCGCTTCTCGCGTTGGCGCTCTGCCCCCATCATCTCGAGGATCTGTCGTCGGCGTGCGACGAGATCACCCAACAGTCGTGTCGCTTCGTCGGGCAACGGCCGCGGTTCCGGCCTGGTCGCCGCGGCGAAGTGGGCGATGACGGCAGCATCAATCGGGTCGGTCTTGGCCCGCTGCCCGACGGCCCTGGCGAAGGCGCGGATTTGCGCCGGATTGACAACAACAACCGGAAGCCGCGCAGCAGCCAATGTAGCCGCGACGACGGTCTCAAAGCCGCCGCTCGCTTCCAACGCCACGAGCTCCGGGGAAAGCGATCGCAGGCGAAGCGTCAGTTGCTCCAGTCCGACAGGATTACGCTCAATTGCAAACACCTCTCCACTAGGACGCACGGCGACGTCGAGGCGGTCCTTCGAAACGTCGATACCAACGATGATGTTCTCCATGGCGACCCGTCCTTGCCTAATCGGGCTTCGCGCTTTGCGGCCCCGGCGACTGTTCGGGTTCAATGGAATGACAGGCGGGGTGCCGCGCTCTCCCACGGTCTTCAAGGACCCAGGGCACTTCGGACTCCCGCCCGCCACCGCGGCTCGCAGATTACGCGAGTCGCGGTATGCTGAGTTACAAGGGCACAATCACGATGGTCACGTCTCGCGGCGCGTCCTGGAATTTATCCCACCACCAGCGCGGCGTGCTGGCTCTGGCCTTCGCTCAATCCACGCGCCTTCATCCAGTCATAGGCGCGGTTGAACAGCGTCGGATCGTAGTAATCGACGTGCTTGTAGCGCACGAAAGCGCGCAGCAACTCGCGCGGCTCCAGCGCACCCTTGGCGTGCGCGGCGACGTGGTGTGCGTATTTGTAGAAGTCGGCGTTGATCAGATCGACCGCCTTGTTCTCGGCGTCGTAGTAAGCCTTGCGCTGCTCGGGCGTCAGATTGGCCGCGATCACCTCGCCGCCGCGATAGAACGACGCCGCAATGATGTGCGCGCCTTCCTTGAGGCCGAGGCTGATGAACGGCTCCATGACGGTGACGGCGCGATAGGTGCCGTTCTTGAGCCCGGCCCAGCGCATCTGCGGCAGGCCGCCATGCGCGATATTGACGTGGTCGGCGCCGACCGCGCTCTCCAGCATCTGCAGGGTGCAGTAGTGCGAACCGGTGAGCTCCTGCACGACGACCGGAACGTCGGCGAGGTCGCGCGGCACTTGTAGAGATTCATCAAACGACAGGATCGCCTGCGCCGCCACCGCCGCGCGCAGCGCCGCGATATTGCCGCCGCGGCTGCCGCGCTCCAGGCGGTCGATGCTTGCCCATTCGCAGACATTGTAGCTGTCGGCCGAGCCGCAATCGAACAGGTTTTCCTTGAGCCGCGCCATGATCGCGCCGCCGACCGCGTCCTTCTCCCGGTCCGCATGGGTCGCGGAGAATTTAACGTCGAGACCGGCGGCCTCGAACAACCCTTCCTCGATGCCGACAATGACCGGCAGGTCAAAGACCTGGTTGTTGGGTGCGATCCGGATGACGGGCCTGAAGTCGGTCATGAGCGTCCTCTTGGTCATTGTATTGGCGGCTTGATCGCTGACCGGCGTAGCGCCGCGCCCGGTCACGCGCTGACAAGCCGATACTAGCGATTGCGCTAGAACTGCTCAAGCAACCGTCCCCGGCCAAAAATCTTGTCTTCTATGCCCTGTGCGCGGAGCGCGTGCCAGATGGTCGCGATGTTGATCGGGATCACCGGCTTGCCGAGCTGCTGTTCCAGCGCCGGGAAGATGTCCTGGGTCGAGAGATTGGTGCCGGCCTGCACGATGGCGTCGACGTTGTCGCCATCGAGCTCGTTGAGCACCGCCTCGATCACCTCCCGCGGCGGGGTGTGGGCGATCGAGGTGGCGGTGTCGCATTTGAGCCCCACCACATTGGTCACGGTATAGCCGGACTCCTCGAGGAACCGGCGCACCTGCTCGTCGCCCACCGGTTGATAGGGCGTCAGCGCCGCAACCGTCCTGGCGCCGAATGCATCGAGCGCGGCCCTGAGCGCGGCGGCGCCGCTGGTCAGCCCCATGTCGGGCCCGATGTCCTCGCGCAGGCGCGTCTCGAATTCGACATTGCCTTCGAGCCCGCCCCAAAACGTCTCCGCCGACATGCCCATCATGATGTAGGTCGGCTCGCAGGTCATGATGTCGCGGATGGCGTCGGGAATGGTCTTGCGGATCGCCTCGATGAAGGCGAGGAACATGTTGTCGCTCGAGAGATCCGGCTGCTCGACAAAGAAGCGGGCAAAATGCCATGTCACGCCCGGCGGAATGATCCGCTGACAGTCGTATTCAACACCGATATTGGTGGACGGGATGATGACGCCAATCCGGCCGCGCGATCCGATCCAGGGTTCCTGTGCCTTGGTCAGCCTGACGGACTGATCCATCATCGTCTCCTGCAGTTCCGCAACGCCGATCTTACACTAGTGTGGCGGTTCAGAAGTCCGCAATACTCTGGCCGCGAGTCCGACATGCGGACTTCTGAACCAAAGCCACACTAGACCAAAGGAGTTGCTAGTGTCCTTCAATTCCAAAGTTCGCGTTGGAGGCCGCCGCGAAGTTGTGCGAACTTTGGAATCGGGACACTAGCCCCAGATGGCCCTGACACTTCAATCCTCCAATCCGCCGCGCCACCGGATCGCGTGCTGATCGCCGGCGCCGGACCGGTCGGCCTGACCGCCGCGCTCGGCCTCGCCCGCCGCGGCATCCCGGTGACCGTGATGGAGGCCGGCAACAAGATCTTCGACGATCCGCGCGCCGGCACGATCCATCCGCCGACGCTGGAGATGTTCGCCGAGGGCGGCGTGACCGACGCCATGCTCGCGCGCGGCTACATCGTGCGCAACTACCAATATCGCGACCGCCGCACCGGTGTGGTCGCCGATTTCGACCTCGGTGCGCTCGCGGATGACACGCCCCATCCGTACCGGCTGATGCTCGAGCAGCACAAGATTTGCTACATCCTGCTCGACAAGCTCAAACAGCATCCGCACTGCGAGGTGCTGATGGAGCATCGCGTCGCAAGCGCGGCGCAGGACGGCGACGGCGTGACCGCCACCGTCGAAACGTCGGGCGGAACGAAGACGTTTCGCGGCCGCTGGATGATCGGTTGCGACGGCGGGCGCAGCCAGGTGCGCAAATCCATGAAGGTGGAGTTCTCCGGCTTCACCTACGAAGAGCGATTCCTGATCCTGAGCACCCGTTACGACTTTGAACCGTTCGGCTATGCGCTGACGAACTACATTGCCGACCCCGATGAATGGTGTGCGCTCTTCAAGATCCCCGGCCATGACGAGCGCGGCATCTGGCGCGTGGTCTTTCCGGTCGATGCGCGGCGTACGATCGAGGAGATTTTCGAGGAAAGCGCGGTGCAGCGGCGCATCCAGGGATTTCACCGCAAGGATGGCGACTACGAAGTCTTCCATCGCAACCTCTACGATGTGCATCAGCGCGTCGCCTCGTGCTATCGTGACGGCCGTCTCCTCATTGCCGGCGACGCCGCGCACATCAACAATCCCCTCGGCGGGATGGGCATGAATTTCGGCTTCCACGACGCCTTCAATCTCACCGGCAAGCTCGCAGCCATCATTCAGGATGGCGCGAGCGATGGCTTGCTCGACCTCTACGACCGCCAGCGCCGCACCGTCGCGCAGGAATATCTCCAGCGCCAGACCATCGAGAACAAGCGCAATATCGAGCAAAAAGACCCGATCGAGCGCGAGAAATTCCACGACGAACTACGCGCCATCGCCGCCGACCGCGCGAAACTTCGCGCCTATCTCCTGCGCGTGGCGATGATCGAAGGCATCCACCGCGCCAATGCGATAACGTGAACCGCCGCCAACCAAGTCCGCGAGGAACACGCTGATGAAGATTGCGATCCCCGACATGATTTCGAACTCCTACTTTCCCGCCGCGGCGGCGGTGGAGCTCGGCTTCTTCAAGGACGAAGGGCTCGATATGACGCTCGAGCTGATCTATCCGGTGAACCGGACGCTCGAAGTGTTGCGCGACGGCGGCATCGAGTTCGTCGGTGGCTCCGCGCATTCGACGCCGTTTGCGTTTCCCGGCTGGAAGGGCGGCAAGCTTATCGCCGCGCTCGCCCAAAATACCTACTGGTTCCTGATCCTGCGCGCCGACCTCAAGGCAAAGAAAGGTGACATCAACGCCATCAAGGGACTTAAGATCGGCGCCGCGCCGCTGGTCGATCTCGGCCTCAAGCGGCTGCTGGTGGAGTCCGGCCTCGACGAGGCGCGCGACAACATCAAGATCATGCCGGTGCCGATGGAGTTTTTGGGCGAAGGCGCGGTCAAGAATTTCGGTGTCGGTGCCGCCAAGGCTTTGGAGGCCGGTGCTATCGACGGCTTCTGGGCGAACGGCATGGGCGCGGAAGTCGCGGTGCGCGGCGGCTATGGCACGATGGTGATCGATGCGCGCCGCGGCGATGGCCCGCCGAAATCGCTTCACTACACCATGCCGGCGCTCATCACCTCGGACGCCGTGATCGCGCGCGATCCTGGTGCGGTCGCCGCCGCCGTGCGCGCGCTGGTGAAGACGCAGAAGGCGCTGAAGGCCGACGTGGGCCTTGCGACCAAAGTCGGACGCAAACTCTTCCCGGACCACGAGGCGTCGCTCATCGCCGATATCGTGCAGCGCGACCTGCCGTTCTACGATCCGTCGATCTCGCGCGAGTTCGTTAGCGGCATGACCGAGTTCCAACGCCAAATGGGGCTGCTTGATCGCACGGTTAACTACGAGGACGTGGTGGCGACGCAGTTTAGCCAGTACTGGACGTCATAAAACCGGCAGCGCCTGCCCATTGCACGCGCACGCGGCAACGGGTTCTTTTCTTGCCGAGCACATCTGTTGTGTGCGCGGAGGTAGCCGGCTTAAAATAGCCGTGCCGGCTACCTCAATGAAAGAAACTCGACTCTATGCAACTTTTCCGATCGCGTGTACGCGTCGCGTTCATTCTGTCGTTGCTCCTGCCAACATCACTGCATGCCCAAGGCACCGACTGGCCCACCAAGACCGTGACGGTCGTGGTCCCCTTCGCTGCCGGCGGTAACACCGACGTCATGGCCCGAATGGCGAGCAGCCGCCTCACGACTGAATTGAAGCAGAGCTTCGTCGTTGAGAATCGCGTCGGCGCCGCCGGCGCGCTTGCTGCGGCCTATGTCGCGCAGGCGACGCCCGATGGCTACACGCTGCTATTCGGGGCGGCGCCGCAGATCGCAGTCGTGCCGCGCATCCAGAAGGTCAGCTACGACCCACTGAAAGACCTCACGCCAGTCAGCGTGTTCGGGACCGGGCCGTTTATCCTCGCGATCAACGCCTCCATCCCGGCGAAGACCATGCAGGAGTTCGTCGCCTACGGAAAAGGCAAGAAGCTCAACTTCGGCTCCGGCGGCACCGGCTCGATCGGGCATCTGTCCGGCGCGCTGTTTGTCGCGCGCGCCAATCTCGATTCCGTGCATGTGCCATTCAAAGGCGGCGGGCCCGCCATGACCGCGTTGGTCGGCGGGCAGATCGACATGTATTTCGGCAACGCATCGGAAATCATCCCGCATGTGCAGGACGGCAAGGTCCGCATCCTCGGCGTTGCAACCGACAAACGCATGCCGCAGCTTCCGAACGTGCCGACGATCAGCGAGCTCTATCCGAATTTCGCGCTCAACTCCTGGAACGGCTTCCTGGCGCCCGCGAAGACACCGCAGGCGATCATCGACAAGCTTGCGCAGCAGGTGATCGCCGCCGCGCGCGATCCGGCGATCGTCGCGCAACTCACCAAGCTCGGCATCGAGGCGAACGGCACGACTCCGCAGGAGTTCGTCGCACAGATCGCGCGCGAGCAACCGCAGTTCGACGCCGCCATCAAGGCCGCCAATATGACGCAGTAGGGATTGCGGCTCTCACGCGTCGGCGGATGCCGGAGCTGCCAGCCAGCCCTCGACATCGAGCGCGTCGCAGAGCGCGTCGGTTGCGACGCGAATGTCGGACTGCTTGCCGCTTTCGGACGCGGCGACCACCAGCAGGCCGGCGTTCAGCCAATGCGGCTGCTTGGTCGTGCCCGGCGGCAGGTCATAGACCATCGCCGAGCGCACATCCGCGAGTGTGACCATTCTTCGCACCGGGCCGCTCTTCGGCGCAATCTCATAGGACAGCGGTTTTTCCCAGAAGACTGGTGCAACTTGCATACGGGCCCCCATCACTTCCAAGTCTAAGTTATTGTACGCTTGATGGACCATCCACTAGAGCCTTTGTATGGTCATACAGTGGCAATCAACAGCTCGATGAACCATAAGAGCGCGGCATGATCGTTCGCAATCAATCCGACGGCTCGGTCGTGATGATCACGCAGAACGACCACGCCAAGCTTGCAGGTCTGTTCGCCGCGCATTGGGGCAACCGGCAATTCGAGCGGCCGCGCCCCTACACCTCGATGATGCGCGCCGCGCAATACCACGACGGCGGATGGTTGCGCTACGAGACGAACCCGTACCTCGATACGGCCACCGGCAAAAGCCCGAGCTTTCAGCAGGTTCCTACCGACACCGCGCAGCTCGCCGCCTATCAGTGGGCGATCGACATGCTCACCGACGTTGACAACTACACCGGCCTGCTGGTGAGCAAGCACCGCACCGGACTTTGGCAATCCCGCTACGGCGCCATCACGCAACCGCCGCCAGGACCGCCGCGCAAGCTCTCAAGCGAGATCGAGGATTTCATCACGCGCAACGAGGCGCGGCAGCATGTCATTACCGCCGGCCTCGACCGGCACGAAGTGGCGGTAAATTATAACCTGCTGCAAGTCTGGGATCTGCTGTCGCTCTACATCTGCAGCAATGAGATCCACAAAGACCACGTGATCGAGCCGGCTCCGACTGCGTACTCCGCGAGCGGTGACGGCGTCGCTCTGAAGCTCACACCCACGTCGCCCGTGACCATTGCCGTCGACCCCTTCCCCTTCGATGCGGCGCCCTTGGAAGCTGCGATCGTCTATCGCCAATTGCCAGCGTCAGCGCTGCACGATGCCGACACTTTCAAGGCGGCCTATTTCGGTGCGCGTCCGCAACTGGCGGTCTTCACATTCGCTGGAACCCACTGATCTCACGCCGGCACCGGACTGCTGCAAAGCTCGATGGCAATCCGCGGGTACGGGCACTCAAAGCCGCCCCAGCGGCTCGGGCTCGACCTTGGCTGCAAGATCAAGCACGCGCTGGGCACTAACGCCGTAGCGGCGCGCAACGTGTTGCGCAGCGGCCAGCCTCTCGCCCCATTTCAGCGAGAGCTCATGGAAGAGTTGAGCAATTCTGTAGCTTTCAACGTCCAGGTAGGCATTGTCGGATCGCTTGCGAGACATGACACGAACTCTCGAGGGCGCTCATCGGGCTACTGAGAGCGAGTGGGAAGCATCGAGCCTGGCGCTTTCCACGCCACCATCGCATCGCAGCAACAATCAAACGCTGCTGCGCAGCAAAAGTTTCACCGCCCCGTGCTTCGTTTCTTCGGAACCCGCTTGCCCTTCTGGCGGGCCTTGGAAAGTCCAATGGCGATCGCCTGCTTGCGGCTTTTCACCTTGCCGCCGCGGCCGCCCTTTCCACTCTTGGCGGTGCCGCGCTTGTAGCGCCGCATCTCGCGCTCGACCTCCGTGGCTGCGCCCGGCGAGTACTTCCGTCGTTTCTTCGCCATATGATCCTCCGCTACAGAAACGCTCGGTACCGGGTTGCGTTCCCATGCTGCGCTTGGACCGCGCCCAACATGAGTCTTGCTGCTATGCTCGTCCGCAGCGACTGTGCCCGCCTTCATCTTGCAAGCAGCGATTTGCAAGCAGCGATCCGGAGACAATCAATTTGACCGCTCCTCCCTTGTCTTATGCGCAGAATCTCGAGGACTACCACCTGTCGCTCGCTTTCTCGGACAGGCCAACCGGCACGTACATCGACATTGGCGGCGGCCATCCGATCGCCGGCAGCGTATCGTTCTGGTTCTATGAACGCGGCTGGCAGGGGATCGTGGTCGAGCCGCAGGAAAGTCTCGCGGTGTTGCACCGGCAACTGCGACCGCGCGACACGGTCGTGCGCAGTCTCATCGGCCGTGAAAGCGGAAGCGCCAACCTGTTTGTCGTCGACCGGTTTCACGCGCTGTCCACCACAATCGAGGCCAACGCCGACAAGACAAAAAGCCTTGGCGTCGAATTTCAAACGGTCAAGCTGCCGATGATGACACTTGCCGAGCTTTGCACGACACATGGCATCGACACGATAGATTTCCTCAAAATCGACGTCGAGGGCGCGGAAGCCGACGTCATTGCTGGCGGCGATTGGCAACGTCATCGACCGAAGGTCGTCGTGGTCGAGTCCATCAAGCCGATCACCAACGAACCGGCGTGGGAGGAGTGGGAAGGAGCGCTTCTTGCACACGGATATCGGTTTGCGCTGTTCGACACGCTGAACCGATTCTATGTCGCGGAAGAACGTCCCGACATCCTGGCAAAATTGCCGTCCGAGCGAGCGCCGTGGGAGTCCGTCACGCACATGTATGAGATCGGCCGCGCCGGCGAGAACCCCAAGCACCCGGACCATCAGCTCGCGAGCGATCTGGTGCAGGGCTTCCTCGCAAGGCTCCCCTTCCTCGCGCCGGAGCTGTTGGCGTCATTGCTCAATCGCGAGAACAAGCTTTCCGAAGCCGACATTCGGCATTTGCAGAAAATGCTCGTGGACGAGCAGTTCCGCATGCGGCTGGGACGCATTGCCTGCGGCTACGATGGCGGGCAGGTCGACGCATGAACCCCTGAAATCAGCCGCCAGACCTCGCCAAGCACGCGTGTTCCACCGGGAACGACCGATCCGTCCAGGCGTTGCCTCACAGTGGCATCTGTCTGGAGGACCTCACCGTGACCTTTAATCCCAATGACGGAAAGCGTCCCGACATCCTTCGCAAGTACGACGACAGCGTGAGTGGGGCGTTGATGGGCGGCATCGCCATCGCGCTCCTGCTGATCTTCGGCGTTGCGATCTTTGCGCTGAGTTCCGGCAACCGGGACGTTGCAGGCACCGATAGCCCGCGTATCGAGCGCACGACCCCTGCCCCGTCGACCACCGGCCAGGGCGGCACGCAGACCACACCGAGGGGCGACCGGAACATTCCAGCTGAATAGGGCTCCAGTGCCCCGCCCGCGGCAGCCCTAATCCTTCAAGCCGGCCTTCTGAAGCCCAAGCAGAAAGCGAGAACGGTCTGAAGGATCGGCGAAGACCGTGTTCTTTTCGACATGGTTGAGGGAAAGGTCGGGCTGCAGGCTGAGTGTGTGGGCGAGAGCTTGCCGCGCTTCGTCGATGCGGCCGAGCAATGCCAAGGACACGGTCATCAATCGCCATGCCCCGACGTGATGGGGATGCAGCGCCGAGGTGGAGCGGCACACCGCAATCGCCTCCTCGTAGGAGCCGAGCGCAAACAGCGCCATGTACTTCACCGTCGGCGCATAGATCGCGAGGAAGGGATCGCGTGGGCTGAGCCGCTGCGCCTGCTCCAGAGACTGTAGCCCGCGCTCCGGTTCGCCACCGCAGGCCAAGGCATAACCGAGGCCGGCATAGCCGAGTGCGAAGTTCGGATTCAGCTCGATGGATCTCGATAGGTGGCTCACTGCCAGCTCGGGGCGACGGCGCCGCGCGTGACCCGATCCGAGAACAAGATGGCCCCAGGGTTCCTCACTATCGAGAGCCACCGCCTTCGTGCCTGCATCCAGCACTTTGTCGGTGAACTCGCTGATCGGCGCGCGCGCATCCAGATTGAACAAGCTGACATAGGTCCATCCCAGCAGCGCGTGGGCGTGAGCGTATTCGGAATCGAAGCTGATCGCCTGCCGCAGAAATTCCTGCGCATGACGCTGGTCCTCCGCGGTGACGCGCCACATGTAGGGCAGCGCCTGCATGACCAGGTCCCACGCGTCGAAGCTCTGTGGCGGCGTGCGGCGGATGCGAGCCGCCTCGGCGGCAAGGATTTGCGGGCCGACCGAACCAATGACCCGGTTCGTGATCTCGTCCTGGAGTTTGAAAATGTCTTCCAGTTGGCGATCGTATTTGTCCGCCCACAAATGAATGCCGTGTGCGGCGTCAATCAACTGTGCGGTCACGCGAACCCTGTCGGCGGCCTTGCGCACACTGCCTTCGAGCACGTAGCGCACGCCGAGCTGGCTTGCGACCTTGCGCACGTCGACCGCTTCGCCCTTGTAGGTAAAGCTCGAATTGCGCGCGATGACGAAGAACCAGCTCTGACGGGACAGGCCGGTAATAATGTCCTCGGTCAGCCCGTCCGCGAAGTATTCCTGTTCCGGATCGCCGCTCATGTTTTGAAAGGGCAATACCGCGATCGAAGGCTTGTCGGGAAGAGTCAACGTCTGCGCCCCTGGTACCTGCTGCGTGAACTCGGCCGGAATTGCGGCGACAGAACTCTCCTGCACGGCCGCGATATCGGCCAGCAAGGTTTGCGGCGGCATCGCATCATCGATCGTGCCGACAAACCGGAACCCCCGCTTGGAAGCCGTGCGAATCCGGCGCTGGTCTTTGCCGGTGTCGCCGATCGCACGCCGCGCCGCGCTGACGCAGGAGCTGAGCGCCGCCTCTGAGATGGCGCGGCCTCGCCAGACCGATTCGATCAGCTCCTCCTTGGTGACGACCCGGTTGGAGTTGCGAACGAGGTAGACGAGCAGCTCGAAGACCTGCGGCTCGATGCGGACAACCTGCCCGCTTCGTCGCAGCTCCTGCTGTCCGAGGTCGATTTCAAACTCGTCGAAACGGAAACCCAAAGCCTCGTCCCTCTGAGAAGAGCCGCTTCCTTCCAAAATGGAGGGGGTGGACACCCCCGGCTATCATCCGGGGGTACTGGGCCAACATAGCACCAAGGATTCCTCCAGGAAATCTCCAAGGAAAATCACGGCGAAATCAGGCATCCCCCCAAGTCTGTCGTCCAATTCACGGTTACTGACGCGCCACAAACCGCGGCTGTCACATCGGTACCTCTCCCCCGCCGATGGACGGCTTTACCCAACTTGCCCGGCTCGTGCGCATTCGCGCACAGAAGCCCCATTTTGGAGGGCGAATTATGAGCATCGATACCAAGACTGCCGGCCTGCGCTTCGCAGAACTCCCCCTTGGCAACCGAGAGTTTCGCCGTTTTGTCACCGGTCTGGGCCTCATTTACGTCGCTGTCATACTGGCGCTCTTTGCAAAGCTTCTAGTCTTCCCCGGCGCGCGGGGATCGGTTGCCCAGACGCCTGCCATTGCTGGCGCAACAAGCTTTGCGAGCGACATCGCGGCGGTTCACGCCGGTTTTTCCGTTGGCGGCGATTTTAGCGCCGGTGCGGGATACGTCGAATTCGAACCAGCGCCCGCGGAGCCGCACGGCACCGTCGGACAGTCCCACACGTCTACAGCGAAGCAGACGCACGAGTCCGGGAAACCGGCGGATGCGCAGCACAGTCACGTCGCCCGCACCCAAGCATTTTCATTCGTCGGAGAGTGACCATGTCCGAGATATCGATTGCGCGGCCCTCCGCCTACGAACTCCACCTGCATGCACGACGCAAGCGCAGCCAGGCCATGAATGCGCTCTCGCGCCATGCGGCGAGCAAGTTCGCCGAGTGGCTCGGCCTCCTCGTCTACAACGGAGGAATCAGGCTGGCACGCCACGTGGCTGCCGAACGGCGGCTGCGGCGCGACATCCACCGGCTCACGCAACTTCACGATCGCGACCTCTCAGATATGGGCCTGGGACGCAGCGAGATCGAATACGTCGTTCGTGGCGGGCGGTCCCGTACGACGGAATCCCCCCTGCACCGCCGCACTCACGCGCAACGGCAAGAAGCCTGAGCGCGTAACTCACTCCCCTACCACCACCCCCACCTGCCTAACGGCTGACGCGCGCCCGCGCCGAAGCCGCAACAACAAGGACGACTCCCCATGGCTATCAAGGCTATTTATATTCCTGGCACAAAGTTCCTGTCGGTTTTCGGGGACACTCAGAACAACAACATCACGCTGAGCCGTGACGCGGCCGGAAAAATTCTCGTCAACGGCGGCGCGGTCCCGATTTTGGGCGGCACCGCGACCGTCGCCAACACCGCGCGTATCCAGGTGTTCGGCCAGGACGGCAACGACGTCATCACCATGAACGAGGCCAACGGCCCGTTGCCCCCCGCTGATCTGTTCGGTGGCTCAGGCAACGACACGATCACCGGCGGCTCGGGTAACGACCTTATCTTTGGCCAGGCCGGCAATGACACGCTGCTGGGCAAAGGTGGCTTCGACCTGATGTTCGGCGGCGCCGGCAACGACGTCATGACCGGCGGCGACGCCGACGACCAGCTGTTCGGCGAGGCCGGCGACGATCGCATGATCTGGAATCCGGGCGACGACACCGATCTGTTCGAAGGCGGCACCGGCATCGACACGACGGAAGTCAACGGCGGCAATGGTAGCGAGGTCTTCACCGCCACTGCCAACGGCGCCCGGGTGCGTTTCGACCGCCTCGATCCGGCGCCGTTCTCGATCGATATGGGCACGATGGAAAACCTTGTGGTCAACATGAACGGCGGCGATGACTTGTTCAGCGCCACCGGCAACCTCGCCGCGTTGATCAAAGTCACGGTCGACGGCGGCACCGGCAATGACACCATCCTTGGCAGCAACGGCAACGACACGCTGCTCGGCGGCGATGGAAACGACTTCATCGACGGTCAGCAGGGCAGCGACTTTATCAATCTGGGCGCCGGCGACGATGTCATGCAGTGGGATCCGGGCGACGGCAACGACAGGGTCGAAGGCGGCGACGGCACCGACCGCATGCTGTTCAACGGCAGCGCCGGCAACGAAATCTTCGACATGGCCGCGAATGGCGACCGGCTGCTATTCACCCGCAACCTCGGCAGCATTGTGATGGACGTCAACGACGTCGAGACTGTCGACGTCAACGCGCTCGGTGGCGCTGACACCATCACGGTCAACGACCTGTCAGGCACCGACGTCCAGAGGGTCAATATCGACCTTGCTGGAACGATTGGCGGCACGACAGGCGACGGCCAGGTCGATACCGTCGTCATCAACGGCACCAATGGCGACGACGTCATCCAGATGTTCATCGATGAGAACGGATCGTTGGTGGTCACCGGCCTGTCGAGCACGATCGTGATCGAACATTTCGACGCGGCCAACGACACCATCCATATCAATGGACTGGGCGGTGCCGACGTGATTGACGCATCGGGCATCGGCATCAATGGACCGAAGCTGGTGCTCGACGGCGGAGCCGGCGATGACGTCCTGCTCGGCGGCGCCGGAGCCGACACGCTGCTGGGCGGCGACGGCGACGACGTCCTGCTCGGCGGCGGCGGCTTCGATATCCTCGACGGCGGCCCCGGCGACAATATCGAGATCCAGTCGCTCGTGGCAACGCTCACCCAAGACATGGCGAAGCACGACCTGCTGGTCGCCTGAATTTGATCCCCGAGTGGTAGCGCTCCCCACGCTACCAACCACCCGCGGGGCGATGGCATGGCCCGTCGCCCCGCGGCCCCTCTCCCGACGAATCCCACCAACATCCGCACGCTGTCTACCGGCCCACCCTCAGGGCCAAGGCGCAATTTCTGCCCTTATGGGAGCGCGACAATGATCAAAATGCCAGCACCTTTGCGCTCGGCCCATCCGGATTTGGCCGCCGCGCTCAAGGAATGCCGACAGGCATTTCTTAGCGTGGCCATCTTCTCGGGTGTGGCTAACCTGATCATGCTCGCCGGCCCTCTCTATATGCTCCAGGTCTACGACCGCGTGCTCGCCAGCCGCAGCGTCCCGACGCTGATCGCGCTGTCGCTGTTTCTGCTTGTCGCATATGCCTTTCAGGGCGGCCTCGATATCGTCCGCTCGCGGCTCGTGGTCCGTATCGCATCGATGCTCGATCTTCGTCTCGAGCGCTCGGTGTACGATTCATTGATCCGGCTTGCGAACCAGAACCGCAGTTCGACCGAAGCGCATCAGCCGGTGCGCGATCTCGACCAGATCCGCTCATTCCTGACCGGCCCCGGGCCGACTGCCATAGTCGATCTGCCGTGGACGCCGATCTTTCTCGCCATCTGTTTCCTGATCCATCCATGGCTCGGCTTCGCCGCTCTGGGCGGCGCACTCATCCTGCTGGTCTTCACGATCCTGACCGAACGCCGCAGCCGCGAGCCGGTCGCGCGCCATGGCCCAGAGTGCCGGCGCGCGCTCCGCCACCGCCGAACTGACCCGGCGCAGCAGCGAAACCGTTGTGGCGATGGGCATGGCCAAGACACTGGCGAGCCGCTGGCAACAGGTGAACGACCGCTATCGGGCCGCCTCGACGCAAGCCTCCGACGTCATCGGCTCGTTCGGCAGCGCAACCAAGGTCGTGCGGATGCTGCTGCAGTCGGCGATGCTCGGGCTCGGCGCCTATCTCGTCATCCGGCAGGAGCTCAGCGCCGGCGCCATGATCGCGGCGTCGATCATGATGGGCCGCGCGCTGGCGCCGATCGAGATCGCGATCGGCAATTGGCGCTCATTGATCAACGCTCGCCAGTCCCTGCTGCGCCTTTCCAATATCGCTGGGAAAGCTGCCGGCACAGCCTGCGAGCGCACCAACCTGCCCAGGCCGGTGAACCGCCTCGACGTTGAACACGTCGCTGTGGCCGCGCCCGGCGGCAACACCACGATCTTAGCCGACGTCCATTTCGGTCTCGCCGCGGGAGAAGCGCTCGCCGTTGTCGGACCGAGCGCCGCCGGCAAGACGTCGCTGATCCGCACCCTGACCGGTGTCTGGTCGCCCGCGCGCGGTAAGATCCGGCTCGATGGCGCCGCGCTCGAGCAATGGGACGAAGACGCGCTCGGCTCCCATGTCGGCTATGTGGCGCAGAACGTCGAATTCTTCGAGGGCACCATCGCGGAGAACATCGCGCGTATGAGCCTCACGCCCGACTCCGATGCGGTGCTGGCGGCCGGCCTCGCCGCCGGGGCGCACGACATGATCCTCCGCCTGCCGGCAGGCTACGACACCCGGATCGGCGACGCCTCCACGATGCTTTCCGCCGGCCAGCGTCAGCGCATCGCGCTCGCGCGCGCGCTTTATGGCGATCCATTCCTGGTCGTGCTCGACGAGCCCAACGCCAATCTCGACAGCGAGGGTGAAGCCGCGCTGCACAAGGTGCTTGGCGAGCTCAAGGCGCGCGGCGCGATCGTCGTCATCATCTCGCATCGGCCTTCGGCGCTCGAGCAATGCGACAAGATCCTGGTTTTGGGCAACGGCGCGCAACAGACGTTCGGCCCGCGCGAAGCCATCCTGCGCAGGTCCCCCGCGCACCAGGCACGACCGGCGGTCGCCGGCAATCTCGCGCTGGTTCGGACCAATGACGAGGAGCCCGCATCATGATCAAAGGCACACCGCTATACGTCGCCCGGGCTTCCATTGCTCAAGAGAGCAAGCCTGGACGAAGCGCGATCCGAAAGCTGAATATCGTCGGATCGATCCTGGTTGTGGCGTTCGTCGGTTGCATCGGCGGATGGGCGGCGACCAGCGAGCTCGCCGGCGCGGTGATCGCATCCGGAACCGTGACCGTCAAATCGAGCGTCAAGAAGGTGCAGCACCCGACCGGCGGCGTGGTCAAGGAATTGCTGGTGCGGGAAGGCAGCGCGGTCACGGAGGGCCAAGTCCTGGTCCGACTCGATGACACGGTGACGCGCGCCACGCTCGGCGTCGTGCGATCCCAGCTCGACGAGAGCAATGCCCGGCACGCGCGCCTGATCGCCGAGCGCGAGGACGACGACACTGTCATCTTTCCGCTGGACCTCCTCGCACGCATCGGTGAAACGAATGTCGCGAACGCGATCCACGGCGAGCACAAGCTGTTCGAGTCGCGCAAGGCTGCCCGCGCCGGCCAACGGTCGCAGCTCCGTGAGCGCATCGCGCAAAGCAACGAGGAGGTCCGCGGGCTCACCGCGCAACAGCAGGCCAAGGAGGGCGAGATCAAGCTCATCTCCGAGGAGCTGGTCGGCGTCGCCGATCTCTACAAGAAGAACCTGGTGAGCATCTCCCGCTACATGGCGCTGCAGCGCGAGCGGACGCGGCTCGAAGGCGACCGCGGCCAGTTCATTGCCGAGATCGCGCGCGCCCGCGCCCGGATCAGCGAGACCGAGCTGCAGATCATCCAGCTCGATGAGGAATTCCGCGGCGGGGTCCTGAAGGACCTGCGCGAGACGCAAGGCAAGATCGCCGAGCTGGTCGAGCGCATGGTCGCCGCCGAGGATCAGCTCCAGCGCGTCGACATCCGCGCGCCCCACGCGGGCATCGTCAACTTGCTGACCGTCCACACCGTCGGCGGCGTGATCGGCAACGGCGAAACGATCATGCAGATCGTGCCCCAGGGCGAAGAACTGATCGTGGAGTTGAAGGTCGCGCCGCAGGACATCGACCAGATCGAGGTCGGCGGACAGGCCGCCGTGCGGATTGTGGCCGGCAACCAGCGCACGATGCCCGAGCTCAACGGCATCGTGACCCATGTCTCGGCCGATCTCACGCGCGAGCAGACGAGCGCAGGAGCTATATCGACCCACTACCTCGTTCACACGTCGTTGCCGGAGGCGGAAGTCGCTCGTCTCGGCGAATTTCGGCTCGTTCCGGGCATGCCGGCGGACGTATTCATCCAGACCTACGCCCGCACGCCGTTGCAGTATCTGATCAAGCCGCTGCGCGACCAGATCTCTCGCACCTTCCGCGAGCGGTGAGTTATCGCGGCCGCTTCTAGAATTCCTTCCACTCCGGATCGTCGTGGATGGCGGTGGCGAGCGCGGTCTGCATGCGGCCGACCGGTCCGCCGCCCCTGACCGCCGAAGCGGCGCGCTTGGGTGCGGCGACAGGCGGCCGCTTCGCGGCAGCAGGCGCGGCCTTCGACGCCGGGGCAGCCATCGGCTGCACCTTGGTCTCGGCACGCGGCGCCGCTGCACCGCCGCGGCACCGTCGATGCGGAAGAACGCCACCCGCTCGTCCATCGCACCCGCCTGGTGCTCGAGCGTCTTCGCGGTCGCGGCGTTCTCCTCCACCAGCGCCGAGTTCTGCTGGGTGACCTCGTCCATCTGCGTCAGCGCTTTGTTGACCTGTTCCAGGCCGGTCGCCTGCTCGGCGCTCGCCGCCGCGATGCCGGAGACGATGTCCGCCACCTTCTTGATCGAGGCCAGGATCTCGTTCAGCGAGGTGCCGGCGCGGTTGACCAGCTCGACGCCCTCCTGCACCTGATTGGAGCTGTTGCTGATCAGATCCTTGATGTCCTTGGCGGCCTGCGAGGAGCGCTGCGCCAGGCTGCGCACTTCCGACGCGACCACCGCAAAGCCGCGGCCGGCCTCGCCGGCGCGGGCGGCTTCCACCGCCGCGTTCAGCGCCAGCAGGTTGGTCTGCCGCGCGATCTCGTCGATCACGCCGATGATGTCGGAGATCTTGCGCGAGGATTCCTCGATCCGCGACATCGCCTTGACCGCCTCCGCCACCACCTTGCCGCCACGATCCGCGACCTCGCGCGTGCCGGTCGCGAACTGGTTGGCTTGCTGGGCGTTCTCCGCGTTCTGCTTCACCGTCGCGGAGATCTGTTCCATCGCCGCCGAGGTCTCTTCCAGGCTTGCGGCCTGCTCCTCCGTCCGCTGCGACAGGTCGGTCGTGCTCGACGAAATCTCACCGGCCGCGTTCGACACCTCGCGGGTTGAGGTTACGATCGAACCGATGGTCTCCTGCAACTGGCCAATGGCCGCGTTGAAGTCGCTCTGCACTTTCTTGTATTCGTCGGCGAACTCCTCGGTGATCCGGTAGTTGAGCGCGCCCTCGGCGAGCTGCTCGAGCCCTTCCCCGAGCGCATCCACGACGTGCTTCACCTGCGCTGCGGCGGCGGCCCTCGCCGCTTCGTTGCGCTGGCGCTCCACTTCGGCTGCCTTCTGCGCATCGGCGGACTCGGCTTCGAGGCGGGTCTTCTCGATGGCCGCATCGCGGAACACCAGCACGGTCCTCGCCATGTGCCCGATCTCGTCGCCACGATCGGTGCCGGGCACTTCGATGTCGCTCTGGCCTTTTGCCAGCGTCGCCATCGTCCCGACCAGTTGTCCGATGGGACGCGTGATGGAGAGCACGACGAACCAGACCACGGTTCCGGTGACAGCCAGGAGCCCGAGGAAGAGCGCCACCATATTCCAGAATCCCGACCGCGCCTCTGAGGCAACGTCCTGCACCGTTGCGGCGAAGTCGTTCAAGAGCCGCTCTTCGGCGCGCTTGAGACTGTCGATATACTTGCTCGTGGCATCGAGCCATTGTGTAACGGTCACGTTGCCAGCGTTGCCTCGGTACGGCGAAAGGGCCGCGGCTTGCCGCATCTGGTTCACACTGTCCCTCACCGGACCGTCGACCAGGCCGTTCACGAACTCGAGCTGGGCCTGCGTTGCACGCCGCGCAAAGATGGTGGTGTAGCCGTCAGCCAGGTTCTGGCTGCGCATGAACGCCTGATACATCTGCGGGACGAACTGACCGGCTCCGAAGCCGATCGTTCCGAAGCCGCGACCTTGCGCGGTATATTCCTTGCGCCGCATCAGCGCGACCGTTGCATTGGCCTGATGAATGATCCGTCCATTCTCCGTCATATCCTCGATCGCATCGACGACGTTGAGAAGGCCCGCAACCGCGGAGACCATGATCTCCATCACCTTTTGACTGTCGGTGTTACTTCCATCGATCGCCGTGCGTATCTTGCCAAGTTCGGCCAGTCGCTTCTGGGCGGTCTCGAGATTGCGTGCAAACTTCGTCCCAGGATAAGATTTCGCATACTCGCCGACGCGCTGATCCCAGGCCGTCAGCACCTTATCGGTCTGCGGCCGCTGATTGCGCATCGCGTCTGCCAATGACTGTTCTCGCGAGTTCGATATATCCGACAGAAGCGCCGCGCTCGCTCTGCAATTCATGCACAACTCCCGCAATTATCGGCGCCGCTTCGGCAACCACCCCAATTGCCTCCATGTCGGCCACGATGGCGCGACGATCGAACAGTTCCTTTCCGGCAAGGAAGGTGAAAGCGAGGAGGGGAAGCAGGCAGGCAATGGCGATACGGACGGGGATACGGATATTCGACAACTTCAACATTGGTGGCTCTCCTGGCCAAGGGAGTTCAACAGATCAATCGGGCTTTCGGCTGATATCTGCACAGGGCCTGTTCCCAAACATCGGTCGTCAGGCTTCTTGTCATCCACCAGCCGCGGGCAACCGCAGCTTGGTACACTTTATAAGTCAGCAACCTTTGGAGAGCCTTTATCCGCGCATCGATCTGGTATGGCATTTCAAATTGATAAACCAGTTTGGCAAATCTGACGTAGTGCACGGCTGGGCGTTGGCGTCTCGCCAGATTCCAAATCTCAACGTTGCATTCATCGCTGAAGAGAAGCCGACTCTCGCCGAGGGCCGCGGTCGCAAAGAGTGGGTGGCGCGTGCTGCTTGAGCTATCGTCCTTCGGACCTCCGGGTTCTCTTTGGAGATGCTGAAGACCCCTGCGTCTCAACCCGCGATCAATTAATGCCAGAGCGGCACCACCGGAATACCTCCGCGGTGCGCAGCGATTTCGACGACCGATGTGACGCGACCCACCGGCCGATCCTTGCGCGGTTCACAGCGGATTTGAAAACTACGTCGCTCGAACGCAGCGCAACTGGCGACAGGTCGTCGGCAGTCAGCAACTTCCCTTGAAGCCTACGCATGCTGCGGACTCCAACCAGACCGGCTCCGCAGGTGTGTGCCAGAACAAAAAATCGAGTATGCTCGGCGCATGACCGAATGGCTGATCCTGTCGCTTCTGGTCCCGGCGATCGTCGTGCCCGTCGTGCTGCTGGTGGGCTTCGCCGGTTGCGACATCGTTTATGGCCTGGAGAGACCGCCCGTCGCCTCCATCAACACAGCTGAGGGCACGAGCGGCACTGCGATCACTCTGACCTGGACATTTGACGGAGACCCCGTGACGGGATTCGAGTTCGAGCGCATGAAGCTCCCGGAAAGAACCAGGGATACCGTCACGGCAGGGAGCTCCAAGCCATACCGATACGTAGATAATGACTCCGGCCGAGGTTTGGTGCCGGGAACAACCTATCTGTATCGCATCCGTGCGGTTCTCCGCGATGGCACGGATTTAGCATGGTCTAATCCCGAACCTAACGTGCTTGCGACAACGCTCCCATTCCAAACGATCTTTGAGTGGACAGGCGACGAAAAAGGCCGTTCCCAAGACGCCCCAGGTTGGCAGGGCAATTGTCTCGTACAGCGGATCGAGCCGGTCCGCCTGTCTGATATCAGCTCCAGCGGCTAACCCTGATCAAGCTTACCCTTCGCGCCTCCTCAATGAGAGATGCGGTGATAGAGCGAATCTATATCTCCAAGGCCGATGGAGGTCCGGGCAGCGATCCCTACGATTCCGCCAGCGACCTGACTCCGTATAGGACGACGAGCCTTGCCTTGGCGCCGTCGGACCAGTCGACGACTCTTCACCCATCAAATACCAGCTCGACCAAGCCAGCCGCTGCTCATCGCCGTTGACTTCAATGCCAATTCTGTTTCGGAAATCAGAAGCGTTCATCAGGTATCGCCCCTGGACGCCAGCGCATACTTCAAATTGGGGGCCCAAGAAGCGGCCACCGCGGACCGCACCGGCTTCACACTAGCGACGGGGCTCAACAGGATCCTGTCTCATCGAAAAGATCGAAGTCGGATAGCCCATGGCCAATCCGCTTACCGGCGACTACGAAGCAGTCGTGCAGATCGCCATCCGGCAGATCAACGGTCTGCTCGGGACGATGCATCAGAACGCAGCGACGCCAGACGCCGCCCTGAAGCTGCTTCACAGCACCACCCTCCGCATCGGCGATCGCTCCACGCAGACCTCCTGATGTCGACGCGTTCGGGGATTGGCTGATCCAATACCAGAAGGCTGCTCCCGGCCGGGGACTCCGTGACGTTCGCGCGCAGCTGACCGCCGCGGCGCCTCCGGGCGCGGCCCGGATGCTGTCGGACGCATTGGCGGGATTCGATCGGGACTGGGAGGTCGAGTATCCGCCGGATGTGGTGCGCGGCATGGTCAAGCTCCAGGTGTCGTCCGTCACGGTCGCCGTGCCGGATGGCTCATCGTCCGAGGTCACCGTACACGCTCGCGTCCGCGCCCACTATTATCCCGATCCAGGCACGACGGATATGCCTGCGCCTGTTCATGGCGAAGTGCGCGCCGCCTTCGATGTGCGCAAGGTGCAGTCCCCCTCCGGAGCGAGGCTGCTGATCCAGCCATCGTCGCAGGATTCCAAGATCCAATTCGTCGCGGCGCCCGGAACCGGGTTGACCGCGGCTGACGCAGAACCGGATCGCGGCGGAGGTCCGCAAGGTCCTTCGCGAAGGTTTGACGCTGCTCCCCGTGGATCTGCCGGCTGATTTTCCGTTCGCCGACTTCAAAGGCCTCGGATCCGGTCCGAGCCAGGCGATCGCGCTGCCCTTCCAATTGTCGGGCGCGGCTCCGCCCGCGAGCGGGCTTCAAGCCTGACGCAGTCGTTCATCGGCTCGAGCGGATTCGCCTTCGCCGTCAGCAAAGAATACGTGAGCGGCCTCTTCGACCTCGAAGCCATTCGCGAGGCGATCAAGAGCCGCCAAGCGGTGCTCAGAGCTGAGCCGGTGTTCGGAGGCCGTTCTCCGTCACGTACCGGCTGCGCTTCAGCTCCGGCCCCACGCTGACCTTCAAGAATGGCGGGATCGAGATTTCCGGCCGGGTCGAGGCGGAGACCAGCACCGATGGTGGGCGCCCAACGGGTTCGTCAGCTTCAAGCAGTTGGTCACGCTGGTGCTGGACACATCCGACCCAGACGGTCGAGTCCCGAGCGTGCCGGCGAGCCCGATGTCGATCGAATCTCGTGGTTCATATCGCACGGCACGGCGGTGAACATCGTCAGGTCCGAAATCGACAAGGCCCTGTCGCGCGAACGCTGCCTCGATCAGGCGCGTCTTTTCCGACGCGAGGAGCAGCCTTGTCAGAGGGCTTGAAGACCTTCGATCCCTCCGCGACGGCGTCATACACGGCCGTCGAGATCACGCCGGACGGCGTCATTGTCCGCGGCGAGATCGGCAGCGCCCCGCGCCGCGCACCTGTGGTCCATATCGCGGAGACGCATCAAGGAGCGGCGTTCACCGCGTTCCAGAGCTGGATTCCAGCCGGCCGCATCGACCGCTTCATCTGGTCCTGGGTGGAGCACGGGCGCGAACTTCAGCATCTGGTCGGGCGTCGAAAAATCCTTCACGGACGAGCACCGCTTCATTCTTCCCAAACCGCCGGGCCTCACGCAGATCAGTCAGATCTGTCTTCGGATCGAGGGCGACCCGCATCACGCCGGGCGGGCACGCAGCTCGGCATTGCCGCCGGCACCACCTGCCAGGTGCCGGAGCCTGAGTTCGCGATCGACGTTCCATCGTGGTGGGAACCCGTCACTCTGCCGATCTGGCGGCCGGACCTGGACGACACGGTCCCCTTGAGGGACGCGATCGCCGGCCATATCAGCGTTCAGAACGATGCGCCGGGACAAGAACCGTTCTCGCGGAACGCGCTGGTGTATTTCGCGGATTGGCGCTCGGAGAGGCCCCTGGATGCGCTGAGCTGCCGCGCTGAGCCGGGTGCGGAACAATCCGCGCTGATGGTGATTGTCGTTCTGCCGGCGGGCGCGTTCGACAGCTCTCGTCGAGAGATTCGAGAGCAGGCTCCCATCCAGCCGCGAGCGCGTCGGCGCGCCGATGCAGTTCACCGAAGATGATCGAGGGCGGCTGGACGCGCATGTTTGCCGTCGCCAGGACGCCATCGGTCTATCTCATCAACGCCAGACGCGAGTTCGTCTGGAAGCACGAGGGCGAACCGGATCCTGCGGCGCTGGCGGCTGCCCTCGACCAGCACCTCGTGCCGGCTCGGGCGCCGCGGTTTCGTCCGCTGCGGCTGACCGTTTCACCCGGCGATTCCGCGCCCGACGCCACGTTCGAGGACGATCGTCGGCGACCAGTTCGCACTTCATCGTTTCCGCGGACGAGACGTGCTGTTGAACTTCTGGCAATCGTGGTCGGCGCCGTGCCTCACGGAACTCGGCGCGCCTGCAAGCGATTGCATCAGGCCGGCAAGGGAACCGCCCTTTATCGTCGCGTTCCACGGCGGCAAGAACAGCAATGCGCTCGATGAAATTCGCAAGCGCCTGGGGCTGTCATTTCCCCTCGTGCAGGATTCGCAGCAGCGGATCGCCAGACGATATGGCGTGCGATGCTGGCCAACCACCATCACGGTCGGACGCCGACGGGACACGTGCAGCACATCCAGTATCGGCATCGGGCATGAACACGAACAGGTTCCCGTCCCGAACAGTCGAAGCCGGCCGAGCTGCGAGCATGATCGCGTTGTGCGCTGACATTGCTCGTCGTTCTTGTGAGCGATCAGGCGCTCAAGCTTCTGCTTCGCCGCGTCATGGGGTCTGACCGCGCTTGCCCTCGGGCCATTCGGGAGCGTGCGGATTGTCGCAGGGCGACTCTGGTTGCGGCGGCTTGGCGGGCATTCGAGCGGAGCTGATGATGTGGGCATTGTGGGTAGCGGCCGCCGTTGCATTGGTCATCGTCAGCACGTGGCTTCCTTCTTCAGCAGTGTTCGTCGGGTCTGCTCCTTGGCGGCTCGCTCAGCAATGCCGTGGAAAGCTCGCTGCGAGGCACCGTCAGCGACTACGTTTGCCTGCGGTTCTGGCCGGCATTCAATCTCGCGGATCTGGCTCTCGCCGCCGGAGCCATCGGCATCCTCGCCGAACTCCTGATCGCCGTGCGTGCGACGGCGTCCTGACATGAGCGCAGACCCCGCCACCGGCGCAGTGAACGCGGGCTTTCCCCGCTTCTTCAAGATCGCCGGATATTCGGATCAACTCGTACAAATTCTTTCTGTGCGTCGGCATCTATGTCGGGACGCTGGCGACGGCGGCATTGGCGAGTTCGTCCGGCCTCTCTCCGTTGCGTGTCGGCCTCGCGGCGATGACCTGTGCGCTCGTCGGATTGATCGGCGCGCGTCGTGTATTATCCTGCTCGTGCATGCCCGCTCCTACCTCAAGCAGCGCTCCCTGGCGCGCCTTGTGGGATCGAAGCGGCGGGGGCTGGAGCGTCTTCGGCTCGCTGCTCACCTTCGTCCCGGCTTCTTTCGCTGCGGCAGCCTGGCTGGGCATCTCCGGCACCCGTCCTGTGGGATCACATGGGATGGGCGTGCTCGCCGGCGGTTTCTGGGTCAGGCTCGGATGCGTGTTCAACGGCTGTTGCGTGGGCCGGGAAACCAAATCGCCGCTGGGCGTCTGCCTGCACGACACTCGTGGCGTGAGCAAGCCACGCATCCCGGTGCAGTTTCTGGAAATGGCGTGGTGGCTCATCGGCCTCGTCGGTTTCATCATGCTTTGGCCCCGCGCGCTTCCGCCGGGCAGCTACGCCCTGGCTGTCGCTGGCGTGGTACGGGGTCGGACGCTTTTTCCTGGAACCACTGCGCGAACGGCCGGACGTCGTGTTCGGGCGAGTGCGTATCGACCAGGCTGGTGGCGGCGCTGCTCGCACTCGCAGCCGGCGGCGCGCTGATCATCCGAGGCTGGACCGCCTGACGCGGCGCTGAAGCAAGGCGTAATATGTCACAGCGGCTGGAAGCTTGCGATTGCAGCGGGCAGGGCACGCGCATCAGCCGCCTTCTTCTGCTCGATGATCCGCTGCGAGTTGCGTTCGAGATAGTAGGCAATTGTCTCCACGCGGATTTTCACCGAGCCCGCGGGCTTGGTCGAATCCAGTTCCTGGAACGAGAAAAACAGCGTGCCGGAACGCTCGACGATCTGCTGCACCGGCGTGAAGGTCGGCTGATCCATGCCGCACTCGTAGCTCGTGAGCCGGATGGCGCAGCTGATCCACGGCACCCGCGCCGCGACCTTGGCGCCCCAGAGAAGCTCATTGGTGTTGGCGCTGTATGACGACGGCCAGACGTCCCGTATGTCGAACGGCGAGGTGATGTATCCGTCGCGGATGTCATCGCCGAAAATCCAGTCCATCAGATCGGGATCGGTCGGGAAATATTGCAGCCAAAGGATCGGATAGCCGTAGGCCTGCAGATCGGCCTCGATCTCGTGACCGATGCCGGAATCCATGTGATAGGGGCGCGCCAGCACCATGATGCAAGGACGCTCCTCGCGCGCGCACCATTCGAGCACCCGGCGGCTTTGCGCGCCCGCATCTCTCGATTGAAGGCCTCCGAGCGTCGCGGTAGCCCTCTTCGACCGCTTCCTTGGTTTCCTCCAGCGTCAGCCCCTCGAGCACATCGCGCAATGACTCGTAAAGCTGGCGCGGCACGAGCAGCGGCTCGGCCAGCGAAACCAGCGGCGAGACGTAACGAACGCCGTTCTCGGCAAAGACATCCTTTTCCTTGATGAAGCCGGCCTTGATGTTCTCCGGCGCGGCCATCACGCGCGGGCAGGCCAGCGAATCCATCGACATGGCCGTGCAGGAACGAATCGAGCGAATAGATCATCGGCGAGAACAGGATGTCGATCTTGCGCTTCTGGCCGAAAAGCAACTCGCCGTAATGCCCCGACATGCACTTGACCGGATAGCAGCAATCCACCGTGCCGCGTCCGCGCCCATACTCGCGCATCTGCTCTTCCGAGGTGTCGGACGAGAACACGACGCGGTTGTTCGGCACGCCGAGCGCGCCGAAGAAACCGAGCCAGAACTGATGCGTGGTCCAGACGTTGAGAACCTTCGGGATGCCGATTCGATGCTTGCTCCGCGCGTCAGATTTCCTGCCGGCCGCTCCAGGCGCGGCGGAAGGCCTTTTCTCGAACCATCTCGCCAATGTTCGGATAGACACGGCGCCGCTCCTCCATCTCGGCCTTGACCACCTTCATCTCGTTGACGTCCTCCAGCAAGTCCCTTGGGACAGGAGTTGCCGCTGATGACGCGCTCCCAGCCCTGTTCGAGCGGGACCTTGCTCCACGGCCGTCCCTTGGCGCCGGGCACCGCGACATCGATGAAGGCACGCTTGCAGTTGACCGGACACCAGCTGCAGATCGTGTGCGCGCTCGTGGTGCTGCGGTAATTCGAGGCGCCTCGATCGTCTCGAAGCCGCGAAAGCGGCTCAGCGCGTGCCGGATCATACGCGTCGAGCGCGCACAGAGCAGCGCCGATGGCGCCGGCCTCGCCGGAATATGGATGGATCAGCGATTTCGGCGTCCGGCACCTTGCTGGTGATGAAATCGACCTGCGCCTTGACCACCGCGAGATTGCGATGCGTCCCGCCCTGGAGCACGAAACGGCGACCGGCCGCGCGCAAATTCTGCAGCTGGCCGGCATAAATCCACACGTTGAGCGGAAGCACGGAAGCAAGCCCGGCCATGATCTCCTCCGCCGACCAGCCCTTGCGCTGCTGATTGACGATGTCGGACTGCAGGAACACGCCGCAGCCCATGGCCAGGCTCGGCATTGCCTTCGCTTCGAAGGCGCGGTCGGCGTATTCCTCAAGCGCGATTCCGTAGCGCTCGGCCACACCCTGCAGGAATCGCGCCGTTGCCGGACGAGCATTGCGAGTTCAGGCGGAAGTCGGCGACCGTTCCCTGCCGCAGGATCATGATCTTCACGTCGGTGCCGCCGACGTCGCAGATCACGTCGGCGTCCGGGAAGACATGCAAAGCCGATTTGGCATGCGCGACGGTTTCGACCACGCCGAGATCGGCGCCGAGGATGTCCTTGCAACAGATCCTTGCCGTATCCGGTGAGCGCAAGCGCCGCGATCTGCTCGACGCCGCCGGCCGCGGATATCGCGAAACAGCGCCTTGGCGTCCTCGATCGGATTGCCCTTCGACTGCACATAGGCGGTGTAGAGCATTTCCTTTTCGGCCGAGAGCACGACGGCCTTGGCGGTGGTGCTGCCGAAATCGCAGCCGACGAAGAGCGGACCGGTCGAGCGCCTTGCTTGATGCGCCGGCAGACAGCGACTACCATTGCCGTGCCGCTTCGCGTAGCGGCCGCTGAACTCGCGCCAGATCGGACTTCGCCGCGAATGCAGCGCTTGCCGCCCTCCTTCGCCTTCTCCTGATGCTGACCCTCGCTCGATCCACCAGTCGAGCCGATCAGTCCCGGGTAGGCCGCCGACGCCTCCCGCCTCGCCCTTCGCCGACCTCGATGCAGCCGAGCGCGGCGTAATAGAGCGCGTCATCGGGAACCTGATGCAGTCAGCCGGCTCGGCGCCTGCCGGTAGACAGACGTTCGCGTTCGGCCCATAGGCTGCGCGAGGTGATGACGCCATGCCTGCTGCAACCCCTGAAAGAACAGGTTCGGGCCGCCGAGCAGCAGCACCTTCGGCGTGGGCGTGTTGCCCTTGGTCAGGGTTGCGAGGTTCTGATAGACGACCGCCTCGAACAGGCTGGCGATGATCTCGTTCGACCGGCACGCCACCCTTGAGCAGCGTATTGGCGTCGGTCTCGGCGAAAATGCCGCATTTGGAACTGATCTTGTGCAGGCTCATGCCGTCATAGGGCATGCTGGCGAGGTCTTCGGCGCTCGATCTGCAGCTTGCGCGCGGTCTTTTCGATGAACGTGCCGGTGCCGCCGCTGCAGGCCGACTGCATGTAGACCTGCTTGCTCTTGCCGCTTGCCGGATGCGTTCAGGAAGATCGTCTTCATGTCCTCGCCGCCGATCTCGGAGACGAAGTTCACGTCGGGATGCAGCTTCTCGACGGCCGCGGCGACGGCGACCACCTCCTGGACGATCTTGCCGCCGACGAGCGGACGCAATCAGGCCGGAGCCGGAGCCGGTAAAAAAGATCAGATCCTGTCCGGCGCTCGAGCCCGCATTCGCTCATGCATGCGGCCAAGAAACTCGAGCACCTTCTCGGCCTGCTTCGTGTCGTGGCGCTGGTAGTCGCGCCAAAGGACACGTCGTCCTCGACCGCGACCGCCTTGACGGTCGTGGACCCGACATCCATGCCGACAATTTTCACGCGCGCCCTCCGCTCAGTGCTTATGTTGCAGCGAGATGCAGAAGCAGGTTGGCGGCGACTCCCACCGCGCCAGCGCGGGGAAGCCGGATAGCGTTGCGCTGCTTCAGGTGTGGCGCTGGCATCGAGCAGCTTCTTCGCGTCTTCGGGGGTGAGCCCGGTCCTCTCCATCGCCTCGACATATTCCCTGACCGCGCGTTTCTTGGCCTCGGTCAAGATCATCTGGCAGCGCGAAAGCGCATGCACCTCCGCGTCTCCCTTGACCTCGATCGGCGCATACAAGAGATCGGGATGCTTGCCGATCACGCCGGCCATCGCGCCGATGCTCATCGTATTCGGCATGCAGGCGTAAGGCGAAAGCTCGCAGATCATGTGGGCCTTCTTGTTCAGATGCGCCCAAAGCGCCTTGCCCACCAGCATGTCGCCCTCGCCGCCGGAAAGACGATGATGATAGTAGGGCGCGGCCAGCCTGCGCAGCTCGTACTGGTCCGGCAATTCGTGCGGGATGTTGCCGAGCGCCGCGCGCAGCCGGTTATAGGTCCAGCGGAAGGCCCGCTGCAGCGCCTTGACGCCGGCGATTTTCGCGCCGGCAAGGCGATCGATGCCGCGATAGTCTTCGAAAATCTGCACGTAGAAACGCATCCAGTAGTCGAGCCAAACCGCGATCGGCGCCGGGTAGACCTCCGCGCCTTCGGATTCCAGCCAGCTGTGAATGTTGTAGTTCGGATCCCCCTCGACGGTCTGCAGATAGAACTCGCCGGTGATCTTGACGACCGGGTCTGCATTGCAGACGGTCGACCTCGATTGCAGTCGAAATTCTTTCTCACCTCGCGCAGTGCGTTGACGAAATAGTTCGTCGAGAGTGCCAAGCGAGCGAGCGTCCACTTCTTGCCCCGATGCGGGCGCTTCCTGAATACCTCGTACAGATAATCGACGCTTGCGTTCGACCGCGCGCTGCGTGGCGCCTTTCTCAACCTCGTAGGGACGAATCTGATATTCGAGGCTCTGCAGGACGTCGGCGCACAAGGCGGCCCAGACCGCTCCGAGCGTGAGCGGCATGTTGAGCTCAAGGCCGCCGCCGTTCAGCGCGCCCTGGTCCATCCTGTTCTGCTCGATCAGGAACAGCCGGAAATCTTCAAGGCCCAGATTACGCAGAGCCAGCTCATAGCTCTGGTGATACTGGCCAAAGCGGCAGGCCCCGCACGAGCCCGCGGTGATGTAGACGAACTTGCGCGCGACATTCTCCGGACCGCTGCTTGCTCAGCTTCCTTGCGCAGGAAATTTGCAAGATTTCCGGTCGTGAAACTGGTGGGCAGCACTGCCCGATATCGGCAAGCTCGCGCCCGAGCAGAAGATCCGCCTTGGTCGCCGGGGGCAACGGTCTTGCCTTGTAGCCGCAGTTCTCCAACGTCGCCTGGATCAGACGCTCGGCGCGCCAATGCAAGCCGCCGAACAGAATCTCGACCTGATCGATGTCTTGCTTGGTTAAAGGCCCGGGCTGATAGGCGCGGTAGTGCTGGGTGGCGATGGGCTGCACAGTCCGCCTCTGCCTAAACTGCGGAGACCATGTTCCGCGCAGTTACGCGAGCCTACCACATCCTCACCCGCATCCCGCAGCGGTGGGACCTTTCCAAGTTCAATCTTGTCGGAGAACGCCCTGGCTGGAAGTGCTTGCGGAGGGAATGAAACCTGCCTCCAACACCTACGCCATCGTGGTCAAGCGGCGTGGGCGCCAGGTCCGATGGCTTGCCCGTCAGGTGCGCTACGGCCTGATCGCCCGCTTGGTGCGGTCGACGATCTCCTTGGGCGTGGCGTACATCCGTTGCACCAGATCCTGCACCTTGTCGCCGGACTGCGGCTTGATCGACAGTTGCAGGCGCTCGGCATCGCGCAGGAACTCCGGATCCTTCATGACCGTCGTCGAACGCGGCGCGCAACACGCTGACCTGCGCCGGCGGTGTCGCCGGGCGGCGCCACGAAGAACCGCATAAACACCTGCTGGCTCGCGACCAGCTCGACGACTTTGCGGTCCTCCTCCGTGTTCACGAACTTCCAGATTTCCGGCACGCCCATCGCCGTGAGTTCGGGATCGGGCTTGGAGGCCAACCTGAAACAGGATGTTGACCCGCCTGTCCCTGATCCAGTCCGGCTTCATCGATTTGAGGCTGGACCAGTCCCATCCGCAGGTGCCGTCGATCTCGCCACGTTCCATCGCGAGGCTGGTATCGCTCATGCCCTTGATAGCCCGACACCACGCTGAACTTGGCGCCCGACGTGTGGCGATGCAGATGCGCGTAATCGCTCGACGAACCGCCGGCCGCGGTGGCGCCCATGACCGCCTTTGTGGTCAGCGCGTCTGCAAAGGTCCTGACCTTGGATCGGTCCATCGTGACGCAGACCCGTACGCCGCTGTCGGCGGTCCCGAGATATTGCAGCTTGCACGGGATCGAATCCGGTCTGCGGCTTTTCGTCGAGCAGCGGCCCGACGATGGCGCCGGGCATCGGCGCGGCCAGCACCGTGCCATCCTTCGGCGCCACCGAGCTGACATAGGCCGCGGAGCGCGCGCCGCCGGCACCCGGCATGTTGCGAACGACAATGGTCGGATGCCCCGGAATCAAACTGGCCCCAATGCCGCGCCAGCGCGCGGGAATAGATGTCGTACCCGCCACCGGCGGCCGAGCCCACGAGAATTTCGATCGTCTTGCCGGCGTAGAAGTCTGCGGATTGGACCGGTGCAATCGCGGCCGTACCGACCAGACCCGCGGCCGCGATCCTGATCAGCAGCGGGCCACCGTCGCAAAGCTTGCTTCATCCGGAACTCTCCTCTTCGCGACTCATTCCGCCGCGTGGTGTTGAGCCGCAAAGCGGACCTCGGGCCGCTTGAGGCCAAGGTGGTCGCGCAAGGTCGAACCCGAATACTCCGTCCTGAACAGGCCGCGCCGTTGCAGTTCCGGCACGACCAGATTGACGAAGTCGGCGAGCCCGCCAGGGAAGTATGGCGGCAAGCAGGACGAAGCCGTCCGCCATCCCGCCGACGAACCATTCCTCGAAGATGTCGGCGATCCGCTTCGGACCGCCATAGATCGCCCAATGGCCGCGCGCCGCACCGCCGACATTGAAGAGGTCGCGCAGCGTCATCTTCTCGCGCCGCGCCATGCCCAACAGCGTCTTGTTGAAGGTCTGGCCGCGCTGGGTCTCCGGAATATCCGGCACCGGGGCATCAAGCGAATAGCCGGAGAAGTCGAAATGCAGACGCTGCGAGAGAACGGACAGCGCCTTGGCTTCGTCGACCTTCATCCAGCTCTGCAGCAGCGACAATTGTTCCTTTGCCTGCTCGTCGGTTTCGCCGACGATCGGCATCACTCCCGGAAGGATGGCGAGTTCGTGCGGCTCGCGGCCGTATTTGGCCATCCGCCCTTTGAGCGAATTGTAATTGGTCTTCGCGAGCTCGGTGTCGCCGTTGACCACGGAGAAAACCACGTCCGCGACCCGCGCCGACAGCTCCTGACCGGGCGGCGAACCGCCGGCCTGAATGATGATCGGATGGCCTTGCGGGCAGCGCTCGATATTGAGCGGCCCCTGGACCGAGTAGAACCGGCCCTTGTGATTGAGCCGCCGGACCTTGCTCTCGTCGAGGAACTTGCCGGTCTTCTTGTCGGCGACGATCGCGCCGTCCTCCCAGGTATCCCAAAGGCCGCGCACGACATCGACGAATTCGCTCGCGATCTCGTAGCGCAGGTCATGCTCCTTGATGCGATCCTGATTGAAATTCAGCGCCGCCGCATCGCGCGAGCTGGTCACGACGTTCCAGGCGGCACGGCCGCCGCTGATGTTGTCGATCGACGCAAAAGCCCGCGCCACGTTGTAGGGCTCGCTGAAGCTCGTGGAGACCGTGCCGCCGAGACCGATCTTGCTGGGTCACCATCGACAGCGCCGCAAGCAGCGTCGTCGGCTCGTGCCGCGACAGGAAGGACGGCGGGTAGTCGAACTCCATCGCCACCGAATCGGCGACGAAAAACATGTCGAGCTTGCCGCGCTCGGCAATCTGCGCGCTTTCGACGACGGCCGGCCAGTGGCTGTTGCTGGTCGCGGCGCCCTCATGACGCCAGCCGGCAAGGTGGTTGCCGGTGCCGACCCAGAACACCCCGAAATGCATTTGACGTTTTGAACGAGACATTCCCAATCGATCCCCGTGTCGAGATGCACCGCCCCGGCACGCCTGTTTTGCGACCGATCAGTCGATGCATACCGCGCACCGACGACCCGCAACCATCGAGCGATGATCAGCAGCTTATTTGACGAGATAGCGAATGGAAAGCCAACGCGACGACCCGGGACGCATCGCGTCATGAGAGCTATGCATTGAGTGACTAGCGGGAAGTCTGGGGCAACACCCTGTTCCCGGCAGTCTCGCTCGATGATGTCGAGCCCGGCACCGATCACCCCGCCGCTGCCCCCGCGCCCTTTTGTTGTTGGCGCTTCAAAGCATAATACTCGGCGACAGTGACAGCGGGATATTTTGCAACCTCGCCGGGATCCTTGCAGGTCGGCAGGCAGTCGATCAGGGTGTCGTAGTTGGGATGGTGAAAGAAGACGATCGAGAGCCGACGATTGCCTCCCAGCGTTTCCGGCGGCGGATTCACCACACGGTGCAAGGTCGAAATCCAGCGGTCGTTCGTCCACCGCGCCATCAGATCGCCCTGGTTGATTACGAAGGAATTCGGGATCGTCGGCACGTCATGCCATCCACCCTGACGGTCGGCGACCTGCAAGCCGCCAATCGAATCTCCCGGCCGTAGGATCGTTACCGTCCCGTAGTCGGTATGCGCGCCGGCTCGCAGTTGACCGGGCAATGGGTTCACCCGTTGCTCAGGATAGAGGCGCAGGGTGAGACGTCCGATGTGGCGGTCGACCTTGTCATCGAAGAACCTCTCCGGAAGTGCCAGGGCAAGCGCCGACAATCGAAGCAGATCACGCGCCAATCCTCCCATCTGGCTGTAGTACTGGGCGCATACATCCTTCATTTCAGGAAGGCTGTCCGGCCATCGGCTGGGCGGAACCAACCTGTTCGCCTCCGATGTTTGAAAATACGGATCATTGAAATCTGCGTCGATCTTCGATGTCTGGAATGAACTCGTTCAGGTCGGGTGGCGATTTCTCTCCCCGCGTGTACGCAAGACTCTTGTCGCCCATCGCCGAATAGCCGCACGCACCCGGTTCCTTGCCGATATGCAGCTTCATCTTTTCATCAATCGGCAGGTCGAAGAAAGCGCGCGACACGCGATCCAGCCTGTCCAGGAGTTTGGGCGAAATGCCGTGGCCCACGACGATATAGAAGCCGATCTCCCGACACGCCGCCCCGATCTTATCGGCGAGCTTTTGCTTGGCCCCCTCGTCCCCCGTGAAATACGGCCCGATGTCGATCACAGGCACATAGCCGCCCGCAAATTCGACGGCTTCGTGTGCTGAATGACTGGCTAGCTCGTTCACACGCGCCTCCTGACTCAGTGAAAGCAAACGATCCGCCTAGAGCACCCGCCCTCCCCCAGCCTGCCCGGCGTCTGCATAGGCCTGTTCTGATGGCCTTCTGAACCAAAGCTTAGATGACCCCATCATGAGATAGAAGTCGATTTCTCGACGTCCCTTGTTCTCCAGCTCACCATTTCAACGACTGAGCAAGAACGAGGCGGTCCGCTGCACACTCGTCGAGCAGCCCGACCCGGGCTTTCTCTTGACGACGATGTAGTCGAGTCATAGCGTTCAGCTTTAAGGACTTCGCCGGGACATCAAACTTCGAACAAGCGAAGGGCCCAATGCGTGTAGGTGGACAACTGATTTGCTTGACGTTGGCGATTGCTGCTTCGCTGACGTCCGCCATGAAAAGTTCAGCCCAGGATGACGGCTGGCCGACGAAGCAAACGATGCGCGTCGTCGTGCCCTATGCCGCGGGCAGCAACGGCGACGCTCACGGGCGTGTCGTCGCCGCGTATCTGAACAGAAGTCTCAAGGGCTCGACCGTCGTGGTCGACAATCGCCCCGGCGTCGGCGGCATTCTGGGTACTCGCAGCTTTACGAAATCACCGCCGGATGGATACACATTGTGCGTCTGCTCCGGCGGAGCGATTACCGTCCCTTCGACCGTCGACAAGGGTTACGATCCCTTGGTCGACCTGGTTCCCGTCAGCAAAATCAGTACAAGTCCGCTCGTTCTGATGGTCAACGCGGCCTCTCCCATGAAGTCGGTCGCAGACGTCGTTGCCTTCAGCAAGAAGAAGTCCGGTGGTTTGAATTATGGTTCAAGCGGCGCCGGCGGCCTGATGTACAACACCGCCGAGGTATTCAGAAGCAGGACCGCTTCGGATTTCACTCACGTGCCCTTCCGCAGCGGTCCTGACGCCATGACCGCGCTGATAGCAGGCGAGATCGAGCTCGTGTTCGCCATCATGTCCGACGTCACCGGGCAACTCGAAGGCAGCAAGGTACGGCCGATCGCAATTTCAACATCGACCCGCAGTGCCATCCTTCCCGATGTCCCGACGATGATTGAAGCCGGCGTAAAGGGATACGACATCTCTCTTTGGAACGGACTTTTCACTCCACCCGGCATCGGACAGCCGATCCTCGACAGATTGTCTGAGATCATGCTTCGAATGCCGAAAGACGAAACCGTGGTGAAGACCTTTGCGCGCCTCGGTTCAACCCTGGAGGTCAATACACCCGACCAGTTCCGAAAGGAGCTGCGTGCGGAAACCGCGCTATGGGAAGAGGGATTGAAGGACGTCGTACGAAAGTAGTGGCCGCTCCAGTCTGAGCGCTCAGTCCCGCAGTTGAAGGATGCGATCCTTTGCTTCCTGCCGTCGGATTCTCCCTCGAGAACGACCACCGGAAAAAGGCTAAATACTCAGTTTTAGGGATCGCACGAAACCAATCTTAAATATGCTTTGGTAGGTTGGCGCGCTGGAATCTGTCTGGTGACGCCATGTTCGCGCTCTTTCGATACGGCCTACTTCCTGTTGTGGGTTTCTGCGTCGTCGTCATCGCGGCCAGCGTTGACGTTTACTGGACCAACACCGTCCAAAAATCCACCTGGCCCCAGACAGTCGTCACTGTGATGCAATCGCAAGACCTTGGCCAAGTGGCGGCCGAGTTCCGCGGCACACCAAACACTTTTCCAGATCCCCGTGGGACCCTCAAATACGTCATCGATGGGAAGACCTATACTTGGCAAGGCCGCGGCCGCGACATCGGCGTGACCGCGATGAGTCCCGGTGACACGATCAACGTCTACTACAATCCTCAGAACCCAGAGGAAATCAGCACACTGGTCCTGCTCGGGGCGTCCACGGGCAACATCATACTTGCAGTGGCGCTCGCATTTCTTGCCTTCTATTTTTGGTTCTTCTGGCTTCGTGGATTTCTTCGCCGTTCGGGCCCAGGCGATTTTGACGGCGATGCGGCCGGATCTTTCGCAGGCCACGTGCCGGAACGGCTTCCGAGCCAGATTGAACGGTCGCGTTCCTTGTTAGGCGATCAGCGTCCTGCGGCGATCAACAACAGGCCGACCGGACAATCCTTTGACCGGGGTCGCGGGGCGACTTTCGGCAAGCGATAGGCACTTTGCTGACTCCACCGTACTGACCGTAAGCAGACGGGCAAGAATACTGCACATTGGCGGAAGCGCACAAAGCGCATGCTGCCGCTACCTGCACCATCAGCAGAGAGGCGCTTCGGTCGTCTTGCTCCATTCGCCGCGCCGATATCAAGCGCAAGGCTATCTCGATAGCGAAATCATCTGCCGCAAAGCGTCTCCACGATTTTGTCCGCAGCTTTGCGCGGCAAAACATTGAAAGTCGGGCGATCAGCGTGGTCTTCAGTCAGGAAGAAGGCGACCTGCCGCCGGACACCATGATTGCGCACGATGACGTTCGGCCAATACTCTCCCAAGGCCGAGGGGTATCATCCCGATCAGGTCCGAGTTCTCTACGAGTGGGAGATCGCCAGAAAATGAGGGACACGCGACACTGCCTTACGCGATTGACGCGAGGAGCGAGCGAACAACTACTCGGGAGACCACCGGCGCGGGACATGCGGCATATCAGTCGGCGCCTGGTAGTGCATGTAGCGATAGCCACGCTTGCTACCTGCGCATGGCCGCATCTAGCCTTGGCTGATGCGGTAGCCGAATTCTTCCGCAGCAAGACGATTTCGATGTTCGTCAGCACCGGCGCCGGCGGAGGCTATGATGCAGTGGCGCGCGCGTTCGCTCGACATTTCAGCAATCGCGTACCCGGAAATCCCACCGTCGTGGTGCAGAATATGCCGGGCGCAGGCGGACTTCGCGCAATGAATTTCCTCTACAACAGTGCGCCGGCCGACGGCACCGCGATCGGCCTCGTGCATGCGAGTATGACCAGTGCCGACCTGCTGTCGCCGACGGGCGCGAAGTTCGACGGCCGGCGCGTCAGTTGGATCGGCAACATGGGCGGTGAGCCAGGCTTCTGCGTGGCGTGGCACACGTCGCCAGTGAAGACCTTCGACGACATGCTGACGAAGCCGTTCGCTGTCGGCAGCACTGGGACAGGTGCAGGCCTCGATTTTTTTCCGCGCATTATCAACAATCTGTTCGGCGCACAGATCAAGATTGTCGCTGGTTACAAGGGCGGCTCAGATGTTCTGCTTGCGATGGAGCGGAACGAGGTCGACGGCATCTGCTCGTGGCCGCTCTCCGGCATGGAGACGACAACGCCTACCTGGCTCCCGGAAAAGAAGATCAACTTGCTGGTGCAATTTGCCCCCGAGAAGCATCCGCGGATGCCGCATGTGCCGCTGATCCTCGACATGGTCAAGGATCCTGATAGACGTCAGGCGTTGGAGCTGCTGGTTGCCGAGCGTAAGTTGTTGCGGCCAGTGCTTGCGCCGCCAGGTGTTCCTCGCGACCGGCTGAACGCACTCCGCCTCGCTTTCATGGAGACCATGAAGGATCCAGCATTCCGATCGGACGCAAAGAATTTGAGTTCGGATGAGGTTCCCGACGCTGGAGATGAGGTGCAGAGTTTCATCGAACGTCTGCACAACATTCCGTCGCATATCGTCAGACAGGCGATTGCTTTGAAATCGTAACCCTTCAGATCGACTCTTACTTGGCCTCAGCCGCCTCGAGAACGCGTCTCGCTCGGTCATAGATCGCAGGCGGATAGCTGGTGAACTGGACGATCACACTGCTCGGTCTGGTCGCCCGTCCATGGATCTATCGGCATGTCCTGTTTGCCGGCCTCGGCGAGGAACATTGGATCCTTCATGGTAGCGTTGAATGCATCCCTCAGCGCCTTGACGCGGTCAGCCGGAACACCGGGCGGGGCCGAGATGGGACGACCCAGCGCGTGCGTGCCATAGAGCAGATGCATGACCTTCTTATCGTCCTCGGTCTTCGCGTAGTCGTAGACGTGAGGAACGTCCTTGAGTTCGTCGCTTTTCTCAAATCCTGTCTGGATGATTGCTCTGATCTCTCCGGACTCCCAGTCCTGGCGTCGCGTCGTCTTGAGCGATGACAGCGCAAATCCGCATCCGCCGTCGGCTTCGCCGCGGCTCATCGCCAGCAACACGTCGGTCGAACCTGGATAGCCGTTGACGATCTGAATGCGCGTCCCGAGCAGCGCATTGAACCCTCGCACATGAATGCTGTTGACGGCCGAAGGGCCGGAAGCCCCAAAGATCGCGTTCCTGGCGAAGAGGTCCTGGAATGACGTGATGTTCGCGCGTCTGTGAACGACGCATGTCCCGATCGTCTGGTCCATGTTGCCGATCCAGGTGAATTTGTCGATCTCGAAATTGCCCTTGGTTTCACCGAGCTTGACGGAAAACAGGGTGGACGAGGCAAAGATGCCGATGGCCGTGCCGTCCTTCGCTGCAGTGTTGTAGATGTTGTTGGCGGCGACCAGGCTCCCTGCACCCGGCATATTGCGAGGCAGCACGATGGGACTGCCGGGAATATGCCGGCCGATATGCCGCGCAAGTGCGCGCATATAGATATCGTACCCGCCCCCTGGCGGATACCCGATGATCGCGCTGACCGTCTTTCCCTTGTAGAAGGCCGCGACATCTTCCGACGCATCGGACCGGGTCGCGGCGCTCGACACAATCATGGCGACGGCGACGAGTGCGATCGCTGCGCGCGTCGCGTTCATCTCTCTCTCCTGTCAAAGCATAGCGGCCGGAGCTCGGGTGCGAACGGTCGAACCGCGTTTGCGATCAGGCAGCAACGATCACATCAAGAACGGCGGTCCTGCCGGCACGAACAGCGTCTTGAGCGCGCTTCAGCGCGGCCGGCAATGCCTCCGGGTCCTCGACCCGTTCGCCGTAGCCGCCGAACGCTTCGATCACCTTCACGTAGTCCGGGCCATTGATGTGAGTGCCCAGATAGTTTCCGGTTTCGACAGCCACGCCTTCCGGATACATGCGCTTGTGCATGTTCTGCATGGCGGCGTATTTCTTGTTGTTGAAGATCACCACCATGATCGGCAGATTGTAATCGCGCGAAGCCCCGAAGCTTTGAAGGACGGGATTGTACAGAAAGCCGCCGTCGCCGATCAGCGTAACGACCGGCCGGTCCGGATTGGCAAGCTTCACGCCAAGCGAAATCCCAATTCCCTGCCCAAGACCGCCCTGGCGCGTGAACAGGCTTTGCGGCTTGTTCCAGCGGATATGCTCGCGCAGCAATGCGGTATGAGTCGTCACTTCGTCGATATAGATCGTGTCGTCGGGCAGCGTTTCTCCCAACGCTGCACACAGCCAGACCGGATCGATCGGCGTTTTCTTGCGGGCAGCCGACTGCTGGGCGCGCCGCTTCTCCATCAAGGCCTCGTGCGAGGCCGTCAGCTTCGCACGACGTTCGCTGATCGCGCGATCGTCAAGCGTCATGCCGCGCAGCGCACTTGCAATGTCACGCAGCGCCGTGGCCGTATCGCCTTCCAGATAGATGTTCGCCTGATGGCTCTGGTAGGCCATATAGGGGCGATGCGGAACGTCGTCGATATCGACGATGACGGCGTTCGGCGGCTTGTCGCTCGGCGGATACCAGGGCGTCCGCGTCTGGATCACGAGGACGAGGTCACTCGTGTCCCAGTACGGCTTGAAGTCGTGCCCCTGGTGCATCGGATGATCTTTGGGGAAGTTCGCAAAGGTTGCGCCGGGCTTCTCCACGATCGGCAGCGCGACCAGATCAGCCAGAGCAACCAGTGCGTCGAACGCTTCCAGTGTCCGGCCCGCTCCCTCGGTCAGCACGACCGGGTTGCGCGCCTTGGCGATCAACTCCGCCACCCGCGCAATGTCATTTGGCGCACTCACGAGCATGGGCGCAGGCGGCACCGCGCGCCGCTGTTCCGGCATCGACCAGGCTGCCACCATCGTCTCGTGAGGAATCGAAAGATAGGTCGGGCCGACTGGCGTGCGTTGCGCCATCTCTCCCGCACGGACGATGCTTTCATAAATCGTGTGAGGGCTCGACGTCTGGCAGGCGTATTTGACCAGCGGCTGAATCAGAGCCTGAGGCCCGCCGACGATCGACAGGTTGTCTATCCACTGGCGGCCGGGGTCGAAGTCCGGCTGCTCGCCGTAAGTGGTGGATTCACCGGAGATCACCAGCATCGGGACGCCGGCAATCAAAGCGCCGTGCACCCCCATCATTCCCTGCAGAAGCCCTGAGCCCGCATGCAGCAGAACGGCTTGCATCTCGCCGGTCGCGAGCGTGAAGCCGGCCGCGATGTCGACCGCGAGGGTCTCATGCCAGCAGTCCATGAACTTGGGGCCGTCTTGGCCCCGCTGGGTCTGCTTGGCCATCGCCTCCCATATCGAGGACCACTCCGTCCCCGGGGAAGAAAGGATGTGCTTCACCCCAAGATCGCGAATGGCTTCCAGAATGGCATCACCGCCGTCGAGCGTATTCTTCATTGAGCTTTCTCTGTCTTCGTTTGCGGCCGAGGCCATGCCGGCTCGACACTATAGGACTACACCAAAACCCCGCCCAGTGATTCCGCGATCGTTCTTGCGTCAGCCTTCATCGGGCAGCTCGATCACGCGGTAGCTATGGGTCAGTTTCCGATTCAACACCGGGTCTTCCAGCTCCATCTCAAAGTTTCCGGAATATGAAAAGCCACCGTGCACGGCGAACGTGCCGCAGAACATCGCAGTGCCGGGCGGAAGTGCATCACCGCCGGTGTAGAGCTTTATCAGCTCTTCCGGCGACCGCATGTTGGTCACCGAACCCTCTTGATAGGGTCGGCGCGCCGCGCCCTCACCTGACACGAACGAGCGCAGCTTAAGCTTGTCCCAATGCGGTTTGACCTCGTCATAGCGCCAGAGCTGTGGGCCGACCGGTTTCGCGCACATCTGCTTCGAGAGCGTCACCGCGATAGTCTCGGCCTTGCGGTCGGTGTGGTCGGAGCCGACGCCCAGCCACATTCCATCGTCCAATGAATAGAGCACGAACTCGACCTCGCCGCTCGATTTGCCGCCGACGCACTCAATCGCCGGCGCCGTAGTCAGCAGTGAAGCGGCGTTGCGATAGAAGATCGGTACGGTCTTGGGGCGCTTCACGCCGAGTGCCTCCAACTCCTTGATGTGAGCTTCCAGCGCGGCCACATTGCGCCCGGTCCATCCAGCAATGACCAAATTCCTGATAGCGTCGACTTCAATCGTTCTCTGGCTTGGCACGATTACCCCTATCAATCTCTCGCGAGGCATTTTTCTCTTGGTGGCGCACTCAATCAGCGCTGCGGCATCACGGCCTTGACTTTGTCCTTGATCGACGGAGAACGTCAAATGGGCTGATGGCAGGTCGGAGGCTGTACAGAAGTCGGGCCCAGACGCCTGCCAATTGTTCGGCTTCTTCCCGGTTGATACAACACGGAGAAAATACCGCGCCCATTAGTGGCGGAGAGGGTGGGATTCGAACCCACGATACGGTTTCCCGTATACACGCTTTCCAAGCGAGCGCCTTAAGCCACTCGGCCACCTCTCCTGCAGACCTTCCTTAGGGCGCACGGGTCCTGACGTAAAGACGCGCGAAATCGCCTGGAAGTGCGGCGCAATATAGTCGGCGTCAGGGGTAAGGCAACCCGCATGGCGAGGGCTCAATTGACCAGGCGGACGTCTCCGGCCTCGGCCGTGTCGTAGCCGGTCAGTTCGCGCCCGCGGACGTGAAATGCCTCGGTCCGTACGAACTTGAACAGCGCCTGCAGCTCCGGAAGGAAGTAGTCGCGCTGGCGCAGCGCGAGATCGAACCGCTCCCAAACCAGCGGCACGAATCCAAGTCCCGCCGTCTGTGCGACCGATCGCGTTGCGACGCCGCAATCCGCTCGGCCGGCGCGAATCGCCTGCGCGATGTCGGGGCCGGTGGGGCACACCGGCTTGACGGCCGCAAACGCGTCGAGCGCAAGTCCGGCCTGCGCGGCGAGCGACAGCAGCAGAAGTTGCGCACCGGCGCCCTGCGGACGCAGGGCAAGCCGTGCGCGCTTCAATGCGACACCGGCGATGTTGCTCAATCCAAGCGGATTTCCGGCGGCGACGATGAGCCCCTGCTCGCGCCGGGCGAAGGCGATCAGCACCGCATCATGCAGGCCGGGCGCAATGGCGACCGCGTCGACGTTCGCCGCGTCGTCGTCGCCGTCGAGCCGATGCAAATGAATCGCGGCCGCGCTGACCTCGCCATGCGCAAGCCGCTGTAGTCCGGCCTCGCTGCCTTCCGGCAGAGCTCGCGAGTCGCGAGCCGCTCTCGCGCAACGCCCATTCCAGCAGCGGATCATGACTGCCGCCGACGATCGCGGGCGCCGACGCATGCACGAAGGCCGGGGGTCCCGCGTATCCGGCGGCGAGCCAGCGGTCGAGCGCAGCCTTCGGGAACAGCCATTTGCCCGTCACCTTGGTGCAGGGCACGGCGCCGTTCGCGACGAGCTCATAGAGCTTGCGCTCCGACAACCGGAGGTAGGTCGCGGCTTCCTCGGTGGTCAGCAATTCCGCCATGCAAATACCTGCATAATTACTGAATACATCACGTAAATTGACCAAATAAGACCGAGAATGCAAGTGTTTGCGCGGAGACACTATGCCGGAAAACGTGTCCGCTTTGCAGCTTGTTCTTGCTGGCGATCCCGCGCTTTTCGCGATCGTCCGGCTCTCGCTGATCGTCAGCCTGTCGGCCGTCCTGCTCGCGGCGCTGATCGGGCTGCCGCTTGGCGCCTGGCTCGCGCTGTCGCGCTTCCGCGGCCGCGACGGATGGATCGTCGTCCTCAATGCGTTGATGGGACTTCCACCGGTCGTGGTGGGACTCATGGTGTATCTGCTGCTGTCGCGATCGGGGCCGCTCGGTTCGTGGGGCATCCTGTTCACGCCGCAAGCGATGATCATCGCGCAAACGATCCTGATCACGCCGATCATCGCCGCGCTGGCGCGGCAGACCATCGAAGATCTCTGGCTCGAATATCGCGACGAGCTGAAAGCCATGAATGTCGGCACGCTCGGCAGCGTCGCGACACTGCTCTGGGACGGCCGCTTCAGCCTGCTCACCGCGTTGCTCGCAGGCTTCGGCCGCGCCGCTGCCGAAGTCGGCGCCGTGATCATCGTCGGTGGCAACATCGATGGCTTCACGCGCACCATGACCACGGCGATCGCACTGGAAACCTCCAAGGGCGACCTGCCGCTCGCGATCGGCCTCGGCATGGTGCTGATCGTCATCGTGATGGTGATCAACGCGGCGGCGTGGGGAACGCGCCGCTTCGGCGAACGGATGGCGGGATGAGCATGCGCCCTCCGGTCACCAACCTTCCGATCCTGCTCGAAGACGTTTCGTTCGTCGTGCGCGACGTGACGATCCTCGACCGGATCGCGCTCAGCGTTCGCCGCCGGCGCGCCGACCGTGGTCGATCGGGCCGAACGGCGCCGGCAAGACCACCCTCCTTCGCCTTGCCATGGGCCTCATCCAGCCCACCGCCGGGCGCGCGACCTGGGGCGGACGCGCGGACGCATCGCCCGATCGCCGCGCCATCGTGTTTCAGCGCCCGGTCATGCTCCGGCGCAGCACCGCGGCGAACCTGCGCTATGCGCTGGAGGCCGCCGATGTCCCAAGCGCCGAACGCGACGCGCGTGTCCGCGAGCTGCTGGCGCTGGTCGGACTTGCGCGACCTCGGCGACCGTCCGGCGCGAAAGCTTTCCGGCGGCGAGCAGCAGCGGCTTGCACTTGCGCGTGCCCTCGCCAAGGACCCGCAGGTTCTGTTCCTCGATGAGCCGACCGCGAGCCTCGATCCGGCGGCGACCAAGTCGGTCGAGGATTTGATCCGCGATATCACCGCGCGCGGCATCAAGGTGGTGATGGCGACGCACAACCTCGGCGAGGCGCGTCGGCTGGCCGGCGATGTCGTTCTGATGCATCGCGGCCGCATCGTCGAAACGAGTGACGCAACGACCTTCTTCAACAACCCCAGGACCTCGGAGGCCGCCCGCTTCGTTGCCGGCGAGCTCCTGGTTTGAACGCGGACTGACAAACGGGAGAGCAATATGCCCACACGCCGTTCATTTCTGGCATTTGCGACAGCCGCTTCGCTGATCGCATCCTCGGCCGCCTTCGCGCAGGACAAATCGATCGTCGTCGCCTCGACGACCTCGACCCAGGATTCCGGCCTGTTCGGACACATCCTGCCGGCGTTCAAGAAGAAGTCCGGCATCGACGTGCGCGTCATCTCGCAGGGCACCGGCCAGGCGCTCGACACCGGCCGGCGCGGCGACGCCGACGTGGTGTTCGTGCACGCGAGGCCGCAGGAAGAGAAGTTCGTGGCCGACGGGTTCGGCGTTCGACGCTATCCGGTGATGTACAACGACTTCATCCTGGTCGGGCCGAAGAGCAACTCCGCCGGCATCAACGGCACGAAGGATATCGTTGCCGCGCTCAAGGCCATCAAAGGAAAGAGCGTGGCCTTCATCTCCCGCGGCGACAAGTCCGGCACGCATGCCGCCGAGCTCGATCTCTGGAAGGCGGCCGGTATCGACATCTCGAAGGATCGCGGCACCTGGTACAAGGAGATCGGTCAGGGCATGGGCGCGGCGCTCAACACCGCGTCCGCCTCCGACGCCTACGTGCTCACCGACCGCGGCACCTGGCTGTCGTTCAAGAACCGCGGCGAGCTTGTCATCGCGGTCGAAGGCGACAACCGGCTGTTCAACCAGTACGGCGTCATGCTGGTGAACCCCGAGAAGCACAAGCATGTGAAGAAAGAGCTGGGCCAGGCCTTCATCGACTGGCTGATCTCGCCCGAAGGCCAGAAGACGATCGCGGACTACAAGATCGGCGGGTTGCAACTATTCTTCCCGAACGCGAATTCGCCGGGGGCGTGAGGAATTATGCGGACTCTCACAGAACGCCGCGCTTGGCGGTTTCGCAATCCTGCTTGCAGCGATCACGACAATGACAATGCCCGCCGTCGCCGCAGATCCCGTGCTTCTCCACTCCGCCGGCAGCTTGCGCTTCGCGCTGACCGAGATCATCGCCGCCTATGAACCAGCAGCGGGCGTCACCGTGCAGGCCACGTTCGGCGCGTCCGGCACGCTCAAGGACGCCATCGCGAAGGGCGAGCGCGCACAGGTGTTCACCTCCGCCAATATGGAGCATCCACAGGCGCTGGCGGATGCCAAGAAAAGCGGACCGGTCGTGCTGTTCGCGCGCAACCGGCTGTGCGCGCTGGTGCGGCCCGGACTTGCCGTGACGCCGGCGACCCTGCTCGACCGCATGCTCGATCCGGCGGTGAAGCTCGCGACCTCGACGCCGAAGGCGGACCCGTCCGGCGACTATGCCTGGGAGGTGTTCCGCAAAGCCGAGAAGCTTAGACCGGGATCATTCGCAATCCTCGAGAAACGGGCGCTGCAACTTGTGGGGGCACCGTCGAGCGCCGTGCCGCCCAAAGGCCGCACTGCCTATGGCTGGCATGTTGCCGAAGGTCGTGCCGACCTGTTCCTGACCTATTGCACCAATACGATGGCCGCGCAGAGTGAGAGCCCCGGCCAGCAGCTCGTGCAGCTTCCCGATGCGCTCGCAGTCGCCGCCGACTACGGCATGACCGTCATGGCGGACGCGCCCGCGGACGCCTATCGCTTCGCGATGTTCATCCTGTCGGCGGCGGGGCAAAAGGTCCTGGCCAAGCACGGGTTCTCGGCGCCGGGATTGCCGCAATAAAGATCGCGGCCAGGGCCGCAATCGTCGCAGGCGGACGCGTCGTAAAATGGCGTAATGAGGGGCCACGCTCACTGACCCCCGCATCCCGCAAACGACGGCCCCCCGCCCCGTGCAGTTCTATCTCCCGATCGCAGACCTGCCGGTCAACATCCTCGTCATCCTCGGGCTTGGCGTCGCCATCGGATTCATTTCCGGCATGTTCGGCATCGGCGGCGGCTTCCTGATGACGCCGCTCCTGATCTTCCTCGGCATATCGCCGTCGGTGGCCGTGGCCACGGTTCCGAGCCACATCGCGGCATCGTCGTTTTCCAGCGCTATCAGCTATTGGCGGCGGAACGCGATCGATCTGCCGCTTGCGCTCATGCTGCTGGTCGGCGGCGTGCTCGGTACGGTGGCCGGCGTGGCGCTGTTCACGCTGCTGCGCAGGCTGGGACAACTCGACGTCACGATCGGTCTCTCTTACGTGGTGCTGCTGACGGCGGTCGGCACGACGCTCGCGGCCGAGAGCCTGCGCGCAATCATCCGCGAGCGTCAGGGCAAGCCGGTGGAATTGCGCCGCCCCGGCAGCCACACCTGGCTGCACCACCTGCCGCTCAAGCTGCGCTTCAAGCGCTCGCGCATCTTCGTCTCCGTCATTCCGGTGTGGATCATCGGGCTCGTGATGGGCTTCATCGGCGCGATCATGGGCATCGGCGGCGGGTTCCTGCTGGTGCCGATGTTGGTCTACGTGTTGCGGGTGCCGACGGCGACCGTGATCGGCACCTCCACGGTCCTCACGCTGGTGACGATGATCTCGGCAACGGTGCTGCACGCCGCGACCAATCATCAGGTCGATGCGGTGCTGGCGCTGATGCTGATGGTGGGAGGCAGCATCGGCGCGCAGTTCGGGGCGCAGGCCGGGCAGAAGATGCGAGCCGAATGGCTGCGTCTGCTGTTGGGAGCACTGATCCTTGCGGTCGGAATTCGCTTTGCGGTGGTGATGGTGGTGCCGCCGGACGACCTGTATGCCGTGCGGCCTTCGGTTGGATCGCAGATGCCCTGACGGGCGTCGTTGCAAATTCGGGATGAGCGCGCTGACCGCCTTTCGATGACGCCCCGGTGCATGGACGAAGTCCGCGCGCCTGACGACAAAAAACCCCGGCAGTGAGCCGGGGTTAGGTGGCTGCAGCGGGGGGCATCCCGATGGCAGCGATTGCCCGCGACGGAGGTTCTGACGTCGCGGGACTGGTGTCGCGTTATGAGCTCAGTTTCCGCCCCAGGTGCGCTGGGCGCGGAACATGACCGAGGTGAGGCCGAGATCCTTGGCCTGATAGACACCGGTCGGACGAGCACCCTGCGCTTTGCCGACCGTGACGGTCTGGCCGGAGAACGCCGAATCGACGCCCGTGTACAACACGTCGACCGCAAACCGCAGACCCGGCAGCGGGAACCAGTCGTGGTGCGTGCCGATCTGCCAGAGGTTGTAGTTGGGATCGCAGGCGCCCGAGTGGCCGACCCGGTCGCAGATCAGGGTCGAAGCCGTGGCGTTGTACTCGGTCCTGGTGTAGCCGCCGTAGATCGTGCTCGAGAAGTTACGCGTCCAGAAGTACTCGAAGCCGCCGCCGGCCGCCCACGAGGTGGTCTGCTCCAGGCTTCCGCCGTTGACATAGACCGCGTCGGTCAGGATGCCGAAGGCGATCTGGTTGCCGGAGCCATACAGGCCCGGGCTGGTCTGGCTGTTCCGGGTGAGCCGTGACGCGCCGACACCGTAGGTGCCGAAGAAGCCGACACGGCTGCCGGGGCTCAACATGTCGAGCTTGATCTCGGCACCGGCGAGCACCGCCCAACCCCACACGTCGCTCGGATAGCCGCACTGCGTGGTGTTGGCCTGCGCGCAGGCACCTGTGTAGTAGGTCGCCTGATTTTCGTGGCCGATGAATGCCACGCTGGCACGGCCCCAGGCCTGGCTGACCCGCAACGAAATCCACGGATCAGGATGCGAGGTACCATGCCTGGAACTGGCCGGATCGGATCCAAACGTGAAGCCGTTGAGGGCAACACCCTGCAAGTTGGCGATCGAGCCGACACGCGGATCGTCAGCGCCGATGTTCAAGGTGACGCCATTGCCCAGCTGCCACGTATAGGCGATCTGGTTGATGCCTGCGGCGCCGGTCGTGCTGTCCACCAGTCCGGTGTAGAGCGACCGCATACCGCTGTCACCCAAGCTGCCTTCGTGATCGATGAACGACACCGTGCGACCGAAGGTGAAGCCACCCCACTGAATGAACGCGCGGTGCGTGCCGAGCGTCGCGGTTCCTTCCGCAACTTCGGCGTTGATGCTGGTATACGCCCGCAGCGTGCCATAGGCAGTCTGCGTGCGCACATCGGTCGTCAGGTTGGCACGATGCCGGGTAGTCCACCGGCTAACGGTGCGATCCTGTGCACCGTTGGCGCCGAGCACATGCGGGGTGCGGCCGTTGAAGTTGTAGTCCGCCCGCACATAGCCGCCGAACTTGATACAAGTGTCGGAACCCGGGATGTAGTAGAACCCGTCTCCGTAGAGCGTGCAGATCTTCACGTATAGGACCGGCTTGGCCTTGACGGGAAGATCGGCAGCCTGCGCCCCGGCAACCGCGATCAAACCCGCGGCCGAACCGAGGAGAAGACTTTTCACCATCTTCATTTGGAACCTCCAAGTTGCGTTACAGGAGGGTCCTGTCTCCGCCAGGTGCCACGCACCGTTTAGAGCCCCCTTTTCCATCCCGCGATGGCGAAACCAGCACGGGATGCCCCTCCGGACCCGTGCAGAGTAGCCTCACCTCATCGGTAGGCAATGCGGTATTTATGCAGAAGTTACGGATTATTTATACCAGTTGCAGATAAGCAACATCATAATAATATGTTTGTTTTCAATGGTTTAATCACAGGACAGCGACGGCTAAATCAAACGCCTATGTATAAACTGAGAATAACTATTACATAAATTACGACTGCAGCTGCCTCGCGGCCGGAGAGACTGTATTTATATGATGATCACACAATATTTATATAAAAGATATTCTCCGTTACTTCGATGAGGCGTGGCACCTTGCCGCCCTTCCTCTGCCCGGCGCGCGGCCGCCCGCCGTGAACAGATCGATTGGCAATGGCGCGCGCAACTTGATGTAGTCTCGCCGCGCCCATTGATTTGCAGTAGCGCGCGGAATGCACGTCGATCGACGAATTTTTCTGACCGGCCTGTCGGCGACGTTGATTACGCCGACCAGCGCGCGCGCCCAAAGCGTGACCGACAGCGCGGGACGTGCCGTGCCGATGCCTGCACAGGTGACGCGCGTGTTTCCGGCCGGCCCACCGGCCGCTATCACGCTCTATACGGTGGCGCCCGATCTCCTGCTCGGCTGGCCGCGCGCCAATCGCGCCGACGAACTCGAATTCCTCGACCCCAAGATCGGCCCGCGGCCGGAGGTCGGCCGCATCACCGGGCGCGGCAATACCGCCAATCTCGAAGTGGTGTTGGCGCTCAAGCCTGACTTGATCCTCGACATCGGCATCGTCAACAACACCTACATTTCGCTTGCCGATCGCGTGCAGCAGCAAACCGGCATTCCCTATGCGCTGCTCGACGGACGCTTCGACGGCATTGCCGGCACCTACCGCACCATCGGCGCACTGACCGGACGCCGCGACGCCGGCGAGGCTGCCGCGCGCTATGCCGACGAGACCATCAAGACAATCACCGGTCGCCTCCCGCCGCCCGAGAAACGGCCGCGCGTCTACTACGCGCGCGGCCCGCGTGGACTTGAGACCGGGCTTGGGGGCTCGATCAACGTGGAGACCATCGAACTGCTTGCACGCAACGTGGCGGGCGGCACGCGCGGTGGCCTCGCCACCGTATCGATCGAAGACGTGCTGGTCTGGAATCCCGAGGTGATCGTCACCATCGACAAGGATTTCGCGGAGACCGTCCACAGCCATGCCGACCTGGCGGCCAGTCGCGGCGGTGCAGGCAAAGCGCGTTCACCTGTCGCCGAAACTGCCGTTTGGCTGGGTCGATTTCCCGCCGTCGGTGAACCGGCTGATCGGACTATGGTGGCTGGCAAAAATTCTCTATCCCGACCTTTTTCCCGAGAATCTCCGCACGCTGACGCGCGAGTTCTATCAGCGCTTCTATCACGTGCCGCTAAGCGACGCGCAGATCGACCGCGTGCTGGCAGGACGCGATTGATGCGCAGCGCATGACTCACCGTCTTCTTCCAGGCCTGCTGATCGCCACGCTCGTGCTGGTGGCGGGCCTGATCGTCGCCTTCGCTGTCGGGCGATATCCAGTTGGCCTTGGCGAACTGTTCGACGTCCTGTGGTCGCGCGCGACCGGACGTGTGCCGGCGGTGCCCGAAGCGACGCAAAACGTGATCCTGCTGGTGCGCGGGCCGCGTGTGATCGCGGCGGTACTGGTCGGCGCGGCGCTCGCGGTCGCCGGCGCCGCATTCCAGGGCCTGTTCCGCAATCCGCTGGTATCGCCGGATATACTCGGTGCGTCGTCGGGAGCGGCGCTCGGCGCGGTGCTCGGCATTTACTTCTCGCTCGGCGTGATCGGGATCGAGATCCTGGCCTTCGGCGGCGGTCTTATCGCCGTCGCTGCGGTTTACGGCATCGGCTCGGCGCTGCAATCGCGCGATCCGATCCTGGTGCTCGTGCTCACCGGCGTGGTGGTCGGCGCGTTGCTCGGCGCCGGCGTCGGGCTCGTGAAGTATCTTGCCGATCCCTACAACCAGCTTCCTGCGATGACGTTCTGGCTGCTCGGCAGCCTCGCGGCGACCAATGTCGGCGACCTTGTTCCGCTCGCAGGGCCGGTCGCGATCGGAACCGTGGTGCTGGTGGCGCTGCGCTGGCGCATGAACGTGATGTCGCTGCCGGAGGAGGAGGCGCGCGCGCTCGGCGTTCCGACCGGGCCGATGCGGATCGCGATCGTGGTGGCGGCAACGCTGGTGACCTCCGCGAGTGTCGCGGCGGCGGGCGTCATCGGCTGGGTCGGACTCGTTGTGCCGCATCTCGCGCGCGCACTGGTCGGTCCGGACTTCCCGAAGCTGCTGCCGACCTGCGCGCTGCTCGGCGGCGGATACCTGCTCTTCATCGACACGCTGGCACGGACCGTGGCACCGATCGAAATTCCGCTCGGCATCCTGACCGCAGTGATCGGCACGCCGTTCTTCATCTGGCTGCTCGCCGGCATGCAGAGGAACTGGTCGTGACGCTTTCCGGCCGCAACCTTACCATCGGCTACAGCGACCGCGTGGTCGGACGCGGACTCGACGTCGCGCTCAAGCAGGGTGAGGTGCTCGCGCTGCTCGGTCCGAACGGCGGCGGCAAGACCACGCTGCTCAAGACGTTGCTTGGTATCCTGAAGCCGCTCGCCGGCGAGGCGCAGATCGACGGCCGTTCGCTTGAGGCGTTCTCGATCCGTGACCGCGCGCGCCGCGTCGCCTATGTGCCGCAGGTCCACAATCCGACCTTCGCATTTTCGGTCGAGACCGTCGTGCTGATGGGCCGCACCGCGCACGGCGGTTTATTCAGCCGGCCATCAGCGAAAGACCGCGCGGTCGCCGACCGCGCACTAAGCGAATTCGGCATCGCGCATTTGAAGGAGCGGCCCTACACAATGATCTCCGGCGGCGAACGCCAGCTCGTGCTGCTGGCGCGTGCGCTGGCGCAGGAGCCGCAATTCATCGTGCTCGACGAGCCTACCGCGAGCCTCGACTTCGGCAACCAGGGCAAGGTGATGCGCGAGATACGCGCGCTCGCGGCGTCCGGCCATGGCGTGCTGTTCACCACGCATGATCCGAACCATGCACTCCGCACGGCCGATCGCGCCTATCTCTTGCGCGATGGCGCCTGCCTCGCCGAAGGCGAAGTCAAACGCGTGCTCACAATCGAGCAATTGCAGGAGCTCTACCGCGCGCCAATTGAGCGGCTGGTCGACGCGACGACCGGGGCAAGCGCCTTCCTGCCAGGCTAGTGATCCGATTCTAACATTCGCATCCCGTTTCGGCAGGCGATTTTGCGAATGTTGCTCGGACCGGCGCAAATTGACCCCTCGACCGCAAGCCCATATCGTTCCACGGCCAACGACAAAAATGTCACCCAGGGGAACGCCGTGAACAGGATATTGCTGACGATTGCCGCTGCGCTCATTGCAGCGGTGGGCCTTGTTGCGCCAGTGCAGAGCCAGGAGTGGCCGCAGGGCACGATCCGTATCATCATCGCGTTCGGACCCGGCGGCGGCACCGACATCGTCGGCCGCATTCTTGCGCAGCGGATGCAGGAAAAGCTCGGCCAGTCGGTGGTGGTTGAAAACCGGCCCGGCGCAGGCGGCATCCTGGGCAATGACGCGGTCGCGCGCGCCGCCAAGGACGGCTACACGCTCGGCGTCATGACCGCAGGCCAGACCATCGCGGCGGTGCTGCGGAAGTCGATGCCGTACGATCAGCTCACGGCGTTCGATTCGATCGGGCAGATCGCGGCTGCCGGCTTCGTGATCGTGGCGCGCTCGGACTTTCCGGCCGACAACGTCAAGGATCTGATCGCCGCAGCGAAGGCCAATCCCGGCAAGTTGTCGATCGCCGCGCCGGGCTTTGGCGCTACCCAGCACATGGCCGCGTCGCTGTTCAGCCAAAGCGCCGGCATCAACGTGCTGAACGTCCCGTTCCGCACTACGCCCGAAGCCGTCGGCGCGTTGCTCGGCAAGCAGGTGGACGTGCTGTTCGATACCGTGCCGGGGGTGCTGGGACAGATTCAATCCGGCCAGCTTAAGGCGATCGCCGTGACCGGCAAGGATCGCGCGCCGGCGGTGCCGAAGGTGCCGGCGGTTATCGAATCCGGCGCCGTGCCGGGCTACGACGTCACGACGTGGTATGGCTTTTTCGGACCGCGCGGCATGCCGCCCGCGGTTATCGCCAAGCTCAACAGCACGGTCAACGAGATCCTCGCGGAGCCGGCGGTGCGCGAACGCCTGACCAAAGCCGGCGTGGATGTGCACGCCTCGACACCCGAGGCGTTCGGCAGGCACATGGCGGATGAATTCGCGCGCTGGAACAAGGTGCGCGAAGCGGCGGGCATGCCGCAGCAGTAGACGCCCCCTCAATAAGCGAGACGTCACGTAAATGGCCCCGCCAATGCGGGGCCATTTACGTCCTCACTTGGTGCGCTTGTTGGTTAGCAGCGTTCTCGCGTTCGAACCAAGATCCTGCCGTCCGGCATGCGCTCACGCACCGTTACCGTGCGACAACCGCGCTCACGCCATGCGTAGCTGTGATAGCCATCGCGACTCCAACGGTCATGATCCCGATAGTACGGCTGGGGGCCGACGCGAATGCCGACACCTGGTCCCTCGATCGCGACCTGCGACATTGCAGCAGGCGCCGCTGCCATCAAGGTCCCCGCGGCGATAATGCCGATAGCGAGTTTTCTCATGCGTCTCTCCTTCGCGTTGACACAGAGACAACGTGCGGCTGGCGCGAATGTTTCCGCAATTTATTGCGAAGAATGCGGAACATTTCCGGGGTTCCTGCATTGAGTTGCCGAAGTAGCGAACAGCGTTGGAGGAACAAGATGGGTAAGGGACTTCTGCTTTGGCTGATCGGCATTCCGATTCCAATCATCCTGGTTATCTGGCTGTTTGGCGGCCTTCATTAAGCACGCGATTTACGCGCGGCGACGGTTTCGCCCGTGGAGCCCGGCCCAGGCCGGGCTTTCGCTTTTCTTGAGCCTTCGCTTTTCTGGTATAAGTCCGCCGCGATACCAGAAAGGCGTTTTCGATCATGGCCAGAAAGCGGGCCAAAACCGCGGCTAAATCCAACGCAGCCAAATCCACGATTCGGCTCGTGGGCGTGCCGGCGGAGCGCTATCTCATTCAGCCGGATCCACACGATCCGCGGCTAACCGAGCGCGTCACCGGCATCGATCAGACCGGGCAGCCGCTCGAGACCCGCGTGACGGTCGAGCGCGCGCTGACGATCTTCCTCAATTCGCAGGAGATCGTCACGGCGATGACCATCGGCGATTATCCCGACTATCTCGCGATCGGCTATCTGCTCAACCAGAACATGCTCAAGCCGGACGACGTCGTGACCGGCGTCGACTACGACGAGGAGCTCGCGGTCGTCGTGGTGCGCACCAAGCGCAAGACCAATTACGAGAAGAAGCTGAAGAAGAAGGTGCAGACCTCCGGCTGCGCGCAGGGCACCGTGTTCGGCGACCTGATGGAGGCGCTGGAGGACGTGAAGCTGCCGGACGCGGAGTTGCGCACGTCGTGGCTTTATAAGCTGGCCAACACGATCAACACCACGCCCTCGCTCTATCTCGAAGCCGGCGCGATCCATGGCTGCGTGCTGGCGGTCGAGGACCGCCCGCTGGTCTATATGGAGGACGTCGGCCGCCACAACGCGGTCGACAAGATCGCCGGCTGGATGTTCAAGCACCGCGTGCGGCCCGACGACAAGATCTTCTACACCACCGGGCGGCTGACTTCCGAGATGGTGATCAAGACCGTGCGCATGGGCATCCCGATCCTGGTGTCACGCTCAGGCTTCACCGCCTGGGGCGTCGAGCTTGCGCGCAAGGCAAATTTGACTCTCGTGGGCCGCGCGCGCGGCAAGCGCTTTGTCGCGCTCGCCGGCGAAGACCGCATCGTGTTCGACCAGGACCTGCGCTACGTCGAGGAGGAGAGCGCCAAGCACCGGCGCAAGGCGGCGGTGCATGACGAATGAGGTCGAACTCGACGCCGGGGAACATATGATCTGGTCCGGCAGGCCTATTGCACCGTGGCTCGCGGTCCGCAGGGCGGCGCCGCCGTTGCTTGTCGCAATTGTGCTTATGACCATGTGCGCCATTTACTGGTACGAACTAAAGCACGCAGCTCCTCGGAGCGACCCAAAACTTCAAAGCATGATGGTTGTAGGCCAAATCGTTTTCGGCACGCTGGCGGCAGCGCTGAGTGCATTTAGCATTGCTGCTGCGCTTTGGATGTGGCAACGCGCCTATCGGACCACTTACCACCTGACCAACCGGCGAGTTGTGATCGATACAGCAGGCCCATTCCCGCGGCGCACGAGCATACCGCTGGAGCACCTTCGTTTTATCGATCTCAGATCCAGCTTCTTCGGACCAAGTGACCTGATCTTCGCCGAGGCAAACCATTTCAGCATCAACGGTTGGGGAAAGCGCGGCGAGGGCTTCATAGCCACGCCTGAGGCAACCCATGTAGAGCGGTTGGTCAGAGGCGCGATCGAGCAAACCTTTGCGACGCGCACGCGCGGACCGTGGCAGTGAACTCAACAACGCCGCCGCTCGGCCTCATCCTCGCCGGCGGGCTCGCGCGCCGCATGGGCGGCGGCGACAAGGCGCGCATCATGATCGGCGGCAAGACCATCCTCGATCGCGTGCTCGCGACCATGACGCCGCAATGCGCACGCCTCATCATCAACGCCAATGGCGACCCCGCGCGCTTCGCCGACACCGGCCTGCCGGTGGTGGCCGACAGCATCCCCGACTTCGCCGGCCCACTCGCCGGCATCCTGGCGGGGCTCGACTGGGCGGCGGCGCATGCGCCTGACACCGCCGACGTCGCGAGCGTGCCGGGCGACTGCCCATTCCTGCCATCCGACCTGGTGGCGCGGCTTGCCGCCGCACGCGAGGAGCAAAGACCCCGCTCGCCTGTGCTCGCTCAGGCAAATGGCGGCATCCGGTGGTGGGCCTGTGGCCGGTGGCGCTACGGGAGGACTTGCGCCGGGCGCTCCTGGTCGAGGGCCTGCACAAGATCGAGATCTGGACCGCGCGTCACGGCATCGCCATTGCCGACTGGCCGGAAGTGCCGGTCGACCCGTTCTTCAACGTCAACACCCCCGACGACGTCGCGGCCGCGGAGCGCGTTGCGGCGCAAGAGCGCTAGCGCATGATCCCGAAAAGTGGGCACCGGTTTTCGGATAAGATCATGCGGCAAAGAGCGGCACTTAGACCTTAATTCACTTGATCCCGGCTACAGACGGCCCATAGATACCGATAGCCTGTCGCTATCTGGGAGGAATTCGACATGCGTAGCTTCCTGATGTCATGTCTGGCGATTGTCGTGATCGCCGTCGGCGCGGTCGTAGTACTGAACTACGTCCAGAAGCCGGCCGACACCGCCTTCACGTCACCGACGGGCGTGCGGATCTAAACTCCGGCGTTTCTCCGCCCTCATCCTGAGGAGGCGCGTTAGCACCGTCTCGAAGGATGGGGCGGCCTATGCTTCGAGACGCGCCCATAGCACGTCGAAGACGTGCGTAAACGCACTGATGGGCGCTCCTCAGCATGAGGCCGGTAGAGGCTGTCGCTACTCCGCCAGCGCGGCGTAGGACAAGAACCCGACGGTGGCGCCGGGCGCGACCGTCGTGACGTCTTCCGGCAATTCGATCAGCCCGTCGGTTTCGGTCAGCGAGGTGATGACGCCGGCGCCGTCCTGCGCGTGCTTGAAGGCGTCTACCGTGCCGTCGGCATTGCGCACCAGCCGCACCCGCACGTATTCGCGCCGGCCGCTGCGCTTCTTGTAGGGAAAGCCCGCGCGCACCGGCAACGGAATGAGCGGCAGCACCTCGGCGCCGGCGAGCCGCAGCAGCAGCGGCCGCACGACGCGCGCAAACGTCACGAACACCGCAACCGGATTGCCGGGCAGACCGACGAAAGCGGCGCCCTCGCCCGCCCGGGCGCCCGCGATCACGCCCATCGCCACCGGCCGGCCGGGCTTGATGCCGACCCGCCAGAACACGAGTTTGCCGATGCTCTCGACCGCGGCGCGGACGTGATCGGCCTCGCCGGTGGAGACGCCGCCGGAGGTGAGCACGAGATCGTGGTCGGCGGCGGCGTCCGCAATGGCGCGCGCGAGCCGCGCCTTGTCGTCGGGCAGGATGCCGAGATCGGTGAAAGAGGCTCCGAGGCGTTCAATAAGCCCGGCGAGCAGGAATCGGTTGGCGTCGAACAGCGCGGCCGGCGGCAAGGGATTCCCGGGCTCGACGATTTCATCGCCGGTCGAGAACACCGCGATCCGCACGCGGCGGCGCACCGGCAATTGGGTGAGCCCGACGGCGGCGGCGAGCGCGACATGCGTCGTGGTGAGCCGCCGGCCGGCCGGCAGCATCACCGATTTCGCGCGCAGATCCTCGCCGGCGGCGCGGCTGTTGGCACCGCGCTTCAAGCCGGGCGGCACGACCACCGTGTCGCCGTCGACGCGGGTGTCCTCCTGCATGAACACGGTATCGGCGCCCGCCGGCATCGGCGCGCCGGTGAAGATGCGGATCGCCTCGCCCGCGCCGAGCGCGCGGGTCGCGGTACGGCCCGCGGTGATGCGATCGACGACCTTGAGCCGGGTGTCGCCCGTGGAGGCAAGATCGGCATGACGCACGGCAAATCCGTCCACCGCCGAATTGTCGAACGGCGGGAGATCGATCGGTGCGAGAATATCTTGCGCGACGACGCGGCCGCGCGCGGCAGCGAGCGGCACGGTCTCGGTCTCGGTCACCGGCACAACACGCTCCGCGATCAGCCGCTCCATCTCGGAGACCGGAAGCAGCGCGCCGCCAAACGCAAAACAGTCGTCGGAGAGCTGCGCCATCAGGCTGCTCCCTGAAGCATGATCCCGCAAAGTGGGAACCGGTTTTCGGACCGGATCATGCTCGTACTCCAGCGAGCACATCGGCAAGCGGCGCCGCCTCGACCGTCACGATGTCCGCGATCTTCTCGACGTCGTCGAGCGAGACCACCGGCAGCTCGACCTTCGGCAGCGGCACATCGGAGGCGACCGCGACGATGCAGTTGTCGTCCGGATGCAACAGCGCCTTGCCGACCGCCGCGCGATGCACCTCGAGCTTGGGGATTGGCGCCGCCTTGTAGCCCTCGACCACCACCAGATCGACCGGCGACATCCGCGCCAAAAGCTCGTGCAGGGTCGGCTCCGCGGCGCCGCGCAGCTCATGGACGAGGGCAAAGCGCGCGGACGAGCCGATCAGCACCTCGGTCGCGCCCGCCATGCGGTGGCTGTGCGAATCCTTGCCGGGTTGGTCCAAATCGAAGCCGTGATGGGCGTGCTTGAGTGTCGACACGGTCAAGCCCCGCGCCACGAGGCACGGGATCAGCCGGGTCAGCAGTGTCGTCTTGCCGGAACCGCTCCAGCCGGCGAGGCCGATAACGCGCATGCGGCCAATATAGCAGAAGCGCCCGGTGGCAAGCCGGGCGCTTCTTAATCGAGTTCAAAGCAGGGTGAATTATTCGGCCGGCTGCATCCGGCCGCCGGGCGTCGGCGCTGCGACGTGGCCCTTGGCCTTCTCCTCCTCCAGCCAGAGGCTGTGGTGCTGCTTGGCCCAGTTCTCGTCGACGGTGCCGTCGGTCATCGACTTCGAACGCACCTTCCTCGCCCAAGGTGCCCATGTAGATGTGAACCAGCATACCCGCGATGAACAGCACTCCCACGAGGGCGTGAATGACCTGCGCAACTTGCATTCCTGCGATACCGGTGGCGTAGAAGGGGAACATCAGAAAATAGCCCGTCACCGCCACCGCGGCGCCACCCACGACCACAAGCCAGTAGATCATCTTCTGACCCGGATTGAAGCGACCGGCTGGGGGATGCTCGTGGCCGACCATTCCGCCGCCCTTCTTGATCCACTCGATGTCGGCCTTGGTCGGAAAATTCGAGGTGAGCCACATCAGGAACGTCAGCACCACGCCGAGCGTGAATGGGAAGCTGAGATAGTTGTGGGCGTATTTCGCCCATTGCGCCAAGCCGGTGAACGCTTCCGGACCGATCAGCGGCAGCAACAGATCCTTGCCGAAAGTGATGTTGAGGCCCGAGAGCGCGAGCACGACGAAACAGACCGCCGTCATCCAATGCACGAAGCGCTCAAACGCGTTGAAGCGAAGGAGTGTACGCCCGGAGCGTCCAGCCTCGATCCGAATCGTGCCGCGGATGAGATAGAACAGCAAGAGCCCGGCGAATATTCCGATGATGGCGATGGCGCCGATCCACGGCAGCGTCACCTGATGGAAGCGCCGCCAGTCGCGGCCGGCCGGCTGCTCGAGCGTACAGGCCTTCTGGTCCGGCAGCGTGCAGCGGCCGGAGATCCGGTTCATCTCCTTGAACAATTGCTCTTCCCGAACCGAGCTCGCCGTCGGATTGACCGAGCCGTCGGGATTCTTGGGTTGCTGTGCGGTGGCGGGTATCGCCATAGCGACCGCCGCCAGCAGTACCAGCACGCCCACGGCGTTGCGGATGCGCGTGAAGAATGCCGTCATGCTCGTTCTCCCTGATCTCTTGACGCTGTCGCCCGTCGAGCTTCCGCTTACGTCGCGATCGTCTCGCGATAGGCGGTCCGCCACCCCCAGGCCCCTGAGCCGTAGCCGCGCTTGACCACGCGCTCGCGGTAGATCTGGGCGATGATCTCGCCGTCACCGGCGAGCAGCGATTTCGTCGAGCACATCTCGGCGCACAGCGGGAGCTTCCCTTCCGCGAGCCGGTTGGTGCCGTACTTCACGAATTCGGCCTGCGTGTTGTCCGCCTCCGGACCGCCGGCGCAGAACGTGCACTTGTCCATCTTGCCGCGCGATCCGAAGTTGCCCACCCGCGGATATTGCGGCGCACCGAACGGGCACGCGTAGAAGCAATAGCCGCAGCCGATGCAGAGGTCCTTGGAGTGCAGAACCACCGCGTCCGCCGTGGTGTAGAAGCAGTTCACCGGACATACCGCCGCGCAGGGCGCGTCGGTGCAGTGCATGCAGGCCATCGAGACCGAGCGCTCGCCGGGCCGGCCGTCATTGATGGTGATGACGCGGCGCCGGTTGATGCCCCAGGGCACCTCGTGCTCGTTCTTGCAGGCGGTGACGCAGGCGTTGCACTCGATGCAGCGGTCCGCGTCGCAGAGGAATTTCATGCGAGCCATGGTTCATTCCTCCCTTAAGCTGCCCTGACCTGGCACAGCATGGCTTTCGGCTCCTGCATTCCGGTGACCGGATCGTAGCCGTAGCCTGTGACGGTGTTGACGCTCTCTCCGAGCACGATCGGATCGGCGCCCGACGGATACTTGCTGCGCTGGTCGACATTCATGAACCAACCGGCGAAGTGGAACGGACACCAGGTCACGCCCTTGCCGACGCGTTCGGTGACGAGCGCCTTCATGCGGC
>CAWKMR010000023.1:0-67719 GCA_963850705.1 uncultured Alphaproteobacteria bacterium | reverse complement strand
CGGGTCCAGCGACCAGAATAAAGCGATTTTGATGAGCGCCAGGAAATCGAGCATCCGCATCAGCGCCATTCTGCATGCGCTATTTGGCCTGATGCTCGCGCTGATCATCGGGGTGTTGCTGATACCCATTTACAGCGACATTCAGCAGCACGCAGAGGGACAGGCGGCGTTAAATAATGTGCGCGCCGCGAGAGCGGTCTTTGCGGCCCTGCAGGCTGCCCGCGTTGAACGGGGACCCACCCGAACAACGCTGGAGGGAAGCGAACCAGCATCCGCTGAATTCATCGCAGTCACGTCCAAAGTACGGGCGGATTCCGAACCGGCGTTCGCGAGTGTTCTACAGCAATGCGCCGTCATCGATTGCGTCGGACCAAAGAGGAAATCTTCGCCGGTTTGTTGAGCAGTATCAGTAAACTCAAAGCGATCCGACTGGAGGTAGATGGCGCACTTCGCGTTCCCCTGACGGACCGCCGCCGAGGCATCGCATCCGATTTCAATGTGGCATCCACAGATGTCGTGAACCGCCTTGAAGAGATGTTTCGCGTGCTCGACGAAAAAGTGAGGATGATCGACGCCGAAACCGCCGAATTGATCAGCATCAAGCAACTTGCTTGGGTCGCCCGCGATGGGATCGGACTGGAACGCAACTCTCTCCTTGAGGGATTGGGAATAGGAAGATCCACACCTGCGGGACAAAAGCGTTCCAATGAGCTCCGCTCCCAGGCAGACGTGACCTGGCCGCTGGTTCGACAATTGGCGGCCCGTCCAGGTGTCGCACGCGACGTCGTTACAACAGTGCGGGCGGCTCACGAGGAGGCCTTTGTCAATTACGAGCAGATCCGCAGGGCGGTTTACGAGGCAAACGTCAGCCAGAAAGCCGCGGGTGTCTCCAGCGATGAGCTTATCACGCGCTCGAACGCTGCTCTTGATCGGCTCGCCCAAGTTGCAGATGCCGCTCTGGCTGCCGCCGAACAGCGTTCGACCGTGATAATCAGCAAGGCTCATCGCAATTTCATCGTTCACGTCGCAGTATTGATTCTGGCATTTGGCGCTGGGATTCTCGGATTTTTCATTGTCGTTCGCCGGGTCACGCAGCCCATTCGGGCGATTACCGACATCATGCGACGAATTGCGAAAGGTGATGCCGACATTGCGATACCCGGGACGACTCGTCGGGACGAAATCGGCGAAATGGCAACCGCCGTTAAGATTTTCAAGGAAAACGCACTCGCGCGGCAAGAGCTCGCGGCGGAGCGGGTCGCTGCTGAACAGCGGGAAAGGAGCCACCGCAGGGCGGTTATGCAAAAGCTCGCCAATCAGTTTGAAGGCGCGCTGGGTCAAATTGTTAAAGCGGTGTCCTCATCGGCCAAGGAACTCCACGCGTTGGCCGAAGTTCTAGTCACAACCGCGCAGACGACCCAAGAGCTTGCTGGCGAGGTTGCGATTGCGTCCGAGAATGCATCCCAAAATGTGCTGTCGGTATCCTCAACGACAGAAGAGATGACATCCACCACCGCGGATATCAGTTCGCAAGCGCATCAGGCGGCCTCGATTGCAAGAGAAGCTGTCGAACAGGCGGAAAAGACCAGCGCTGGCGTTGCTGATTTATCGCACGTTGGCGAACGGATCGGAGCCGTTGTCAAATTGATCTCAGATATTGCCGGGCAAACCAATCTGCTGGCTCTGAACGCCACCATCGAAGCGGCGCGGGCGGGAGAAGCCGGGCGTGGTTTTGCTGTCGTGGCCGCGGAAGTGAAATCGCTGGCGACACAAACTGGCAACGCAACCAAGGAAATCGGCGAACAAATCTCGGCCATGCAGGCTGCCACTCAAGAAGCCGTCAGCGCGGTGAGGGGAATTGACGTTACGATGGATAAGGTTTCCGATATCGCTGAGGTCATCAACACCGCAGTCCATGAGCATGTTGCGGCGACCCAGGAAATCGCTCGTTACGCCAATGATGCTGGTAGGAGAAGCACCGAAGTCGCTCGTGGCGTATCGCGCGTGAGCCACAAAGCGGTCGAAACCGGGGCAGCATCGGCCAAGGTTCTCTCTGCTACGCGATCTCTATCAGATGAAGCGAACAAGCTCCGTGCCGAAGTGGACCAATTCTTGGCTGAACTCAGGGCGGCTGGATAGGTTTAGCGCTAGAGCCGCCGGGTCTAGCGAGCAAATGCGCCAAACCATCAACTCTGCGCCACTGGTATCGACGATGCCGCAAGTTGCCTAACTTCATGTTAAGAGCAACAATCGAAGCCGCAAGCATTCCAATTCAGTGTGGACAATGCCTGATTTCTGTTGAGACGGCATTTCTGCCACTGCCCCTTGTTCTATCTATCGTCTCCTGTGACGAATGGGGCAGCATACGATTGCCCTACAGAGGGTTCGATTGCATGGCGGCGTTGCAAGACCACATCAGGCAGGCTGCATCCCCAAGTGAAACAAACTCGTCCGCACCAAGGATGACACTTGAGCCCGGAGAACGAAGAGCGTCGATAGAATTGCTAACGCCGAGGAAACGGGCAGCTCTGATTGCCTGCTTGAAGGGCGGCATTCTTCGCAAACGCCTCGGCGTCTGGATCACTCCCACCCCCAATGACTGTGAGAGACGCATCTCCGGCGTTACCGTTTCCGACTTGGCGCGTGACGGAATGCTGACATTGAGCGTTCGCAGTGGCATCGCCTCGGCGGGGCTCACCACGAGGGGAAGCTGGTTTGCCCGGACTGCGATGACGGAGATGATCCGTTCTTGAGCCATCTTTTCGTATTGCTTATCCGCGACAGAAACCCGTACGCGCGCTTTTGCAAGGTTCGGGTAACGGGGGTGGATAGTGTGCGCGTGTTCTTCGACGTGCCCCATTAACCGAAACGTTGCGGCGGAGCCGTGGAGTGACTGGGCATTCGCCTTTCGTGCCTTCCATAATCCACAATAATAAGCTGGATATTCAGCCTTTATAAATGGCCGCTCATTAGGATGTTCATGTCGTACTTGCACATTTAATGCAGAGGGCCTTGGGCAACATCCCGAGGCTCTTTCGCTGCGCGGAAACCTTTGTAGCGACTATGTCTGACGGGCCGTTTCGAGATCGAGGACAGGGTCGCCGAAGAAGCCGGCGCCGCAACTTTCAGCAATCAGCAAAGGTGCTCGCCGCCGACGCACAGTGGGATGGGTTCATCGTCGACATTTCCGATTCGGGAGCACAGGTCGAATTGTTCGACACACAGGGCCTTCCGGACAAATTTTCCTTGGTGATCGGCGGCCCAGGCGGCGTTAAGCGCTTGTGCCAAGTTGTCTGGCGTTCACAAGACCGCGTAGGCGTGACATTCGAGCGCCAGCGAGAGCGTCTAGCGCCCGGCACTGCGATGAATGCCTTACGGCGTAAGGTGGCAGCCACCACCGGTGCGAAATGACTGACACCGTATCGCTTGACGGCGGCGGGTGAATGCGGCGGGGCTTTTTGCCCGCTAGGCATCGCGCCTGATGCTCGCAGATTATGTCGCTGTCGGAACGCCAAATCTTCGGTTGATTTCCCTCCGAAGAGGACATTATTGGTCCTGTCCTTTGCAACCATGGAGGACTATCCAATGAACGAAACCGCAAATCCGAAGACCCGCACTCTCGGCGTTATCGACGCAGCGAAGGTCAAGAAGATCGCCGGCTTTGCTGACTACACCAAAGCCGCTGGTGCTCTCAATGGAAGCGCGCAAGCAGACCACCGCCGCCAAGACGAAAGTCAAGCAAGCGATCAAAAAGCAGCTTGGTCACGAGGCTGACAACCTCGATTTCGTCGTCGAGACCAACGGTTCAATCCGCGTCTACGAAAAACTTGGTTGAGAAGACGCCTCGCGCGACTTCGCGGACTGCGGACCTCAGCGACAAGTTCTAAGCGCAGCAAATCGGGAATGAAAAAAGGCCCAGCGGCAATGCTGGGCCTCTTTGTTGTTTGGGAATGTATGGCTTGGCGCAAACCTTTTTAGGAACATCCGAATTCATGGCCAAACATAATTTTGCTGGGCTCGCAAAAGCCCAGAGCCCGCCGCTGCTGAGCTGTCAATCGATAGAGGCCAAAATATCCCGGACATAACGGATGATCTCAATCTTCAGCTTCTTGAGAACCTTTGCAGACACCCGTTGTTGGCCAGACAACATCCTATTCAGATGCGGGCGACTGACTTGCTCCCTGCGAGCCCAAGCGGATTGTCCTCCCGCTCGTTCGACCTCAGCCCGGAGCAACTCGACCACGTCCTTGTCACTTAGAACTTTCCCTCGAACATAGACTGCCGCAAGCTTTAACTTCTTGAGTATCGTCCGATTTATCGGTCTTCGACCGGCCAGGATCTTGCTCAAGTCAGGTCGATTGAATTGTTCCTTGCGAGCCCAAGCGGATTGTCCTCCCGCTCGTTCGACCTCAGCCCGGAGCAACTCGACTACGTCCTTCTCACTGAAAATCTTGAGGGGCAAACGTTCCTCCCAGAAGTCTTTTGCCGCTCAAGTACTCAACCTCATCAACACAAAAAGAAAGCCCCGGGAGCAACCCGGGGCTTTCGGAGATTCACGTCTGGAATTCTGGTCAGTAAGCGCCGCCGCCACTACCGAAGTTGAAGCGCCAGACCAGTTCGGTGCGGATGGTCTGGACGAAGGTATGGTTCCGTTCGGTGTTGCCGTTCGGCAATCCCGTGGCCGGAATGAATTGTGCAAGTGTTTTGGTGCCATAGTCGGCAAAGCGATACTCGGACTTCCAGAACAATCCGCGGAACGGAAGCCACGAGAGCGCATATTCGGTGCCACCACCGATAAAGTAGCCGCTAAACGTAGCACCCGGCGTTGCCGAGTTGTCGGCCACGCCGCCCGGAAAGAAGAAGGTCGTGCCGGTAAATTCAGCCTGCGTATAGCCTGCCGAGAAGAAGCCCAGCAGGGATGGGGTCACCAAATAGCCGATCCGGCCGCCGGCTGCCCAGGAGTTGTCTAACTTCACCCTTCCCGACTGCAATCCGACGCTTCCGTCCCCGCCAGTATGGTTACCCCTGATGCCGGACCAGTCGTAGTCCGCAAAAGCGCCAATCACGAAGCTGCCGCCAACCTGGATATCGCAGCCGACCTGCACAGTCCCGAACCAGCCCCGTCCACCCTGATCAAGGCTGGAATTTATAGGCGCGCCGGCTGCGGTAAAAAGCTGGGTGTCTTGATCATACATTCCGTAGCCACCGCCGCCGCCGAGATAGCAGCCGGTCCAGTTGTATGAAGCCACCGGCGCAGGTGCCGGGGCTTTTACGGGCACGCGCATATCGGCGGCCGCCGCGGCGCCTGCGCATAGAAGTGTGATTGCTGTAACTTGGGCTGCTAGTGTTCTCATCGTAGACCCCGATCTTTGGAACGAGGAGGCGGCGCCGTCTTCTTCGCGAGCCTCGATCAGCTTTTATATAATGTTTCGAGAGGTTTGGCTGTGCCCGGAAGGCAACAGCTCGCACGAATTGAACGGTTCCGTTGCTTACCCACGAGCAACAAGGGGGCTGCGTCAGTCGTCGGCGTCCTGACGACGTCGCCGATCACGTTGGTTTCTTTTGTCGCTCATGGGTCTGTCGATTAGGTCGTGGTGCCGCCGGATTAGACTGGCCAGGAGCAGCATAGGCTCCTAGCAGCAGTTCTTGACACTCGCGCAACCGCTGCAAACCGACTGCCGTTCCCCAATGTGCCTGCACATCATTCAGGTCGCGGATGGCAACGTCTACCGCCGTCTCGAGATCGATCTCGCTGCGTGCTTCAGGTTCAGCCGTTCGAAACAGACGAATAATCTTTGCGGTCACCACACATCCCCAATCGCTGCCGGTAGAATGCGTCGGTGCGCCTAACTAAGCTTTACGATCGAGCTAGGGCTGATGAGCATTTTCCACGCCTAAATTGGCCGGGCTGCTCTTTATAAGTCTTTATAACTTTTTCCTTTAAACCGACTGCTCGCGTTAGGTCGCCTTAACAAGCTGAATATATTGAGAAATTTGGTGGAGCCAGTCGGAATTGAACCGACGACCTCTTGAATGCCATTCATTTCCGTTGGTCGCCGCCTTCCAGTTTTGTAGGACACACTATGCCGCCTGATGAGGAAAGCGTAATCGCGATGCCGCGCGCCGCGTACCACTGTCGCTGTTTTCGCTCGGGCATTGGGATCCGCAATGATTGGCCCAGGCTTCCATAAGCGCTTGCCGTTTCTCGAGAGCGTCCTTGCGCCTATAGGCCCGTTCGGTTTTATCTCCTTTGATGTGAGCCAGTGCTGCTTCCGCTAGGGCTGGGGGGAAGCTCGATACGTCTTCTACCCAATCGCGAAATGTAGAGCGAAACCCATGAACGGTTGCATTGGCGATCTTCATGCGGCGTAAAATCATTGACATAGCCATATTGGATAGTGGCTTCGTTTGACGTTGCCCTTCGAAGACAAGATCGCTCGTTCTTGCCGCGGCGAGTAACTTCAGAATTGATACTGCTCGACTGGATAGAGGCACACGATGCTCCTTGCCGGATTTCATTCGACTCGCAGGAACAATCCATGTTTTCTTTTCGAGATCGACCTCCGACCATCGCATGCCTAGAATCTCTCCGGATCGAGCGGCCGTGAGAATACAGAGCTCGAGTGCAAGCGCGGCCGTGGCTTGGCGATCGCGAAGACGCGTGATGAACGCCGGGATATCTTCATAGGGCATGGCTGCATGGTGACCTCGGCGCAGCTTCGATGGCTTAGGCAGCAGGTGCTCCAGTTGTCCGCGCCATCGAGCGGGATTTTCATCATGCCTGAAACCCCTCGCTTTTGCTGCGTCAAGGACCTTCTCGATGCGTCCCCGGAGCCGACAGGCGGTTTCGGGTTTCTCCTGCCAAATAGCCTTCAGAACTCCGAGTACATCACCGGTCGTCACCTTATCGACCCGCAGCGGGCGCAACTCTGCAGCATAAACCTCGAGGGTCATGCGCCACTGGGCTTTGTGTTTCTCATTTCGGAAATTAGCGCAGAGCGTTTGGATAGTCTGATCCGCCATCGCTCCAAACGTTGGTATCGCGCTATCCCGACGTCGGCTTTCGATTGGATTTTCGCCTCTACCGAGCGTGCGCAGTGCATCGACCGCTCTTTGCCGGGCGGTCTGCAGACTGACCTGCTTGATGCTGCCCAGGCCCATTTCTTTGGCTGCTCCTCGCCAAGTGAATCGGAAAACCCATTTGCGGCTCAAGGAGCCTGATGGCCCCTTCCTGACCACCAGATAAAGATTGTTTCCATCGCTATACTTGCCGGGCTGAGCGGTTTCTGTTCTGCGCGCGGTGAGTTTGGTCATCGTTTAATCCACTAAAGCAATTGTTTTGCGCGCTTGATCCCTCGGACGCCATCCAAATTCAGTTTCCCTATTTCGCTTAATTAGTTTGTCCTTGGCCCCCAGATCGGTCCCCAAACGAGCCGCGGCTTGGCGCGGTCGGCGGCGAACACGCAGGGCTTGCAGCGAACTAAATGTTCTGATTAACGGAGCAGTGGCTGAACGTACGCGGGCGACGGTGGTCATCAGGGGACGGAGGATAGTCGGTCTCCCTCTCCGCCAGCGCTACCCCTGATCTGGTCTTCTCCGTACCGTACTGCCGAGCTTTCGTAAAACCTCGGCCCGTTAGAGCGATAGGCCCCGCGGGTGCTGTTCAATTCGCTTGATTTCCTGCTCGTCTTCCTGCCGTTCGCCGTGGCTGGTTTCTACCTGATACCCGGGGCGGATCAGCGGCGGGTTTTCATCATAGCGGTTTCGATCCTGTTTTATTCCATCTGGGACTGGCGGCTCACGCCGGTCCTGGTTTGTTCGCTGATCGGAAATTACCTCATCGCCACCGCATATGCGCGTCTCCGCCGCGGCTGGATCATTGCCGCCGGTTGCGCCGCCAATCTCCTGCTGCTGGGCGTTTTCAAATATGCGGACTTCTTCGCCGATCAGATCGCGCCGCTCCTGCGCGGCAAGCCGCATGTCCACTGGGACTTGGCGCTGCCGCTCGGCGTCAGCTTCTTCACCTTTCAGGCGATCATCTATTTGGTCGACCTTCACCGAAGTCAGGCGCGTCCCTACACCTGGCGGGAGTTCGGCTCCTACATCACATTCTTTCCGCATCTGATCGCGGGCCCGATCGTGCGGCATGACGAACTGGTCGGCCAGTTCAATCTCCATCCCTATCGCGATGGACTGTATGAGCGGTGTTTTCGCGGATCGCTGCTGCTTCTTTTAGGGCTGATCAAGAAAGTCTTCGTCGCGGATCCAGCCGCGCTGATCGCCAACGCAGGATTTGCCGCTCCCCACGCGCTGACCTGCGCCGAGGCGTGGCTCTCAGCGCTGGCGTTTTCGATGCAGATCTATTTCGACTTTTCCGGCTATTCGGACATGGCGATTGGACTTGCGTTGCTGTTCGGATTTACGTTTCCGATCAACTTCAATGCCCCGTACCGTGCCACGTCGATCAGCGATTTCTGGCGGCGTTGGCACATCACACTATCGCGCCTGCTGCGCGACTATCTCTACATTCCACTCGGGGGGTCGCGGCATGGATTGCCGCGCACGATCGCCGCGGTCCTGGTCACCATGATCCTCGGTGGGCTCTGGCATGGCGCCGGCTGGACCTTCTTGGCTTGGGGCGCGCTGCACGGGCTCGCGCTCGCGTCAAACCACGTCTGGCGACGGGCCGGATGGATGATGCCGAGTGCGCTCGGCTGGCTGCTGACGATGCTATTAGTCCTGGTCGGCTGGGTCCTGTTCCGGGCGCAGGACTTTTCTACGGCGTTTTCCATGCTCAAGGCGATGGCGGGCCTGCAGGACGGGAAGGGCACGACGATTGCCCTTTCGGAATGGAACCTCGGGCTGATCGCCGTTGCCGTCGCGATCAGCCTGTTCGGTCCCACCAGCCAAACTCTTGCGCTCGGTCTCGCAAAACCGCGAATATGGCTTGCGCTCGGAGCGGGAGTGGTCGCTGGCGCCGTTCTGCTGCAGGTCTCCAGTAGTGACTACATCCCGTTCATCTACTTTGCCTTCTGAACGCGCTTGGCGGCGGGCATTGATCTTGGCAGCAGCGCCGGTGGTGCTGGTTCTTGTGGCGGTGATCGCGTGGCTCGTCGTGATCGACCCCTACAGGGTCATTCCGATCGCTCCGGCGTTTGACCGGCAGCCGATTCAAAGGAATCGAAATTATAGCGTTGCCGGCCTTGCGCGCGATCCGCGGTTCGACAGCGCTATCATCGGGTCTTCGACCTCCGCCATGGTGAACCCCGAGCATATGAATGCGGAGTTCGGCGGCCGGTTCGTCAGTCTCACGCTCTGGGGCGGCACGGCCTGGCAACAAAGCATCGTGGCGCGCACCTTCCATCGCTTTCATCCGTCGGCCAAGACGGTGCTGATGCTGCTCGACACCTTCTGGTGCGGCGGGGCATTGCCACCGCGACCCTCCGCCAATACGTTTCCGGCCTGGATGTATGAAAATCCGGCTTGGCTTATCGCTCCGCGTCTGTTCGGCACGATCGCGCTGCAGGACAGCGTAGAGCAGCTTCGCTACATTCGCGGAAGCCAATCGCTCAATCGGATCGACGGATTCGAGCCACAATTTCCCGACGACTCCCGCTACGTGATCGATGACGTGCGCACGCGTATCTACGGAAGCAAGGAACCTAGACCGATTCCGAGCTACGATCCCGATGTGGTCCGCAAGCACGCGTTGGATCGTGCGCTTGCCCGCAAGACCTATCCGAACCTCGTCTACCTCAACGAGGTCATGGCGCAATTCTCCGCACCGACAAAGCTCGTGCTCGCGTTCGTGCCGATCCATTCCTATGCCCAACGGGGGAGCACGATGGACGGCCTGGCGCTCTACGAGGGGTGCAAATACGCGGTCGTGGAGGCTGTCGGCCTGCGACCCGACACGCTCATTGTGGATTTCATGCTCGACTCCGAGCTCACCCGGGACGATCGCAATTATTGGGACGGCATGCACTTCAATAGTGCAACAGCCCTTCGGCTGGCGCAGTTGGCCGCGGCCGCCGATCGCGGCACGCTGAAAGAGAAGGACCCAATCAAGGTGTTGTACCGCTCGGCAGGCGGTGGTGCCCAATGACGGTGGAATGACCAAGATGCGTGCGACTGATCAACCTTGCCCCGCGCCCGACCGGGATCCGCATGCGCCGCGCACGACCTTTCCAGAGGGCGCGTGCGATACCCACGCGCACATTTGCGGTCCGGCCAATGTCTTCCCGTATGCCGAGGAGCGCGTCTATACGCCGCCGGATTCGACGCTCAGCGACTACCTTCACCTGCTGAAGGTGCTTGGAGTGGGCCGCGCGGTGCTCGTGCAGCCCAGCGTCTACGGCACCGACAACCGCGCGCTGCTCGATGCGCTGCGCCAGCAAAAGCGCGGTCTGCGCGGGGTGGCGGTCGTCGATTTCGACATCAAGCCGGACGACATCCGCGCGTTCGACGATGCCGGCATTCGCGGCGTGCGTTTCAACCTGGTCGATCGTCATGGCGAACGCAACGTGGTTCCGGTCGACGAGGTTCGCAGCCTCGCCAGGCTGATCGCGCCGTTCGGCTGGCACATCGAGTTTCTGGTGAATGCCGACGAGGCGCCGGGATTCGCTCGAGTCGGTATCCGATCTCCCGGTCGACGTTGTGGTCGGCCATCTGGGCTATCCGCGCAGCGGCGCAGGCGCCTTCGTCCAGACGGCCGGCTTCGAATCGTTCTTGCGGCTGTTCGAGCGAGGCCGTTGCTGGGTGAAGCTGACCGGCCCCTACCGCATCTCTTCGGCGCCCGACATGCCATATCCGGACGTCACGCCGCTGGCGCAACGTCTTGCGCAGGTCAATCCCGAGCGATTGCTGTGGGGCACCGACTGGCCGCATGTCATGAACAAGAAGCCGATGCGGAACGACGGCGATTTGAGCGACCTGGTCGCGTCATGGCTCCCCGATGCCGGCCTGCGCGAACGCGTTCTCGTCACCAACCCGGCGGCACTCTATCGCTTTGCTGATGCCGAGCTGCTGTGACGGCCTGAGGCCGGCACAGCGACCCGTAAGCTATCGGAGAATTGTCACAGCACCAGATCGAGGGCGGTCTCAAGCGGAAGAACGACGGGGATTCCCACGGCAGCCGCCTCTTGGCCCTCCTGTGTTCGCGTCAGCGGGTCGGCGTTCTTCAGCGCACCGAAATCGTAACCGGTCGCGGCCTCCAGATCTTTGATCGCGATCTGGAAGGTGCGATAGGCTCCGAGAACGAAGCCTTCGACCGCTTCCGAGCGATTGCGATCTTCCAGCAGCTTGCGGATCATCTGACCCTGACTGAGGAGGTAGGCTGTCGCGTGCAGCTTGTTGCGTTCGCTTTCCTCCATCACGACCACCTTCCAGAACTCCAGCGGCACGCGGACATTTTCCTCTTCGAGCGTCGGATCGTCGTCGGTGAACACGGGACCGGTGAACACGCAGGCTTTGAACCCGTGGGTGCGCGCGCTGTTGAGGATGTAGTTCTCCAGCCCCTGCCATAGCTGCTTGCCCTGGTTCAGCCGTGAATGCTGCGGGGCGGAGTTTGTGTAGTGGAACGTGTCTTCGTCGGCCTGCGGGGCTTCGTCGCCCCAGTTGGGATCCTCACGACGCACCATGTGACCGCGGTCGATCTCCTCGTCTTTGTAGGCCTTCTGGCCGTGCTGGAAGTTCTTGTCGATGCGACCGTCGAAGAACCACTTGTCGCGGCCGCGCTTGATGCGCGTGGAGTTCTCGCCGTCGATGTTGACGGCCGTCAGCACCGGCAGCTTGAACGCGGCCGAGAACTTCACGCCGAAATGCGTGTAACGCAATTCGTGTTGACGGCTGCTGGTGGCGTCCGATGGCTTGGCGAGATCCTGCTCAATGTGCGCGGGAAGTGCCGGCCATGGTGCAGCCAGGCTTGAGCCGAGGAATGCGGGATCGAAGCCGCCGCGATCGGCGAGATCATCGGGCGTGTGCAAACCGTCGGCGACCGCTTCCGTTGCAGCGGGGGTCTCGACCCTGGTCCCGATCGACACCAGCGTGCCCGCAAGCAGTTCCTTGATCGTCGTGACGCTGACGGCGCTGTTCTCGACCCCGTAGACCCCCGCAAAATGCAGTCCGACCGCGGCTTTTTGATCGAGACTCATCAACGACGAGCCGGAATTTCCGCCCAGCGACGTGCAGTCGTGGCTCAGCACGGTGCCTGCAGCCCCTTTCATGATGCGCCCCGGTGCAAAACGCTTGACGTCATAGAGGTCGCGGAAATAGCGATCCATCGCGTTGGCGTCGTTCCGGGAATCGTAAGCGGGATAGCCGATCAATGCGACGAGCTCCTTGTCGGCCGCTTCCTTTTCCGCGAGCGGAATTGGGTCGGGCATCGACCAGTTGCCATCGTCCACTTTCTTGACCTTGAGCAATGCCATGTCGGCGCCGACGTCGTCGGCGAGATAGACGATCTCGACGGCCCGCGCGACGCGCGCGTCCTCAGGCTTAGCGCCGACTTCTTCATTGAAATCGACCTGCGCCCCGTACTTGACGCCATTGACAGGGGAACGAATGAACACGCCGCGGCCGTCGGCGCTGCGCTTGGCGACCAGCTTGGCGACATGGCGGTTGGTCAGCATGAGATGGCCGTCGGCCTTCTTGTCGACCACCCAGGCGGTGCCGCCCCACGCCATGCTGTGGTTGATGAATTCGACACGCCCGACCGACAGCAAGAACGGCTCGACGTTCTTGATCTTGGCATCGGTGCCGGCGGGAAAATCGTCCAGTGGCTCGAGCACCACGGCATTGTCTTGTACCAGAAGCGGCGGACGTCCGGTCAGTTTGACGATGGCCTCGAGCGCCATGGGGCTGACGCCGATCGATTCGAGTTGCTGAGGCCGGGCTTCGACGGCATTGGCGAGTTGCTGTTGGGTCATGCCGAAACGCCTCGGGTCGAATTCGTCCCGCGGCGACCGCCTTCCTGGCGGCTTCGATCATGTTTGGCGAAGACGCGCGCATTCTTTCAAGGCGATTCAAGCTCTCGAGATTCATGGCCTGACTCCTCATGGACTGTGGTTCAAGGCGACGAGTGTGGCGAGCGCGGGAACAAAAGCGGCCGGCGCGCCGGCGCGGATCAGTGCGCCGGCGGCGGCGAGCGCCGGCTCGGCTCCATCGCGGCGTGCTGTTTCGGCTCTGGCCCGCTTGGCGAGGGTCGCCAGGCGCGCGCGAATTGTGGCCGGGATCGCGTTCTCCGCGCCGACCCACGCAAGCAACGTTCCACGGCTTGCCGAGACCGGATCGGCGGCGTCGCGCAGTTCATGCACCCGCACCCACAGCGAGATATCGAGGTCGCCCACGTCCTTGGCGCCAATCCAATCGGGCGGGCAACAATCGTAGCTCCAGTGTCCGGCCGTGGCACGCCGCCACGCTTCGGCGCCCTTGGCGATCAGTGCCAGGTTGCTGTCGCGCACCAGGAAAGCCGCCGCGCCAGCCCATTCCGCGAGCAGCCCAAGGTCGTTGAGCGTCTCGATCGGATCTTGCAACTCGCGGAATGGCGTGGGGTCCGTGTTGATGCCGCCGTTCCACCACGTGGAGGTGCGCGTGAGGCCTACCAGCGTCGCCCTGGCATGCTGCGTCGCCCGGCCGTCGCGCGCGAGCCGCGCCAGCAGAGCGAGCGGGCTGCAGTACGGCGAATGCGCGGCAAGCCGCCGTGCCGCTGTCATCGTCGCGAGCGTGTCCAGGTCTGTCACTGAACGTGGCATCTCTATCGGCTCGACCGCCCCTGGTGCGCGGCGCGCCATGCGTTCGCGCGCGGTCGATTGAGCGGTTTCGAGTGCAATGCCGGAGCTTCCGCCGTCCCACAAATCGTCAACGGCGTAAATCGGATCGATGTGCTTCGACGCGTTCTTGATCGGGATGCCCTTTGCCCTCAGGGCGAAGCCAAGCGCACCCGTACCCATATCGACCTTCGCGCCCTGGTTGGCGATGCTGCTCACCAATTTCAGCCGCGTTTCGTCGCTCGCCAGGCGTTCAACGAATTCTTTGAAACTGAATTCGGCCCGCATTTCGAGTCGTGCCATCGCATCGTCGGGCCGCAGGTTGGAAAGGTCGTCGTCTCCGGGCTTTTTCGCGTCGAGGTCCTGCAGCTTCTTGTTGGCCTCGTGCCAGCGCCCGACGCGCCACAGGTACGTACGAACGGCGTCGCCGGCATCGGATGCCGGATTGATCGCCGCAGTCTCGAACAGACGCGCATGGATGTCGGCGGCTTCCGCCCAGTCACCGCGTTCGATAACGATCTGAAGGTCCTTGACGGCGCGCGAGTTGATTGGTCCCGTTGATGCCGCCCGGCTCGGAATGCCGCGTCCGACGGTCGAGCGTTGCCCGCGTGCTTGACGCACCCGGTCTCGCGCTCGCACCGGAAGCTCCGACAGCGTGGCTTCGTCGAATCTTAGCGCGATGTCGCGTTCGATTGCGGGCGCACGGCCGCCGCGCCGTGTCAGTTGGAGAAGATGGTACGGAGCTTCGACCGCCAGCCAGGGCTCGCTGCGGCGTTCAAACCACGCCGCTGCCGCGCGATCGATCGTGGCGCAACGCGCCGGCTTGCTTGCATAGAACATCGGTACGAGTTTCGCGCGCACGGCCGGCTTCTGTCGCAGCCAGCCATTGGCCAGCGGATCGCGCTCGATCAGCCAGTCCTGTTCCGCCAGCAGCTCGGTCAGGCGCTTGGCGCGCTTGTCGCCAATTCCCTTCAAGCCGATCTTGGGCGCCAGAACGTCTCGGATGACCTCGAAATTAATCCGCCGCACCAGCAGCCCCGGGTCGGTCAGCTTGCGCAGACGAGGGTCCGGAATGCGCGACAGCAGCGTACGATAGAGCTGCGCTGCCGCCGCGTCATCCGAAGGCGGTCGCGGTCGCTGCGCCGTGGCGCCGGCTTGCTTGGCGACTGCGCCGGCAAGCGTCAGCAGGAGCGGATTGCCCTGAGCGAACGCCTGAACTTGCGAGCGCGCTGTCTCGGGAACGCCGGTAACGTTCAGAAACAGATCGGCCGCCTCCGGGGTCAAGCCGCCGAGATCGAGCCGCCTGCCGATCCCATCAGGCATTGAATCAAACGCATCGCCGCGACCCGCGGCGATGACCGCCATCGGCGCCAGCTTGAACGCGACAAGCTTGTCGAGCCAGTCGAACAGGCGTCGCAGATGGGTCTCGCCGCGCGCGCGCAGCACTTCGCAGGTATCCAGCATCATGACGACCGTCCGGCCCGACGCCGCTACGATCTCACCGAGCTCCGACGCCAGATCCGCGGGAATGATCTCCCGGCCGCGGCCTTTGAGATTATCATCGGGCGAGCCGGAGGCCTTCAGCCGCAATTCTCGCAACGCGCCTGCGTCGTCGGGAAGCTGGGCCGAGATCTGGCGCGCGGTCTCCAACGTGAGGCCGACCTGATCCAGCACGTCGAGCACGGGCCGGTCGAAATCGAGCCGCACGACCAGCAGCGGATGTCCGGCCGCCGCGGCGTCTGAAACCGCTATCTCCAGGAGCGCCGATTTGCCGACTCTCGGAAGGCCGGTGATGAACAATGCTTGCACCGGCGGGCTGCGCACGGCAGCCGAGATCCAGTCGGACACGGTCCTTCGCTGTTCGTCACCGCCTTGGAACCCGTGCGCCAGGATCGTGTCGGTGCGCGATTTGTTGTCGAGCTGGTTCAGCATGGCTCGAAGGCGCTCGAGCTGAGCGTAGCCGGGCGCGGTCGGCCCGGCCCATTCCAGTGCGTAGGCCAGGCTTTGCAGCTTCTTGCGCTGTTGATCGGGTGCATCATCTGTTGCGTTGAGCACGGTATCGAGCGCGTGTGGGCTGAACGCGTCCACGCCCCGCAATGCCGCAACCACGTTCTGCGCGTCGCCGTCGAATGGCTTCTGCTGCGTCCGCCAATCGATAGCGGCGTGAAGTTGCTCGATTTTTTTCAAGTTCTCGATGAGCCAGCGCCGCTCCGTGCCGCGCATCAGCCATTGCGCCCCGCTTGCTCCTGCATGCGTGTCGCAAGCCAAGGCAAGGTGCGACGCAACAGTGACGGCGGCGTCGGCGCGTCCGCTCTCCCGGAAGCTCGCCTTCAGCGCATCTTGCGGTTCGAACGGTCCCGACAGTGCAGCGAACCGGCGCGCCAACTCGATCTCGGGTGCGAACTCAGGTTGGTCGGTCATGGCGGTGGCTCCGCCGACATTCGGAAATGCTCGAGATGCGAAACGGCGCGCTCGCCGAGCGTTATCAATTCCGCGACCGAATATTGCCCGTTAACGTGGTTCAGGCCTTGCAAAATCTGATTGGTCCGGTCGGAGATCACGGCTGCATCTACCGCTAGCCCGAAATCCTGGCAGGCGCGTGTCAGCAGTTGCTCGACGTCGCGGCGATTGAACAGGCCGAAATACTCCACCACCAGGCCTGGTGCTCCGTCGGCGTCGGCCATGCTGGCATTGGCGAACTCCTCGCCGGGCGTGGGGACGGTTTCAAACCCCGTCAGCACCAACCGAAGCTGCGGCTGCTTCAGGGCCGCGCCAATGAACGCTTCGAGTGCAAAACGGTCGGCATCGGTGAGGCCGGCCGGCGGATTGTCGAACATGCACCAAAGCAATTGAGCGTCGCGCTCGACCGCCAGATTGAGCTGGGTGGCGAGACTGCGCGCCCGATCGTTCAACGCTGCTTCCGGCGTCGTCTCGGGGGCGCCGGTGCCCGTCTCGACTTCCGAGATGTCCAGTCCTGCAATTCTGGCGCGGCGGCGGATCTCGTTGATCAACTCGGTATAAGGCGGCTCGAAATTGATCCGGATCGTCCGGTGCGCGCCCGGATTGCGGGCCAGGAGCAACATCAGCATCTCAAGTGAGAAGGCGAGCCCGGTGGTGCCCTGGTTCACGTCGCGTCGTTTGACGCGGACGCCGCGCACCCGGCTTGTCGGGCGCGTAGCCGCCGCCACCGCCTCGAAGAAGAGATCGCGGCCGACAACCAACGGTCCACCTGTTGTGCCATCGAGCGACCACAGTATCGAGGGCGCGACGTCGCGCTCGATCAGCGGCCGTATGTCGGCGAAGAAGCGGTCGACCGGCACCAGTCGGCCAGCCGGGGGCCATCGACCCTGGTGCAGACCGGCGAGAACGAAATGGGTATTGAAGCACGGGCCGCCCGAGGACCCGGGCTTGGTCTCGACGTCGTGCTGCCATCGCGCGGTAATCCCGTCGTACTCCGCGATCTTTCCGAAGCCGAAACCGGGGTCGCGTCCTTCGGGGAAGTGCAGCAACATGATCGACGATTCGGAGAGCGTCTGTTGGCACTTGGCGGGCAAGGGGGCGAAGCCGAGCCGCGAACCGTCGGGTCGCTCCAACTTGATCAGCGCAACATCGTTGCAGCCGCTGAATGCGGCATCTTCCGATGGCAGGCGTCCCGCGAATTCGTCGCTCGTCGACTTGGATTGGTAAAGCGCGTGGGGCAGCGCGCGCCGCTTTTGCCCGTCAGAGAGCTGGACTTCGATCGGTGCCGGCGGAGGTGGCGGGTCCGGCTGGTCCGGCGCGGCACGAGCAATCACGTGCCACGCCGTCAGGACCAGACTTGGACTGATCAGGCATCCCGATCCCTCGGGATTGCGATTGACCAGCACACGACAACGAAATGCCTGGGCGCGTGAAATAAAGGTCTTGAGCTGGTTCGGGTCGAAATGCGTGTCCTCAAACCCGATATCTCCGCCCTGGACCACGATACCCCGCGCCTGCAAGGCAAGCGCGAATGCGTCCTCCAGGCCGCGCCGCTCGATCTCGTCGGCGGCGACGTCCTCCACCTTTCGTTTCATCAGGTCGGCGACGGCTGCAAGTGCGGCGAAAGTGACAGGCGCGGTTACCCCGGTCTGAACGGCAAGCAGCGCGTCCGCCGCTTCCTTCGGCGCCTTTCGGATTGCCCTGACGATGCTCGCCTTGGTGACCATCCGTTGCCAGCTCCTCGCCGATGAGCGCGGCGCGCCAACAAATGTCTTTGCGATTGGTGAACCGTGCCCGGCGGATTTTACTTATGATTGCGCCGCGCTCTGCAAAGTTCAAGCGGGGCTTAAGTATGGGCGCGTCGGGACTTGCGCACGATTTACATCTGCAGATACGCGCCCGCTTGGAAACGGTTGAGGTTCTGCGACCGGATTGAACGGGGATTTACAGGATCAAGATGCGGGCCCATCATCCCCTCAAAGTCTTGGGATCAGGGAAACGCACCATGAAATTCTACACGCGCTGCGCCGCCGCGCTGCTTTGTCTCGCAACCGTGCCGGCGCTCGCGGTCGAGGACGGCCAGTTACGCCAATTTCGGCGGCGTGAAGATCCACTACATCGACCGCGGCAAGGGCGAGCCGATCGTGCTGCTGCATGGCGGCACGTCGAGCCTGGAGAGCTGGGTCAGCAGCCGGCGTGGTCGCCAACCTGCAGAAGGATTTCCGCGTCATCGCCTTCGACGCGCGCGGCTCCGGCAAGAGCGACAAGCCGCGCGACCCGAAGGCCTATGGCCGACAGCAGGCGCTCGATGTGCCGCGCCTGCTCGACGCGCTGAAGCTCGACCGCGCGCACATCGTCGGCTTCTCGCTCGGCGCCAGCGACGGTGGCGCAGCTCCTGACGCTGCATCCGGAACGCTTCCTCACCGCGACGCAGGCCGCCGGCGCCGGCCGCTCGCCCGAGGCCGCGAACGATCCGCGCATCGAGGTCGAAGCCTCCGAGATCGAGAAGGGCTGCATCAGCCGCAGCCGGCTGTTCCGGCAGGCGCCGCCGAACGCGAAGCCGACCGAGGAGGACTACCGCAAGGCCGAGGAGCGCTGCCGCGCCGACAAGAATTTCGACCAGTATTCGGTCGCCGGCGTCGCTGCGCGGCTATCGCGACCAGGCGGTCACGCTCGAGCAGATGGCCGGCGGTGAAGGTGCCGACGCTCGGCATCGTCGGCACGCTCGATCATACGCTCAAGGAAATGCAGGAGCTCAGCAAGGCTGCGGCCCGACATGAAGTTCGTGCTGCTCGAAGGCGTCTCCCACACCGGGCCGACGGGAATCCAGGGCCAGCCGGCGCTGGTGACGGAGATCCGCGCCTTCATCGCGGCGCAGCGCAGCCACTGAGCGTCGCCAATTCAGATTGACGGTGCAGCTTTCGCCCGCTGCGCGCGAGGCGTGCGTCGGCACCATGCAAGCAGCGCACGCCTTCCATGTGCATCGATCGCGTTGTTATCCTTCGCAACCTGCGCTTGTATTGATCGCGAGGGTTGAGGGGTCGTCGCGTTGCAGGAACAAGCCGCCGCTTCGTTGTCGTTCAAGTCCCCGCTGCCGATGTTTCGGCCTCCATCGATCGCCATCGTCGGCGCGTCCGAGCGCGCCAGCTGGCCGGCGCAGATCTATCAGCAACTGCGCAAGCACGGATATCCCGGAAACGTCTATCCGGTGAACCCGCGCATCGGCGAGGTATGGGGCACCAAATGCTATCCCGATCTCGCCTCGCTGCCGGAGCCGCCCGCGCATGCCTTCGTGATCGTGCCGGCGCCCGCGGTGCAGGGCGTGCTGGAGACCGGCGTCGCCGCCGGCCTCAAGAGCGCGACGGTCTATGCGGCGCAGCTCGGCGAAGGCAACGATCCCGAGATCGTCGCGCGCGGCGTGGCGCTGAAAGGCGCTGATCGAGCGCTCCGGGCTCGTCATGTGCGGTCCCAACTGCATGGGATTCAACGCGCTGCGCGAGAAGAACTTCGGCTATCCCAACGCCGACCTGTGCGCGATGACGCCCGGCTCGGTCGCCTTCGTCACGCAGTCGGGCGGCACGGTGCAGTACATCGGCAGCATGGGCGCGCATCGCGGCGTCAACTTCAACTACCTGATCTCGAGCGGCAACGAGCTCAGCGTCGATCTCGCCGACTACGTCAATTTCTTCGCCGAGGACGACAGCACGCGCGTCATCGCGCTGTTCGTCGAAGGCATCCGCCGCCCGCAGGCGTTCATGGCGGCGGCGGCGAAGGCGCTGGCCGCGGGCAAGCCGATCGTCGCCATCAAGACCGGCAAGTCGCAGAAGGCGCGCGACAGCGCGCAAGTCGCACACCGGCGCCATCGCCGGCGACTACGGCGCCTTCACCGCGATGTGCGAGCGCTACGGCATCGTCGTGTGCCACGACGCTCGACGACATGATCGAGATGCTGCTGGTGTTCCAGGCCGGCCGCCTGCCGAAGGGGCCGCGCGTCGGCTGGGTCACGACGTCGGGCGGCACCGTCGATCTCCTGTTCGACTATCTCGAGGAAATCGGCGGCGCTCGCAGACGCCGGAGTTCGACGCCGCCACCAAGGCGACGCTCCGCCCGCTGGTCTCGCACGAGCTTGCATTGAAGAACCCGCTCGACGCCGGCAATCCCGTCAACGACGCCGCATGACGCCGACGCTGTGCGCCGCGATCGCCGCCGATCCCAATATCGACATGCTGGCCTGGGGCGGCACGCCGCCGTCGGGCTCGCGCGTGCGCGATCCGGCCGTCACCAAGAGCATCGCCGACGGCACCGACAAGCCGGTGGTCGGATTCATCCGGATGGCGATCCTGACCGATCAGGCGACGGTGAAATTCCAGAACGAGGTCGGCTTTCCGTTCCTGCAGGGCCTGCCGTCGGTGATCCGCGCGCTCGGCGCGCTCGCCTTCTACGGCGCGCGCAAGGGGCGCAGCATTGCGCCGCTCGCGGCCGCCGGCCGGCAAGGCGGAGACGTTGGAAGGCGCGGCGCTCGAGGCGGCGCTCGCGCGGCACGGGCTGACGCTGCCGCAGAGCGCGCTGGCCAAGTCGCCGCAGGACGCCGCGGCGGCCGCGGCGCAAGATCGGCTTTCCGGTGGCGCTGAAGATCGTCTCGTCGCGCGATCTCGCACAAGACCGAGGTCGGCGGCGTGCGCCTGCATCTTGCATCGGAGGCCGAGGTCGAGCGCGCGGCGCACGAGCTTGCGGCGTCCGCCGCCAAGGCCGTGCCCGGCGCGCCGATCGACGGCTATCTCGTGCAGGAGATGGTCGACGGCGTCGAGATGATCGTCGGCGCCCGCACCGATCCGCTCTACGGTCCGATGCTGGTGGTCGGCGCCGGCGGCATCCTGGTCGAGCTGGTCAAGGACGTCGCGTTCCGGCTGCTGCCGGTCACGCCGGAGGACGCGCGCGCGATGATCGCCGAGCTGAAGGTCGCAAAGCTGCTGGCCGGCTTCCGCGGCAAGCCCGCGGCCGACGTCGATGCGCTGGTCGAGGCGATCTGCGGCCTCTCCGACTTCTATCTCGACCATCGCCATCTGCTGAGCGATCATCGAGATCAATCCGCTGATCGTGCTGGCCAAGGGAAGGCGTGCGCGCGGTCGACGTGCGGCCGGTGCGTGCCGGCAGCTGTGACGTTGACGGCAGAGCTTGATCATGCGCATGACGGAGAAGACGCTGTCGCCATCTGCTGCGAACGATCGCTGCCGGCGCATTGCGCCGTCGTGCTGCCGGCAGCTCGCGCAGGCGCAGGACGTCGCGGCCTTCTACAAGGGCCGGCAGATCAACATGTTTATCGCGCAGCGCGGTCGGCGGCGGCTACGACGCCTATGCGCGGCTGGTCGGACGCCACATCGGCCGCTACATCCCGGGCAATCCGTCGATCGTCGCCGATGAACATGCCGGGCGCCAGCGGCAACAGTGGCGATCCAGCATTTGTACACCTTGCCGAAGGAAGCGACCGCATTTGCCGCAGATCCTGCCCGGCGGCGATCACCAAGCCGCTCTACGATGTGCAGGAGCGGATCAAGTACGATTTCACGCAAGCTCGTCTATCTCGGCAGCGCCAACACCGAGGTCAACCTGTGCTGGGTGCGCACCGACGCCAAGGTGAAGATCGTTCAACGATCTCTTCTCCAACGAGCTGATCATCGGAGCCAGCGGCGAGGGCGATTCCACCCGCGATTTCGCGGTGGCCGAAAACAACATCCTGGGAACGAAGTTCCGCGTCATCCAGCGCTACAAGGGCGTGCGCGACATCGTTCTCGCCATGGATCGCAACGAGGTCGAGGGCCTGTGCGGCACCGGCGTGCCGGCGATGATGGTGCAGCGCCCCGACTGGGTCGCCGGCAACGGGCGGCGGCAAGATGCTGGTGCAGCAGAACGTCAAGGGCAGCGCCAAGCTGACCGCCATGGGCGTTCCGCGCACCGGCGACTTCGCCAAGACCCCGGAGGATCGGGCAGTTGCTGGAGTTCATCTACGCCCAGCAGCAGTTCGGCCGTCCGTTCGTGATGCCGCCGGGCGCGCCGCCGGAGCGGATCGCGGCGTTCCGGCAGGCATTCGTGCAGGTGCTGCAAGACAAGGAGCTGCTCGCCGAGGCCGCGAAGATGAATCTCGATATCGAGGCGCTGTCGGGGCACGGACCTGCAGGACATCGTCGAGCGCCTCTATGCGACGCCGGCCCCGGTCGTGAAGCGCGCCATCAATGCGCTGGTCTACAACCCAGCCGAAATAGTGAGTTCAGCGCGAAACCGCGGCGCGCTTGCGCCAGGCCTGCGGCGACCACGACATGTCGCGCAGACGATTGCGCAGGCCGCGCAGTTGCGCATAGCCGCGCTCGCTCGCCACCACCGCGCGGAAGCCGAGCGACTTCTTCGCGCCGACGTCCGCGAGCATATCGACGCTGGTTCGCCGCCCGTCCCAGATCTGGTTCATGAAGCCGCCTTCCGGCGAGCACGACTCGATCGCCTCGATGCCGGCCTCCGCGAACAACTGCTCGGTCATCTTGTCGACCAGCAGCGCGCCGGGCGAGAATTTGCTGAACTCCACGTCGAACGCGGTCTTCCAGGTGTAAGCGGTGGTGCCGCAATAGAGCAGCACCTGCGCCGCGACGGCGCGGCCGTCCACCCGCAGCAGCGCGACCGACGCGTTCTCGCCCGCGGCGAGGTCCGAGATCAGCCGCCGCGCGAAAGTCGCGTCTTGCTCGTCGCAAAGCAGCGCGGTGCCGCGCGAACCCTTCCAGCTCGCGGCCTCCATCGTGAGATAGGTCTCGAACGCCTCCTGCACGGCGGCGCGTGCGCGATCGTTCACGATGTCGACGGCGCCGAGCGCGCCGAGACGGTTCCAGTCCTGCCGCAGCTTCTTGCGCGTCGAGCCCGATTTCTTCAGCCCGAAATCCTTCGTCACGTAGGGACGCTCGCGCTCGGACAGCTTGAGCGCCTGCGCGCCGCGCGCCGCGAGCGCGCTCATGATCGCCGGGATAGGTCTCGGCGCTGCCGTCGAGATAGCGAAGGCGGATGACCTTGGGCAGCGAAGCGCTCGCGCTCGATCGCATCGAAGAACGCAGCGATCGCTTCGTTCGTGAAGTCCGGATCGATGACCGGATTCGACAGGAACGAATAATTGTAGGGCGGCGCCGCCAGGAACGACGGCCACAGCGGCGTGATGTGCGTGCGCTGAAGCGCCCAGACGCCGACCAGCCGCTCCGGCTGCGTGCCATGCGCCCAGGCGAGCAGCATCTGGATGTCCGCGAAGCCCGTCGCATGCCGCCGCCTTCAGCGCGGCCGGATGCATGAAGACGTTGGCTGGCGCGCGCTTGATCAGCGCCGACCAATGCTCGGCGATATCCAGCTCGGGAGAGCAGATGCTTACGGTGATTTTATGCATAGATGCCTGCGGCGCAGCGTCGTGCGCATCTTCGGACGGCGGCATTGCCTTTCAGTTAAGGCACGTAGATTTGCCGACGTGTAACCGCGGTTACCATGATGCCCGAAAGCCGCAAGCGCGATACCTCGAAAATCCACATGGTTAACTTCAGGCTTCGTTCAGCATTCCAATTGCAAAGTCGCCGAAAATAACGGGCATCCCATGCGGCACACCGATATTGTCATTGCCGGCGGCGGCCTTGCCGGCTCGACGGCAGCCGCGATGCTCGCGCGCGACGGTTATTCCGTCGTGCTGGTCGATCCCCACACCGTCTATCCGCCCGACCTTCGTTGCGAGAAGCTCGACGGCCCGCAGGTCAGCATCCTGCGGCGCACCGGCCTTGCCGACGCGGTCCTGCGCGCGGGCACGTTCGACGGCGAATGCTGGATCGCGCGCTTCGGCCACGTGGTCGAGAAGCGCGGCGGCGATCAATACGGCATCCTCTACGACACGCTCGTCAACACGATCCGCGCCGAGATTCCCGCGAGCGCGGAATTCATCGGCGCCAAGGTCACGGCGGATCGCCAACAGCCCGGACCGGCAGGTGGTCACGCTGTCGACCGGCGAGGAGATTTCCGCGCGCCTGGTCGTGGTCTCGAACGGACTCAATATCGGCCTCGGTCACGCGCTCGGCATGACGCGCGAGGACGTGAGCAAGTGTCACTCGATCACGATCGCGTTCGATCTCAAGCCGGTCGGACGCAGCCATTTCGATTTCCCGGCGCTGACCTACTATGCCGGAGCGCACGGCGGATCGGATGGCCTACATCACGCTGTTCCCGATCGGCTCGGCGATGCGCGCCAACTTCATGGTCTATCGCGACATGAACGATCCGTGGCTGAGCGAGATGCGGCATCAGCCGACGGCAGCGCTGTTCGCGCTCATGCCGGGCTTGCGCAAGCTCACCGGCGACGCCGAAGTCGTCGGTCCGGTGAAGATCAGGCCTGCCGATCTCTACGTCACGCACAATCACGTGCAGCCCGGCGTCGTCCTGGTCGGCGACGCATTCGGGACGTCGTGTCCGGCGGCCGGCACCGGCACCAGCAAGGTGTTCACCGACGTGGAGCGGCTCTGCAACGTGTACATTCCGCAGTGGTTCGCCACCGACGGAATGGGCGCCGACAAGATTGCCGCGTACTACGCCGACCCCGTGAAGAACGCCTGCGACCGGCATTCCTTCGACAAGGCATTCACCCTTCGCTCGATATCAATCGATGAAGGCCTGTCCTGGAAGGCGCGCCGCTGGGCGCGGTTCCTCGGCCGTCTGGCGGTCGGCTCGGTTCGGCGCGTCGTGAGGCTGGCGCCGATGGTGCCGGTTCGCGCCTTGCCAGGAGGCGCCCGCGCCGGCGCGGAGGTTTCGCTCCGTCAGCGATAGTCGAGCGATGGAGCGGCGATACGCCGCCGCTGCGAGCTTGCCCGCGATCTGCTAGGCTCGCCTCACGTCAGTCGAAACCGTGAGTGCGGGATGAGAACGCATCGGGGAGTGGTTCCACTCGCTTTCTGCCTGGCGGTGGGCGCATCCACCGTCGCATTCGCTCAGCCCGCAGCGGATTTCTACAAAGGCAAGCAGATCCGCATGATCGTCGGCCACCCGGCCGGCAACGACTACGATCTCGGCGGGCGGTTCCTCGCGAAGTATCTGACCAAGCACATTGCCGGAAACCCGCTGATCGTGGTCTCCAACATGCCGGCGGCCTCCAGCGTGGCGGCTGCGAACTTCCTCTACGGCCAGGCGCCGCATGACGGCACCGTGTTCGGCTCGTTCTCGCGCAACATCCCGAGCCAGGCGCTGATGGGCCAGGCCAATCTCAAAATCGACCCGCGTCAATACAACTGGCTTGGTGGCACGGCGCTGCCGGGCCGCGTCTGCACCGCGTGGCACACCGCCAAGGTTCGCACACCCGCGGACTTGCTGAAGACCGAGCTGATCGTCGGAGGCGGCGGGTCCGGCTCGTCGCTGAGCATCCTGCCGACGGTGTTCAATCACGTGCTCGGTACGAAATTCCGTCTGGTCGAGGGCTACAAGGGGACCAACGATGCCGTCATCGCCATGGAGCGCGGCGAGGTCGAAGGCGTGTGCGCGACCTACGGGCAGTTCCGCGTCCACGAGCAGGCGATCAAGGCAGGCCGGCTGCGGTTCATCCTTCGCGCCGAGGAAGCGCCGCTTCCGGAACTTCCTGACGTGCCGTCGATCTACGACCTCGCCAAGACCGACGAGCAGCGCCAGTTGATGCGCTTCGTCTTCTCCAGCGTGGAGTTCGGCCGGCCCTATGTCCTGCCGCCGGATTCGCCGCCCGAGCTGGTCGCGCTGATGCGCAAGGCCTTCGCCGATGCGGTCAACGATCCCGATCTGGTCGCCGAGGCGGAGCGGCTCAAGCTCGACATGACCTATCGTCCGCCCGGCGATCTCACGAAGCTCGTCGCCAATCTCTACCAGACCCCGCAATCGATCATCGATACCGTCAAGAAGCTCGTGCCCAATATCCAGTAGCGGCGTTGATCTGAGCGTGTCGGCGCGCGGGTTACGTCGTCATGGCGTGCGGCAGCACGAACGGCACGCCCGCCGGCGGTGCGCGGCCGACGGCGGCGCCGACCTTGAACACGCTGGCCAGCATATCGTCGGTGATGGTCTCACGCGGTGATCCGTCGCCGGCAACGCGGCCATCGCTGAGCACGACGATCCGGTCGGCGAATAACGCCGCGAGATTGAGATCGTGCAGGATCGCGATCACGGTGACGCCGCGCGCGGCGCAGCGCCGTGTTGCGGTCAACAGGTCGAGCTGATGCCGCAAGTCGAGGCTTGCAGTCGGCTCGTCGAGCATCAGTACGCCGGGGCCGTGGACGGCCTCGCCGCACGCGAGCTGGACCAGCACGCGCGCGAAATGGGCGCGCTGCTGCTCGCCGCCCGACAGCGTCGTGATGATGCGCTCGCCGAGCGCCGCCAGATCGACCTGCCGGAGCGCCTCGGCGACGAGGGATTCGATCCGCGGCCCGCGGCGGTCACCCGCGCCCATGCGCACGACTTCGGCGACGGTAAAGGGAAACACCACGGTAATGTCCTGCGAGAGGACGGCGCGGTGCTCGGCGAGCGAGCGCGGCGTATACGACGCGACGTCTCGCCCCTTCAGTCGTACCACGCCGGATCGCGGCTTGAGCTCGCCCGAGAGCAGACGCAACAGCGTCGTCTTGCCGGCGCCGTTTGGTCCGACGATGGCGACGCATTCACCCGGCGAGAAGGCGAGCGTGACTGCGTCGAGCAGGGTCTTGCCGCCCGCGCGCACCGACACGGCCTGCGTCTCGATCGCGGGAAGTGCGGTGGACATCATGGCCCCACCAATGCGCGCTGCCGCATCAGCAGCGCGAGGAAGAACGGCGCGCCGAGCGTTGCGGTGACGATGCCGATTGGAAGCTCGGCCGGCGCGACCAGCACCCGCGCCATGGTATCGGCGGCGAGCAGGAGGATCGCGCCGAAACATAACGACGCCGGGAGCAAGACACGATGTCCCGGCCCGAGCGCGAGCCGCAGCAGATGCGGCACGACGATGCCGACAAAGCCGATGATGCCGGCGAATGCCACAGCGGCGCCGGCCGCCGCGGCAACCAGCACGATGGCCGCGCGCTTGAGCCGCTCCACCGCCACGCCCATGTGGAATGCTTCCGCTTCGCCCAGCACCATCAGATCGAGTCCGTTGACGATGAACGGCACCGACAACAGCAGCACGAGGAGAAACGGTGCGATGGCGGCGGCCTTGCCCCAGGTCGAGCCGCTGAGCGAGCCGAGCGTCCAGAACGTGATGTCGCGGAGCTGGCGGTCGTCCGCCATGAAGATGAGCAGGCCGATCGCCGCCTGCGCCAGCGCGCCGATCGCGAGTCCCGCCAGCAGGAGCGTGGCGATCGAGGTGCGGCCCTCGCGCGTCGCGAAGCGGTAGAGAACTGCTGTGGTCAGCAGCGCGCCGAAGAACGCGGCAATCGGCAAGGCCGCGAACGGCAGCACGATGCCGGTGCCGGCCAGAATGCGATCGCCGAGCACGATGGTGGTTGCGGCAGCGAGCGCGGCGCCTGCGGACACGCCGACCAATCCCGGCTCGGCCAGTGGATTGCGAAACAGCCCCTGCATGATGGTGCCGGCCGCCGCCAGCATCGCGCCGATCATGCAGGCCATGGCAATGCGCGGCAGCCGGATCGACCACAGCACCAGCCGGTCGCGCTCGATCAGGGCGGGATCGCCGGCGGTGAGACCGGCGGCGGCCATCAGCCGTCGCAGCGGAATCCCGGCAGCACCGATGGTCGCCGCCACCGTCGCCATGACGAGAAGAATGGCGCACAGCACCGCGACAACGATGAGAGGCGAACGCCGTGCGAAGGCCCACGCGCCGGCGAGGCGACGCGACGGTGACTCAGCCGGCGCCACCGCGGTCACCCCCGGCACGCCTGCATTCGTGCGGCGTCCTGCTCGGAGGGAAGCTTCCCGGCCGACAATGCGGGATAAAGCGTCGTGGCGAGGTCGCGGGCGGCCATCGCGGTACGCGGCCCGAAGCCAAGCAGATAGAGCCCGTTCATCGCGATGAAGCTCTGCCGCTTGGCGGCGGGCGTGAGCGCAAAGGCCGGATGCGCAAACACCGTGCGCGCGTCGAGCGGATGGGAGTCACGCTGCATCGCCAGCACGAATTCCGGCTTCGCCGCGATGATCGCCTCGTCGTTGATCGGCTTGTAGCCTTCATAGTCGTCGATGGCGTTGCTCGCGCCGGCGAGCTTGATGATGCCGTCGGCCGCGGTCGCGCGGCCCGCGACCATCGCCCGATCGTTCACGAAGGAGAGCAGGAAGGTCGCCTTCAGCGGATGGTCGACATGCGTGCGGATCTGCGCCAGTGCGTCGAGGTCGGCAGCGACCGCCTTGGCGAGGCAGGCGCCGCGCTCCGCACCGCCGGCCGCGGTCGAGACGATCTCGATCTTCTCGAGGATGCTCCTGCCGCTGTGCTTGTCCGGCACCAGCACGAAGGGAATGCCTGCGGCGCGCAGCACAGTGATGGCTTCTTTCGGCCCGGCGTCTTCGGTCGCAAGGATGAGCGAGGGATTGAGCCCGAGCACGCCTTCGGGCGACAGCGCGCGCATGTAGCCGACGTTCGGCTTCTCGCGCAGCGCCTGCGGCGGGTAGAAGCTCGTGGAGTTGATTGCGACGACGCGATGCTCGAGCCCCAATGCATAGAGGATTTCCGTGATCGCGCCGCCGATCGACACGATGCGTGAATTGTCGCGAATCGTGACCGACTGTCCGGCGGCGTCCTTGACGACGATCGGATCGCAATAGGCGGCGCCCGTGGCCGCAACCAGAAGCGCCGCCGTCAACGCGAGCCGGGCCAAGTTGTGGATACACCTACGCATGCCGGCTCTCATTTGGTGAGAATGAGCTTGTTCTGGGCGGTCAGACGCAGCCGATAGACATCGGTGCCGTGAGCAATGGTGATCTCGCGCGTATTGATGAACAGGTCGCGGCTGTCGATCTGATCGCCGATCACATTGATCTTGCGTCCTTCGGCCGAAGATGTGCGCGGTTCTTCCGCGAGATTTTCTCGAAGCTTCTTTGTTGGAGTCCGCATTCATCTTGAAAACCGCCGCAAGTATATCCATGTATTCTTTGTTCGACTACTTAGTTTAGAGCGATTGTAAGCTGCTTTTCTTTTAGTTTAGAGGCGTTTTAATTTGCTATTTCTTTCCTTGACGTTCGTATTACAAATAATTACCAAAGACAACACTTTAGACAACTGCGCATCCGACTGGGTTTACCCGCGATCGGCATCTCTACAGGTCGAGCCAAGTATCAGCCAGCAAGCCGCCGTCAGTCCGGTCGCCCGCCAGCCACACACGCAAAACAACAGTGTGTTGGGGGCTTCATGTCTGGATGCAGGCGGAGCGCTGACGCGCTCCTCGTCGGAGTGTCGGCAGTTGCGTTGATGTCAGGCCTGGCTGGTTCGCCGGCGCTGGCGCAATCCACCTACCTCGATCCGATCACGGTGGTGGCAAGCCGCACCGAGGAACTGGTGATCCAGGCGCTTGCCGGCGTGAGCGCCATCCGCGGCGAGCAACTCAATCAACTGATGCCGACGCGCATGGAAGATGCGTTCTTCGGCGTGCCGTCGGTGAACTTCCAGCAACGCGCCGACGATCCAGGCATGGCAGTCAACATCCGCGGCCTGCAGGACTTCGGCCGCGTCGCGGTCGTCATCGACGGCGCGCGGCAGAACTTTCAGCGCACCGGCCACCAGGCCGACGGCCTCGTCTACATGGAGCCGGAACTGATAGCCGGCATCGACGTGGTGCGCGGGCCGGTCGCGAACATCTACGGCTCCGGCGCCATCGGCGGCGTGGTGTCGATGCGCACGATCGACAGCAACGACGTCCTCAAGCCCGGCGAAAAATTTGCGACCCAGATGCACGGGGAGCTTGGGTCCAACCGCGTTCAGGCGCTCGGCTCGGTGTTCTTCGCGGCCCGTCCGACCGACAATTTCGATTTCCTGGTCGGCGCCACGGGTCGTAACCGCAACGACTACAAGGACGGCAACGGCAATACCGTCCTCAACAGCCACTTCCAGGTCACCACCGAGATCGGCAAGGTGAACATTCGCCCGGCCGAAGGCCACGAGGTGAAGTTCAGCGCCATTAACTACCAGGCGATCTATGACAACGGCCTGCCGAACGCGGCGCACACCGGCGAGCGTCTACGCCACCGACGTCACCAACCAGATCGGGACCGCCCGCTGGCGTTACAGTCGGCCGGACGACAAGCTGTTCGACTTCGACGTCAACACCTATTGGACCAAGAACAGGACGGTCCAGGTCAAGACCGACGGCTCCAACAGCGCGATCACCGGCTTCGTCGGCTCCACGCGTTCGTTCCAGGTCGAGACCGTCGGCTTCGACGCGCACAACACCTCGCGCTGGGAATCCGGGCCGTGGCGCACCGCCCTCACGCTCGGCGGCGACGCCTTCCGCGACGAGGTCACCGTTGTCGATCCGAGCGGCACCGGCGATTTCTTCACGCCCAATGGCCAGCGCACGGTGTCCGGCGCGTTCGCTCAGTTGCGGACCAACTATACGCCCTGGATCGAGCTCATTACCGCGGCGCGCTACGACAACTACCGGCTGGAGGGCAGCACCGGTGGCGGCAGCAGCGGCGACCGGGTCTCTCCGAAGGTCACGCTCGGCGTGACGCCGATCCAGTGGTTCACGCTCTACGGAACCTATGCGGAAGGCTATCGGGCTCCGGCGGTCACCGAGGTGTTCGTCAACGGCGCGCACCCGCAGCCGGCGCCGTTCACGCTGCTGTCGAACCTCGGCTTGCGGCCCGAGGTCGGCAAGACCAAGGAAATCGGCATCAATATCAAGCAGGACGGACTCTTCGTCGCCAACGATGCGCTGCGCATCAAGGCCAACATCTTCCAGAACGACGTGACCGACTTCATCGAGCAGACGTCGCTTGCCAACGGCCAGGCGGGCCAGGGCGGCGTCACCTGCACGACCCCTGTTTTCGGGTGCATCCAGTATCAGAACATCCCCTCCGCCCGCATCAGGGGCGCGGAATTCGAGAGCAACTACGACGCCGGACTTTGGTTCATGGGGCTCGCGGCGAGCACGACGCAGGGTGAAGACCTCACCAAGAACCGTCCGCTGGTGAAGATCTATCCGGCGCAGGTTGCGACCACCGTCGGTGCGCGCTTCCTCGATCGCAAGGTGACGGTGGCGGTGCGCTGGCTGGCCGTTGCCGCGAAAGAGGCGAGCGACATCCCGCCGGGCGTGACCGCGCTGCCTACCGACGCCTTCAATGTCGTCAATCTCTATCTCGACTACCGGCCGAATGAGGACACCATTCTGGCCCTCGGAATTGACAATCTGTTCGACACGTACTACGTGAAGTACCTTGATCTGCGTACTCAGGGGTCGAACAACCTCGTGCCTTCACCGAGCCCTGGCATCACGTTCAAGGGTTCGTCTGAAGGTGCGCTTCGGCGATACGTTCTTCAAGAACGGGTGACGGTTGAGTCAGTTTCCACAGCCAGGCGACGTCGTCGCCACGCGAGTGCAAGATCAGGGCGGCGCGGCCAACCTCCAAGGCGCCGCCCTGATCGCGCGTCGCGACGAGCCACTGCAATCCGAGGCAACTGATCTCAGCAACGTCGTTCCGTTTGCACGCCCGCGCCGGCACGGCGCCGCGGCGGCGTTTCCGCTGCCGTCGGTCGCCGCGAATGAGCGGCCTGCACCGCACACCGCCAAATTCGGAATCGGCAGGATCGTCGCGCTGTTCCTGGCATCGCTGGCGTTGCACTCAGCGCTGCTGGCGATGTTCTGGCACCAGCCCAGGCCGATGGCGAGCATCGGCATCGAGGTGATGACGGTCGAGATCGTGCTCGGCGCCAACACCGCCGCGGGCCTTGCGCAGCGGCCGGGCGAGCAGGAGGTGCAGGTCGCTGCGCGGTCCGAAGAACGCGCGCTGGAAGAACCGGTGACCGAGCAAGCGCGCGTCGCGACGGTGATGCCGCAGGAGGTTCCAGTCGCGACGCAGGAGACAGGCGCCGGAAGCGAAGCCGCAGGAGACGCCGCCGGAGGTTGAGACCATCGAGCCGACGCTGCAGGAGCAGCGCCCGAGCCTCAAAGCGCGGTTGCCGAGACCACCGCTACGACGCAGCCGACGGAAAAGCCGCCGGAACCGACCGTGCAGCAGCGTCCGCAGATTCAGACAGTGCAGACGGCGCCGGAGCGCAAGCGCATTGCGGCTCCGACCGACAAGAAGGCGGCGCAGAAGAAGCAGGTCGCCGCCGCCACGCCGACCGACGCCGCCAGCGGCATCGGCCGCGGACGCTCCGACAATTCCGCCAACTACAACGGCATGGTTGCCGCGCATCTTGCTCGCTACAAGCAGTATCCCGCTTCGGCGCGCAGCTCCGGCGCGCAGGGCGTCGCCACGGTATCGTTCTCGCTCGACGGCGGCGGCCGCGTGACCTCGGCGCGGCTGGCGGGCGGCTCCGGCAACGCGGCCATCGACCAGGAGGTGGTGGCGATGGCGCGCCGGGCCTCGCCGTTCCCGGCGCCCCCGGACGGAAAAGGGCGCAATTTCACCGTTCCCGTGCGGTTCAATCTGCGGTAACGATACCTCCTTGGATTTCCGCTGCACGCCAGCCGCCCGCCAGCCGCACGCAGCTCGCAGACAGAGGAGTTTCCATGTTCATCGCCATGAATTGCTTTCGCGTTGCGCGCGGCTCGGAGACCAGCGTTCGAGCAGGTCTGGCTCAATCGCGACTCGCAATTGAACAAGGTGCCGGGCTTCGTCGAATTCCACCTGCTCAAGGGGCCGGAAGCCGAGGACCACACGCTCTACGCCTCGCACACGGTGTGGCGGAGCAAGTCCCATTTCGAGGACTGGACCAAGTCCGAGGCGTTCCGCGTCGCGCATGCCCGCGCCGGCAACAACACGACCGGTCCGCTCTATCTCGAGCATCCGAAGTTCGAAGGCTTCGAGGTCCGCCAGACCATCGCGCTCGCCGAGCCGGCGGTCGCCTGACGGCCATGAACGCTCCGAGCTTCGACCTCTCCCGCCACATGGCGGAGAATCCCGGCGCCGTGTTCGAGACCGTCGCCGGCGAATACGCGTCACGCCGCGCGCCGCGGTCGAGGCGCTGCCGGCCGAGATGCGACGCCTTGCGCCCGGCGAGCGCGTTCATCGACGCCATGGGCGACATCGCCACATGGGGCGATGTCACGCTGATCGTCCACACCGACGACGGCATCATGGAGTTCACCGGGCCGATCCCGGCCGGGCAGGTCGGGCGCGGCTATTTCAACCTCATGGGCTCGACCGGCTTCCACGGCCATCTTCGGCACGAGCGTTGCGCCGGACTTGGCCTTCGTCGAGCGGCCGTTCATGAACAAGCTCTCCGCCGTGATCGTGTTCTTCAATCGCGACGGCGGCATCATGTTCAAGGTGTTCGTCGGCCGCGACGAGAAGCGCGAGCTCAAGGCCGATCAGCTCGCAGCGTTCCGCGCGCTCGCCGATCGGCTCTGCACAGGCTGAACGGACTGCAGCGGTCTGACGCCGTCGGCCGTCGCGGACGGGCGTCAACGCCGCTCTTGTGCCGGCCTTCGACGCCTTTATCCTTCCGGCAAACGAACGCTGCCGGGAGGATGTCATGATGCCGCGCACCATTGCGTTCCGATCGTCGCGGCCGTTGGCCGTTGCTTGCCGCAGCGCCGGCGCAATCGCAGCCATATCCGGCGCGGCCGGTGACCATCGTCGTTCCGCTCGGCGCCGGTGGCGGCTCCGATCTCCTGGCGCGGCTGGTGGCGCAGAAGCTCGAGCGGCGGCTCGGCAAGCCGTTCGTGATCGAGAACCGGCCGGGCGGCGGCACCGCGATCGCCGCCGTTCTGGTCGCCCGCGCCAATCCCGACGGCTACACGCTGCTGCAGGCCACCAGCACGACCATGGCGGTCAACGTGACGCTGGCGAAGAAGCTTGCCTACGATCCGGCCAAGGACTTCGTGCCGGTGGCGCTGCTGACGGCATCGCCGTTCGTGCTCACGGTCGGCGCGGACTCGCCGGTGAAATCGGTCGCCGACCTGATCGCGCTGGCCAAGGCCAAGCCGGGCGAGTTGAACTACGGCTCCGCCGGTCCCGGCACGATGCATCACCTGAGCACCGAGCTGATGCTGAGCCTCACCGGCACGCGCATGCAGCACGTCCCTTACAAGGCGACGCCGCCGGCGGTGACCGATCTGCTGGCCGGGCGGCTCCAGGTGCTGTTCGGCGACGGGCCGTCGGTGCTGCCGCAAATCCGCGAGGGCAAGCTGCGGGCGCTGGCGGTGTCGACGGCCAAGCGCTCGCCGGCGACGCCGGACGTTCCGACCATGCAGGAGGCCGGCATTGCCGGCTTTGAATCCGCCGCCTGGCAGATGATCGTCGCGCCGGCCGGGCACGCCGCCGGAGATCGTTACGCTGCTGAACAAGGAAGTGGGCGCGATCTTCAGCGAGCCCGAGGTGATCGCAGGAACTGACGAGTCGCGGCATGGGACCGCAAGTGACCGGCTCGCCCGAGCAGTTGCAGGACTTCGTCAAGGCCGAGATCGAGCGCTGGTCGCCGATCGTTCGGCGCGCCGGAGTGGCCGGAACGCAATGACGCCATTTCATCGCGCGCGCTGTCGCGGCCGTCCTCGTGGACGTTGCTGCCTTGTGCACGGCGTTGCGCGCGCGCCGATCCCGTCATCTCGGATGCGCGCAAGGCGGACAACGGCTTCGTCGTCCACGACGTGCAGTCCGAATTCCAGGCCGGCACCACGCAGATCTTCGTGCGCGCGCCGGCCAAGCTAAACGGCGGTCCGCTGCTGGCGCTCTACATCCTGCCGGTCGAGGCGCACGACGAAAAGCGCTGGGGCGACGCGCGCGCCGAAATCGCCAAGCTCAATCTCGCCGATCGCTACGGTCGTCGATCTGCGTGTTTCCGACCTTCAGCCATCTGCCGTGGTTCGCCGACCATCCGAGCGATCCGCACATCCGGCAGGAAACATATTTCCTGAAGGTGGTGCTGCCGTTCATCGAGCGCACGTATCCGGTGGGGACCGACCGGCTTTCGCGCGCGCTGCTCGGCTTCAGCAAGTCCGGCTGGGGCGCGTGGACGCTGCTGCTGCGCCATCCCGACATGTTCGAAAGGGCCGCCGCCTGGGATGCGCCGATGACCATGGAGGTCCCGCGCTACGGCATGGCGCCGATCGCCGGCACGCAGGAGAATTTCGAGCGCTATCGCGTCACCACGCTGTTGCGCGAGCGCGGCAAGCTCAGCTCGGCAGCGAGCCGCGGCTGATGCTGGCGGGCTGGGACTTCTATCGCGCCCAGACGCAAGGCGCGCGCAAGCTCATGCAGGAGCTGAAGATCCCGCACGTCTACCGCGACGGCCCGCAGCGCCGGCACCACTGGAACAGCGGCTGGATGGCGGACCTCGCGCGCTGGGTTGCGCGCTAGAAACGTTGATGCCCGGCACCGCAGACTGCGATGCCGGGCATGACGCATACACGCAACACAGAATCGCGCGCTGATTACTTCTTCGCCTTCGGCTGGAACGCGCTTTCGACCAGATCGCGATCGAGCGACGGCCGGCACCTGGCCGGTGGTGGCGTAGATGTAGACGCCGGACTGGAAGATCGTGCTCAGCGTCGCACCACCACCATGCTGACGATGGCGGCGAGGACGCCGAGCACCATCAGGATCACGCCGATCCCAGCCATCGCCATCGCGCCCTTGCTGAAGACGAGCGCGCGCGCCGCCGGCGAAGATCAGCGCCGAGAGCAGGAAGAACAGCATGCCCAGGAGGCCGATGCGGGCCTCGCCGGCGAGCAACTCGCCCCACTTGGCGCGCAGGATCGAAGCCGAGCGCTTGACCGCCGTGATCGGGCCGACCTTCTCGGTCACCAGCACCGGCACCACGAAGTAGGTGATGACGGCCCAGGAGAATTCGAGGAGACCGCCCAGCAGGCCGCCGAGGAAGCCGAGATATTCCTTGAGCGCATCGGTGATCATGTTGAGCACGATGCCGATCGTGGTGGCGACGAGCGCCCAGCCGAGGATTTGCGGCAGCAGGCGACCGCCGCCGCGAGGCCGCCGCGGATCGAGGGCTCTTCGCCCGCGATGCGCGCGCAGCGCGCAGTGGATCAGCGCGACGTTGAAGAAGATCGCGACCGCCGTCATGACAAACAGCACGCCAAAGGCGGAGACGTAGAACAGGATGCCGGGGACTTGCCGCTACCGAGCCAGTTCCAGATCGAGTTGGATGCGAAGTGCGCGGAGCCGAGCTGCGGCATCAGCGACGCCAGGATCGCGCCGGCGATGAGCAGGAAGATCGTGCCGGACATCGCGGGCAGGATCGCGAGCTTGGGGTATTGCTTAAGGACCGCGAAGCTGGCTTTCGCCATCGACCAGCCGCGGGACAACCGTCCGGCCATCGTTCTTTCTCCTCAGAGGTGGGTCTTTTGCGTTAGTCGTTCGGATTGTGGCAGCTCGGTGGCAGCCGGCGGTCGACGGTGGCGAGGCTAAGCGATTGCGTCAGGTAAACGCGAATCCCGGGGCCTGAATGCGCGGCATCAACCTTAATGCCGCTCGTCGAGCATCGCTGCCGCAATCTTCTCGCCCACCATGATGGTGGGGATGTTGGTGTTGGCGCAGGGCACCGTCGGCATGATCGAGGCGTCGCAGACGCGCAGGCCCTCGACGCCGTAGACGCGGCCGGCCGGATCGGTCACCGCGCCGGGATCGTCCGACGCGCCCATGCGGCAGGTCGAGGTGGCGTGCCAGTGCCCGAGCACGGTGTCGGCGATCCACTGCTTTCATCGTCGACTCGTCGGCAAGGTCCGTCGATGGTCGGGCCGTCGGCGATCAGCGTGTCGACCAGGAACCGGCGCAGCGGTGCGCGCGAGGTCCATGAGCGTGCCGCCGATCGCCATCTGGATTTCGTTCGCGCGGCTGTAGACCGCGTATCGGCGCGCGCGATCGCTGTAGCTGACCGGAAAAATCTGCGCGCAGGTGCGCTGCACGGCGGGATGCGCCTGCAGTTTGATCATCATGCGCACGCCCATGATCATGCGCTCCATGTCGCGCCAGTCCGAGCACATGTTGAAATCGATGTCGGGCTTTGCCGACGGATCGGGCGAGGTGAGGCGCACCTCGCCGGTGGAGTAGGAGCGGTTGACCCACATCATCAGGAGGCCGAGCCGGTGGCCGATGCCGTGCCACGCCGCCTTGTTGCTCGGGATGATGTACATGTCGCCGGCCGGGCAGCCGTCGAGCTTCGACGACCAGCGCAGCCCCGCAAACATCTGCCGCCGCATGTCGGGCGGCAGCCGCGCTTCGGGTTTGAGGTAGCAGCCGAAATTGACGCCGGGATGCTCCATCAGGTGCTTGCCGACGCCGGCGCGGTCGGCGACCACGTCGATGCCGAGCGCTGCGAGCTCCTTCGCCGGGCCGATGCCGTTGCGCATCAGGAACGCCGGCGAATGCAGCGCGCCCATCGACACGATGGTCTCGCGCGCCGTGCAGATCGATCGTCTCGCCGCGCGCGCCGAACACGCACGCCGGTGACGCGCATGCCGTCGAACAGGAGCCGCTCCGCGCGGGCGCCGCTCAGGATCGACAGGTTCGGCCGCCGCCGGACGTCGTGCGTCAAATACGCCATCGCGGTCGAGACGCGGTGATTGTCGATGTTGGAAATCGCAATCGGGAAATAGCCGTCGCCGAACGCGCCGTTCTGGTCGTGGAGATTGTTGTAGCCGAGCGATGCCGCCGCGGCGAACACGCCCTCGACGAACGGCGGCCAGCCGGCCGCGATGCGCCGCAACGGCACCGGGCCGTCACTGCCGTGCAGCGGGCCGTGGAAGTTCTGGTCGGTTTCGAGCTTGCGGAAGAACGGCAGCACGCCGTTCCAGTCCCAGCCGGTCGCGCCGCGCGCCGCCCAGTCGTCATAGTCCGACGGCAGTCCGCGCACCGCGACCATGCCGTTGATCGACGAGGTGCCGCCGATCACGCGGCCCTGCGTATAGCGGCGGCGCGGACGGCGGTCGGGTGCGTTGCTGGGGCGGGGTCCGAACGCGGCGGTTAGCCCCTGCCAGGTGAAGCGCGGGTTGGAATGCGCGGTGGCGGCGAAGCTGTCGAGCACCTCGGATGGCTCGGTGCCCGGGCGCGTAGTCGTCGCCGGCCTCGATCAGCAGCACCTTGTTGTTCGGCCGTGCGCTGAGCCGGTTCGCGAGCACGCAGCCGGCCGAGCCGGCGCCGATGATGATGACGTCGTATTGCACGGACGCGGCGTCACTCATCCTCGTCCGTGTCCGCGCCCAGCACATGCGCGCCGTAGTTCTCGGCCGCGCTGTGCCAGGTCAGCGAGTGATGCGCGGCCGCAGCATGGGCGTCGCGGAATTTGCGCTGCAGATCGTGGTCGTGGTAGAGCACGCGCCCGCCGGCGTCGTTGAACAGCTTCTGCACCGCCTGGATCGAAAGCTGCGCGGCATAGGCCATGTTGCGCTTGCCGTGGACCTGCATGTGCTTGGTGAACGGCTCCTTGCGCTCCAGCACGCCCATCGCCTCGCGCAGGGCGCCCTGATACATCCGCACCGCGGCCTCGATCTCGGCCGCGGCGGTCGCCGCGACGATCTGCGCCCCGGCCATCTGCGCCCATGGCCTGCCGCGGGATTTCCGCGGGCGCGTGTATTTGTAGTAGGCCTCCAGACAGCCCTCGGCGATTCCGACGGCGACCGAGCAATAGCTTGCGGACGACGGACCGCCGCGCGGCAAGTGGAACACCGGCGCGGCGTAGAGATGCGCGCCCGGTGCGTTGCCTTCATCCGACGCCTTCTTGTCGAGGATGCGATGCTCGGGAACGAATTTCTCCTCGATGACGAATGTCTTGCTGCCGGTGCCGGCGAGACCGATCACGTGCCAGTCGTCGACGATGGTGATGTCGCTCTTCGGCACCAGCACCGAGCATTCCTGCTTGCGGTCGCCGCGGTCGATGACGCCGGCCGCCAGCACCCAGTCGGCGTGGTCGACGCCGCTGGAGAACTGGTGGCGGCCGCTCCAGACGATGCCGCCGTCGGCCGGCCTCGCCTTGCCGGTCGGCGTCACGCAGTTCGACAGTTTCGCGGTCGGGTCCTTGCCCCAGACATCCTCCTGCGCCTGCGCCGAGTAGGACGCGAGCTTCAGGATATTGTCGGTGAGCACCATGTGCACCCAGGCCTGCGAGCCGCAGCCGCGCGCGAGCGTCTGGCTCACCTCGCAGAGCACATCGTAGTTGTGCTCGAAGCCGCCGTAGCGCGCCGGCTGGCAGATGCGCAGGAGATCGTTGGCGAGGTAGTCGCGGATCGTCTCGTCCGGGCAGCGGCGCATCGCCTCGCATTGCGCGGCGCGTTCCTGCAGCACCGGCACCAGCGCCTCGGCGCGACGCAGCAATTCCTCGCGCGACGGCACGGCGGTGGGTTTCTTGGCGGCAGTTTTCGTTTGCAGCATCAGTTCCCCGGATTGTTGAGCTTCTGGATCCGCTCCACCACGCGCGCTGGCGATGCATAGGCGCGCGCGATAACCTCCTGCAATTGCTGGCCGGTGCGCGGTGCGTTGACGATCAGGCCGATCTTCTCGGCGTCGGCTTTGAATTGCGGATCGTTGAAGGTGTCGGCCAGCGCCTTGCGCATGGCGGCGACGCGATCGGCCGGCACGTCCGGCGGCAACAGCAGCGGCCGGCCCAACGCCTGCGGCGCCGACGCCGCCTGCATCAGCAACCGGTCGTCTTCATTGGTCAGAAGGTCGGTCGCGAATGGGACGTTCGGCAGCTCGGTCAGCCGCTCGGGGCCGTATTGGACGATGGCCTTGGCCTGCTTGTCCTTCAGCCAGTTCGGCCGCGTCGAGGTCAGCGCCGAATAGAACACGCTCGGATAGCCGTCGAGCTCGCCGCGTTCCATGGCGAGGAAGGCGTCGTTCTGCCCGGGATAGCCGTTGATCAGCTTCATCCTGGTGCCGAGCGTGGCGTTGAGCAGCCGCGTGTAGAACGCCGGGGTTGAGTTCGCACCCGACGCGCCCATGGTGGTCTCGCGCGTGCGCAGGTCTTCGACCGTGTTCACCGGCACGGTGTTCCAGAGCAGCACCATGCTGACTTCATAGCTCGGCGTGCCGAGCCAGTTGAACTTGGTGGCGTCGTAACGCGCCGCCTTGGTGCCGAACAGCGGCTCGAGCGGCGTGCCGTTCTGCACCAGGCCGATGGCGGTGCCGTCCTTTTCCGCCGTGTTGTACAGCCAGTTGACCGCGGTGATGCCGCCGGCGCCCGGCATGTTGCGCACGACCACGGTCGGATTGCCGGGGATCAGCCGTCCCGATGTGGCGCGCAAGCGCGCGCGCGAGCGCGTCGTAACCGCCGCCGCTCGATGTGCTCACCACGATGGTGACGGTCTTGCCGCGATAGAAGTCGGCGACGGACTGCGCGGATGACGGCATCGGCACGAGACAAAGGGCAGCGAGCGCAGAAATCCACCGGATCGGCATGTTCTTCTCTTAGCTCTTATCCTTCGCGGGCAGGGAGCCCTTGAAGGCAAGATAGCCGCCATCGAGCAAAAGGTCTGCCCCGGTCATGAACGAGGATTCCTCGGACGCGAGAAATAATGCCGCAGCGGCGACCTCGTCCGCCCGGCCGGGCCGTCCCAGCAGATAGGCCGGGCCGCGCGTGCGGTTGGCTTCCTCGCGGTCCTTGAAGCGCCGGAGAATGCGCGCGGTGTCGATGCCGCCGGGCGACAGCGAATTGGCGCGGATGCCGTCGGCGGCGTGGTCGACCGCGAGGCTGCGCGTGAACTGGATCAGGCCCGCCTTGCTGGTGGTGTAGGGCGCGCGGTTGGCGATGCCGATCTGGCCGAGCTGCGAGGCGATGTTGATGATGGTGCCGCCGCCGGCCTTGCGGAGCTGTGGCACCGCGTACTTGCACATCAGGAACGCGCCGGTGAGGTTGACGCCGAGCGCGTCGTTCCAGTCGGCGAGCGAGAGCGTCTCGACGGTACCGTCCGGTGTCACGGTGGCGGCGACGTTGACCAGCGTGGTGAGCTTGCCGAAGGCTTCGACGGCATGGCGGACGGCGCGCTCGGCGTCTTGTTCGACCGCGACGTTGGTGCGGACGGAGACTGCCTGTCCGCCCGCAGCCGTGATCTCGACTGGCGACGATCTCCGCAGCCTCGCGATTAATGTCGGCTATCGCAATTGCTGCGCCGGCTTCGGCGAAACGGCGCGCGATGGCGCCGCCGATCTCGCCACCGCCGCCGGTGATCAGCGCAACGCGGCCGCTGAGCTCGTCCGCCAAGCGCTACTCCATCCGCACGTTCTTCGAGAAGTCGTAGTTCGCGCCGCTGTCGCTCGCGAACTGCCAGCGCACCACATCGTTCCACTGGCCGCTGAATACTTCCGCGAGGAAGCGCTGCTGCGCGGCCCAGCCGGCCTCGGCTTCGGTCTTGCGGTAGCGGCCGGGCATGGTGTCGTTGAGCCAGCCGTGTGGCGCGCCGCGATAGATGTGGATGTCGTAGCTCTTCTTGTTCGCCTCCAGGCAATTGCGGAAGCGCAGCACGTCCTCGAGCGAGATGATGTGGTCGCCCTCGCCGAAGGCGCCGAACACCGGACAATTGACGGCGGCGATCACCTCCTCAAGCCGCTTCGGCTGGAGCTTGTTGGCTTCCCATTCCCGGGTCGAGGCCGCGCCGTACCACACCACGGCGGCGGTGATCGGCGTCTCGGCGGCGAACACCAGCGGATGCCGCCCGGTCTGGCAGTAGCCCATGACGATGACCTTGCTCGGGTCGGCCGCCTTGTGGGTCTTCAGCGTCGCGAGCGCAGCTCGCATCAACTCGTTCGATTCCGGATCGGTCATGTCGTAGCGGCTGTCGCCGGCGGCGAGCACCTTCTGGTCCGGATGCTTGTAGAAGAAGTTCGGCGCCAGCACCGTGAAGCCGTCGCGCGCGCAACGCATCGCCTGGTCCTTGGTGTGCTTCACCAGTCCGTAGCGCTCGTGCATGAGGACGACGGTCGGGAATTTCCCGCCGCCGGTCGGATAGGCGAGAAACGCCGGCATGCCGTTGGCGCAGGTGATGTCCTCGGTGGTGATGTCGATATGGCGGGCGGCGATGGTCATCGGGCTGCTCTCCACTCTTTAACTCGTCATCAGCTTCACGGCGTCGTCCACGGTCATCACCCGCGCCATGCGCGGGAAGACGCGCTCCAGGAAGAATTCGTTGTTGTTGCCGCGCGCCGAATAGCAGCCGTCGCGGATCACCACGATGCCGAGGTCCATGTCGCGCGCCGCGAACACCGTCGAGGCGATGCCGACGTCGGTCGAGCCGCCCGCGATCACGATGGTGTCGATGCCGCGCACGCGGAACTGGAGCTCAAGATTGGTCTGGTAGAACGAGCTCCAGCGGTTCTTGCGCACGACCACGTCGCCCTCGATCGGCGCCAGCTCGGGCGCGATCTCGGAGTCTTTAGAGTCCTTATAAAATCGCGGCTTGATCGGCTTGCCGTCGGCGTGCGGCTTCAGGTCCATGTCGGTGTCGGTCAGCCGCGCGACGGTGTCGGAGCCATCCGCCGCATGCGCGCCCGAGGGATAGAACGTCGTCAATCCGGCGCGGCGCGCGCCCGCCAAGAGCCGCTGCAGGTTCGGAAGGATGTTTCGCTCCTCCAGGAAGGCGACCTTCGCCGGATCGCGCGGATGCAGGTAGCCGTTGAGTGCGTCAAAAAGCACCAGGCCGGTGTTGGTGCGGTCGAGCGTCCTTTTGAGCCGAGAAATGGCCGCCATGTCTATCCTTTTCGCCGATGCAGAAATTGCATTCGGAGGGAGGGTCGGCGAGTATGATCCGAACGTCAAGTAAAGAGGGAGACGCCAATGATCTCCACGTTCAGGGAGGCTGCCCGGATCGCGCTCGTCGCCGCGGTCGCATTGGCGTCATCACAGGTTGAAGCCCAAGAGCCTTTCTACAAAGGCAAGCGTCTCGCGGTGATGGTCAACTTCGCCCCGGGCGGATCGACCGACATCGAGGGCCGGCTGTTTGCCCGTCATGTGGCCAGACATCTCGACGGCCAGCCCCAGGTGGTGGTCCAGAACATGGACGGCGCCGGCGGCTTCAACGGCGCGAATTACGTCGGCGAGATCGCGCCCCGCGACGGCACCATGCTGGGCTTCATGGGCGGCACGGCCTGGCAATATGCCACCGAGCCTGAGCGCTTCCGCGCCGATCTGCGAAACTACGAGTTCATCGCGTTCCAGCCCGGCACCACCGTCTACTATGTGCGCAAGGACGTCGCGCCCGGCATGAACGAGCCGGGCGACATCGCTCGGGCGCAGGGCCTCATTGCCGGCGGCAACGGCGTGCACAACGCGCGCGATCTCCTGATCCGCCTCAGCCTCGACATCCTCGGCGTGCCGCACCGCTACGTCACCGGCTATCGCAGCGGCCAGACCGCGCGGCTCGCGCTTGCAACGCAACGAAGTCAACTTCTACGCGGAGCCGGCGTCGGCCTATCGCGGCGCGGTCGAAGCGCAGGTGATCCAGCCCGGCATCGCGATCCCGGTCTATGTCGATCCGATCTACAACGGCGAGAGCCTTGAGCAACTCGCCGCAGGTCGACGGGCTTGCGGTTCCCGCGTTCCAGGACCTCTACCGCAAGGTCAAGGGCGTGCCGCCCTCCGGACAATTGTGGGACGTCTATCTGTCGGCGCTTGCGCTGACCTCCGCCATGGGCCGGCTGATCGCGCTGCCGCCGCAGGCGCCCGAAGCCGCCGTCACCGCGCTGCGCAACGCGACCGTGCGCCTCAACAACGATCCGGCCTTCGCCGAGGACTCGATCAAGGCGCTCGGCTTCGTGCCGAACTACGTGACCGGGCCCGACACCAACCGGCTGGCGCGGCAGACGCTCTCGGTCCGGCCGGAAACCAGGGCTTTCGTCGCCGACTACATCAAGCGCGCGAACAAATAGCGCGGTTCACCGACAAGCAGATTTTGAAGGAGATACCGTATGTTCAGTTCCCGTATATTGGCCGCAGTTGCGGTATGCGTTGCTGTCGGCGCTTCGCCGGTATCCGCGCAGGAGCCGTTCTACAAAGGCAAGCGCCTCACGCTGCTGGTCAACTTCGACGCCGGCTCCGCAACCGACATCGACGCACGGGTGTTCGCGCGGCATTTCATCAAGCATGTCGACGGCGCGCCGCAACTGATCATCCAGAACATGCCGGGCGGTGGCGGCGCCAACGGCACCATGTATCTCGGCGAAGTCGCGCCCAAGGACGGCACAGTCGTGGGCTTCCTCACCGCAACCGCCTGGAACTTCGCCGCCGAGCCGGAGCGGTTCCGCGTCGACTTCAAGACCTACGAGCACATCGGCTATACCGGCGGCACCGCCGTCTACTACATGCGCAAGGACGTTCCGCCCGGCATCAACAAGCCGACCGACATCGTGAAGGCGAAAGGACTTGTTTCGGGCGGCGTCAATGCGCGCACCGGCCGCGACATCTCGATCCGGCTCACGCTCGACATCCTCGGCGTGCCGTTCCGGCACGTCACCGGCTATGGCAGCGGCGAGCGCGCGCGGCTCGCGCTCCAGCGCCAGGAAATCCACCTCTATGCCGACACCACGCCCGGCTATCGCGGCGCGGTCGAGGGGACGCTGGTGAAGGACGGCACCGTCATCCCGCTCTGGTACGATCCGCACTGGGACGGCAAGACCTTCAGCAAGTCGAAGCAGGTCGAGGGCCTTGCCGATCAAGGCCTTTCACGAGGTCTATCAGGAGATCTTCGGCAAGATGCCGTCCGGCCCGCTGTGGGAGGCCTATCTCGCGCTGATCACGTTGAACGGCGCGATGCAGCGCATCCTGTCGCTGCCGCCGGGCGCGCCGCCGGCTGCGGTCGCCGCGTTGCGCGCGGCGCTCGATGCGCCTCAACAACGACAAGGAATACCACGCCGACGCGGTCAAGACGCTCGGCTTCATCCCGGAATACTACGCCGGCGCCGACGCCGCGCTCGCAGGTCCGCAATGCGCTGACGGTGCGGCCGGAGATCAGGACGTTCGTCGCCGACTACATCGCCAAGGGCGCGCAAATGACGCGCAGGCGAAGGTCGCGCGATGGCCGACTGTCAGCGATGCATGCCGCGCTGCTGGCGGTGGCCTGCATGGTTCGGCGCGTCGCACGGCGACGGCGCAGGAGCCGTACTACAAAGGCAAGCGGCTCACGATCATGGTCAACTACGCCGCCGGCGGCCCGACCGACATCGAGGGCCGGCTGTTCGCGCGCCATATCGCCCGGCATCTCGCGGGCAATCCCAATGTCATCGTGCAGAACATGGACGGCGCCGGCGGCCTGATCGGCACCAACTGGCTTGGCGAGATCGCGCCCAAGGACGGCACCGCGATGGGCTATCTCACCGGCGCGGCGTGGCTCTACGCCAGCGATCCGACGAAATATCGCGTCGACTTCCGCACCTACGAATTCGTCGCCTATCAGCCCGGCACGTCGATCTATTTCGTGCGCACCGACGTCGCGCCGGGCATCAAGACGTCGCGCCGACCTGATGAAGGCGAAAGGGCTCGTGTCCGGCGGCCTCTCCGCCGACAATTCCAAGGACCTGCTGATGCGGCTCGGCGCTCGACATGCTCGGCGTTGCAGTACCGCCACGTCACCGGCTACCGCAGCAACAACAATGCGCGGATGGCGCTGCAGCAGAACGAGATCAGCTTCTTCTCGGAATCGCCGCCCGGCTATCGCAGCGTGGTCGAGCCGAGCCTGGTCAAGAACGGGCAGGTGATCCCGACCTGGTACGATCCCGGCTGGAACGGCGAAAGCTTCGCCGTGCCGCGGCAGGTCGAGGGCCTGACGATCCCGCCGTTCCACGAGTACTACCAGAGCGTCAAAGGCACGAAGCCGTCCGGGCAACTGTGGGACGTCTATCTCACCAGCCTCGCGATCAACGGCGCCATGCAGCGGATGCTGGTGCTGCCGCCGGGCGCGCCGCAGGCTGCGCTCGATGAATTGCGCGCGGCGGTGCGCAAGCTCAACAACGACGAGGCATTCGCCGAGGAGGCGCGCAAGGTCATCGGCTTCGTGCCGGAATACGTCGCCGGTCCGGAGACCAACCGGCAGGTTCGTCCGGCGCTGGCCGTGAAGCCGGAGATCAGGGCCTTCGTCGCCGACTACATCAAGAGCGCGAACAAGTAGCCAACGATAAGCAACGGAGGCGCCGATGCCGCTGACACGAAACGCGCGTCTGGCTCGCACTCGCCGCTGCCAGCGTCATCGGCGCATCTGCCGGCGTCCGCGCAGGAGCCGTTCTACAAGGGCAAGCGGCTCACGCTGCTGATCAACTTCGCGGCCGGCGGTCCGACCGACATCGAAGGCCGGCTGCTCGCCAAGCACATCGCCAAGCATATCGACGGCCAGCCGACCATCATCGTGCAGAACCGCGACGGCGCCGGCGGCCTCGTCGGCACCAACTATGTCGGCGAGGTCGGTCCGCGCGACGGCAGCATGTTCGGCTACTTCACCGGCGCGGCCTGGAAATACGTGATGGAGCCGGAAAAGCACGCCGTCGACTTCCGCACCTTCGAGTTCATCGGCTATCAGCCGGGCAGCGCCGTCTACTACATCCGCAGCGACACGCCGCCCGGACTGAAGACCGCGGCCGACATCCTCAAGGCGCAGGGCGTGGTCGCCGGCGGGCTGGCGGTGGAATCGTCGAAAGACCTGCTGATCCGGCTGACGCTCGACATGCTGGGCGTGCCGCACAAATACATCACCGGCTTCCGTTCCAGCGTGAATGCGCGGCTTGCCGTGCAGCGCGGCGAAATCCATCTGCATTCGGAATCGACGCCCGGCTATTTCAGCGTTGTCGAGCCGAGCCTGGTGAAGGACGGCACGGTGATCCCGCTCTACTACGACGCCGTCTACGACGGCACGACCTTCTCGGTGCCGGAGGCGATGGAGGGATCGTCGGTGCAGCCGTTCCAGGAATTCTACCGCAAGGTCAGAGGCGGCGAGCCGTCCGGCCCGCAGTGGGACGCCTATCGCACCAACCTTGCGGTCGACTCTGCGATGCTGCGCACGATCGCGATGCCGCCGGGCTCGCCGCCGGCGGCGCAAGACGCGCTGCGCGCGGCGCTCGCGCGGCTCAACAACGACAAGGACTATGCCGCCGAGACCATGAAGGCGATGCAGTTCGTCCCGCATTACGAGACCGGCGCCGACATCAACGCGCGCGTGCGCCGCGCGCTGACGGTGTCGCCGGAGATCAGGGCGTTCGTGAAGAACTACATGCGGGGCGGGAAGTAGAGATGTACGGACTTCTCGGCCTCATCGTGAGGAGGGGAAGAGCGTGCTCAACAGTGCGAGGGCCGCGCATGCGCGGAGACGGGTGTTCGCGCTCCTCAGGACGAGGGCGGAGAAGCGCGAGATGTCCTCACTCGCCCTTCACGCCGGCGTCGCGGACGATCTTGCCCCACATCCGCTCCTCCGCCGCGATGTCGGCGGCGTATTCCTCCGGCGTCGACGGCAGCGGCACCGCGCCTTCGCGCGCCAGCCGTTCACGCAACGTCGGGATCCTCGAGCGCGGAGCGCAGCGCCGCATTGAGCCGGTCGATGATCGGCCGCGGCGTGCCGGCCGGCGCCACCAGCCCGTAGTGCAGTTCGGCCACGTAGCCGGTGAGGCCCGCCTCCGCGATGGTCGGCAGGTCCGGGAACGCCGCCGAACGCTTTGCGCCTGAAACCGCGAGCGCGCGCACCTTGCCGCCCTTCACGATGCCGGCGGCCGACGGCACCGTCGCGAACATCATGGTGACGTGCCCGCCGAGCAGATCGTTGAGCGCGGGTCCGCTGCCGCGATAGGGCACGTGGTTGATCTTGATGCCGGCCATGGCGGCGAACAGCTCGGCCGCGAGATGCACGCTCGAGCCGGAGCCGGTCGAGGCGAAGTTGAGCTTGCCGGGATCCTTCTTCGCCAGCGCGATCAGCTCCTGGATGGAGTTCGCCGGCACCGAGGGATGCACCAGCACGACGTTGGCGCCCGACGCCAACAGGCCGATCGGCGCGAAATCCTTGATCGGGTCGTAGCCGACGTTCGGATAGAGCGCGGGATTGATCGCGAGCGACGAGGTCGCGATCAGCATGGTGTAGCCGTCGGGCGCGCTCTTCGCGACCTGGCGCGTGGCGATGGTGCCGCCGGCGCCGCCGCGGTTCTCGACCATGATGGTGCCGCCGAGCGCCTTGCTCATCCGTTCCGCGACCAGGCGTCCGAGCACGTCGTTGCCGCCGCCGGCGGGGTAGGGGACGACCAGCGTGATCGGCCGGTCCGGATAGGTCTGTGCGGATGCGGTCGCCGGCGACAAGCGCAGAAAGGCCGAGAGCAAGTACAAGCAAGCGAGCGAGCGATCATCGTGTTCTTTCCGGCGTGACTTTGCCGTTCTTGAACTGCAATGCGCGCTGACGCCGTCAATCCCCGGGCGCTTTCGGCGTCGGCCAGTTGCGTTCGAGCTTCACGGTCTTGATGACCTCCTTGATCACGCCGCAGAGCGGCAGGCTCAGCCGCGCGGCGTCGGCCTCCTTGAGCACGATGGTCATGTCCTTTTCCGCCCACGGCATCGGCTTTTCCTCCGGGCGCGTCTCCAGCGACCAGTTGCCGGCGCTGGAATCGAGCAGCGCGGCGCGCAGCGTCTCGCGCTCGACGCCGAGCTTGTGCGCGAGCTTGAAGCCTTCCTCGTTGGCCGAGATGCAGGCCCACAGGATGAGGTTGTTGACCATCTTGCCGACCTGGCCCGCGCCTGCCGGCCCGAGGTGATGGATCGCGGTCGCGAACGCCGAGAATGCCGGCCGGCAGGCGTCGAAGGCCGCGCGGTCGCCGCCGCCCATGATCAGGAGCTTGCCTTCCTGCGCCGGGCCTTCGCCGCGGCAGAGCGGGATGTCGAGCAGCGCGACTTTCGGTGACGCCGGCAGCTTGCGCGGCAATCCGCTGCATGGTCTGCGGCGCGATGGTCGAGGCGATCGCGATCACGCTGCCGTCGCGCGCGCCGCTCGAGCACGCCGCGCTCGCCGAAGATCACCGCCTCCGCCTCCTGGTCGAAGCCGACGACGATGATGACGAGATCGCTCGCGGCGGCGACCGCCTGCGGCGACAGTGCGGTGTTCACGCCGGCCTCGGCCGCCTTCTCCATCGCGCCTTCGTCGACGTCGAAGCCCGCGACCGTGAAGCCGCGCCGCACCAGATGGCGGGCCATCGGCAGGCCCATCTTGCCGAGGCCGATCAGGCCGACACGGCGGATGTCTTTCGGTGTCACGGCATCTCCTCACTGCTTGCCGGCTGCGCCGCATCGCCGCTGGCGCGCCAAATGATCCGCCAGCGACTGTGCATGGCAGCGCCCTTCGCGTAAACTCCTGACATTCAAAAGCATCAAGAAACGTTGCAAGCAAGGAGGATCACGTGAAGCGACTGTTCGCCACGCTGCTCGCCACCATGCTGTTCGTCAGTGCGAGCATTCTTGGAATTGCACCCGCCGCCGCGCAGGATTGGCCCAACAAGCCGGTGCGCATCGTCAACACCTTCGCGCCCGGCGGCGCCGCCGACTATCTCGCGCGCACCGTCGCCGACAATCTTTCGAACGTGTTCGGCCAGCAGTTCTTCGTCGAGACGCGCTCCGGCGCGGCCGGCGCGATCGGCGTCAACTCGGTCGTCGCGACGCCGCCCGACGGCTACAATTTCGTCATCACCAACATCACCATGCTGGTGCTGGCGCCGATCAGCAATCCGAAGCTCGGCTATCATCCGGAGCGCGACCTCACCAACGTCGCCTATCTCGGCGGCTCGCCGATCATGTTGTCGGTGAACGCGAAGAGTCCGATCAAGACGCTTGCTGATTTCGTCGACTACGGGAAGAAGAGCGCCAAGCCGCTGACTTACTCATCGTCGGGCGTCGGCAGCAGCGGGCATCTGTTCGGCGAGACCTTCGCCAGCAAGGTCGGCATCAAGGTCGAGCATGTGCCGTACAAGGGGGCGATGCAGGGCCTCCTCGATCTCGTCGGCGGCCATATCCTGTGGTCGGCCCAGACCGTGACGTCGACGTCGGGACAGATACGCGGCGGAACCTTGCGCGGGATTGCAGTCACCACGAAGGAGCGGATGGCCGACTATCCGGACACGCCGACCTTTGCCGAGCTTGGCCATCCGGAGTTCGACAAGCCGATCTGGTTTTCTCTCTCGGCACCCAAGGGGCTTCCACCCGCGATACTCGGCAGGATGAACAGCGAGATCAACAAGATCATGACCGCGCCGGCGACGCTCGATCGCATGCGGCAGGACGGCATGGTGGTCGAGGCAATGACGCCGGCGCAGCTTCAGCAGTTGATCGAGGCCGAGACGCGCTTCTGGCGTCCGGCGATCGAGAAGGCGGGGCTGATGCAGAAGTGACTGTCGCTTGCTCCGCCCTCATCCTGAGGAGGCGCCGTAGCAGGCGCAGCCTGCGTGCACTCGGCTGCGTGCGCCGTCTCGAAGGATGGGCGGCCCGGATGCGTGGCCATGGTTCGAGACGCGTCGCTTCGCGACGCTCCTCACCATGAGGGCCGGAAGGATGGCGCAGGCCCCTCATTTCTTCCTGATCCGGAACGTCAGCACCTTCTTCTCCTTCGACTGGCCCTCGAGCTTGTCGCCGGTTTGGTTAAGCAAGTTCGGGATGTCGATGGTGGTGAGGGGGTCCGTGCACTCGATCACCAGGAGATCGCCGCTCTTGAGCGCGGTGAGCGCCTTGCGGGTCCGCAGCGCCGGCAGGGGGCATTTCAAGCCCCTGAGATTCAAGGTCGTTTCGGCCATGGGAGAGTCGTCGGCTTCTGGTCGCGGCGCGGTCCCGACAATATAGTGTCGTCCGATGCCCGGTGAACTCGAAAATCAGCGGATCACGCGCCTGACGCCGCTCGACGACGTGATCGCGGCGATGAAGGCGTCGGTCGCGCCGGTCGCGCCGCGCGCCGTCGATCTGTCCAAGGCGCTCTACCGTGCCCTTGCGGAGGATGTCGCGGCGACCGCCGGCCAGCCCGGCGGGCCGCGGGCGTTGCGTGACGGCTACGCCGTTCGGGCGGACGACATCGCCGACGCCGGATCTTACGCGCCGGCGCCGCTGGCCGTTGCGCCGGTTCGCGTCGATGTCGGCGAGGCTCTGCCGCCAGGTAGCGATACCGTTGTTCCGCTCGACGCCATTGTCAGCCGCGGTGGGCGTTTCGAAGCGATTGCGCCGACCGTGATCGGCGACGGTGTCCTCCCGAGCGGCGCCGATCTTCATGCCGGCGATTTCATTGCGCGTGCCGGATGGCGGCTCAACGATTTCAATCTCGCGATGCTGGCCATGGCGGCCAAGACGCAGGTGCTGGTGCGCGAGCCCCGCATCCGTTTGGTGAAATCGCGCGCCGATGCCGACGTTGTGCTGGATGCGGTGGGCGATCTGCTGGCGCGTGCGCTGAACGCATGCGGCTGCGCGGTGCGGCGAAGCGCCGGCGACCTTGCCGGCGCGCTCGCGGACGCGGCGAACGACGCCGTCATCGCCATCGGCGGCACCGGCAGTGGGCGCCACGACGCGAGCGTGCAGACGCTCGCCAAGCACGCCCGCATCGTGGTGCATGGCATCGCGATTTCGCCGGGCGAGACGGCGGCATTTGGAATGAGCGGCAACCGGCCTGCGCTATTGCTGCCCGGGCGGATCGATGCCGCTATCGCGGGCTGGCTCACAATGGGACTGCCGCTGGTCGACCGCCTGTCGGGCAGCAGCGACGCGCGGCGATCCATCCACGACGGTGCCGCTCGCGCGTAAGGTTGCGTCAACCATCGGGCTCGTCGAAATCGTCCCGGTGCGCCTGACAAAGGGCCACGCCGATCCCATAGCCACGGGCTATTGGCCGCTCGCATCGCTCGCCGGAACCGACGGCTGGATTCTCGTGCCCGCCAACAGCGAAGGTTTTCCAGCCGGTAGTGAGGTCGTGGTAAGACCGTGGCCATGAGCGACCGCTTGGACAAGAGCGCTGCAAGCCGCGACCTCATCGAGATGATCCGCCGCGCGGCGCGGCAGGAGCAATTCCTCGAAGTCGTGTCGGCGGAAGAGGCGCGCGAGCGATTTGCACGGCATGTCGATCTTGCACCGCTGCCGCTGGAACGCGTTGCGCTGGCCGCATCGCTCGGGCGCGTGCTCGCGCATGACGTGGCGGCGCCGATCGACGTGCCGCCGTTCGATCGTTCCAATGTGGACGGCTTTGCGCTGCGCGCCGCCGACACCGCGGGCGCAAGCGACACGGCGCCGAAGCGGCTTCGCCTCAATGCGGAGGTCGTGGTCTGCGGCCATGCACCGGCATCCAGCGTCGACGCCGCCACCGCGACCACCATCGCCACCGGCGGCGTGGTGCCGCGTGGCGCCGACGCGGTCGTGATGGTCGAGCAGACCGAGCTGGTCGAGAGCGCTGACACGGCGATCGATGTGCGCCGCGCCGCCGCGCCCGGTCAGTTCATATCCTATGCCGGCTCCGACATCGCGCGCGGCGAGATCGTGCTGCGGCGTGGCGCGCGGATCGGCTCGCGCGAGATCGGGATGCTTGCGGCCTGCGGCATTGCCGAGGTCGACGTCGTGCGAAAGCCGCGCGTCGCGGTGCTCTCGACCGGCGACGAACTGGTGCCGCCGGGACAACCGCTGCGGCCGGCGGCGGTCTACGATTCCAACGGCGCGATCATCGCGGCGGCGGTGCAGGAGACCGGCGGCGAGGCGATCTCCTTCGGCAGCTTCCCGGACGACGAGATCACGCTCGAGCTTGCGATCCGCGCGGCGCTCGAGAGCTGCGACATGGTGCTGCTCTCCGGCGGCACGTCGAAGGGCGCGGGCGACCTGTCGCATCGCGTGGTGTCGCAGCTTGGCGAGCCCGGCGTGGTTGTGCATGGCGTCGCGCTCAAGCCCGGCAAGCCGCTCTGCCTCGCGGTGGTTGACGGCAAGCCACTGGTCGTGTTGCCGGGATTTCCGACCTCGGCAATCTTCACGTTTCATGCCTTCGTCGCGCCGGTGATCCGCGCCAAAGCCGGCCTGCCGCCGGAAGCGTCGCGCACCGTCGAGGCCGAGGTGCCGGTGCGCATCCCCTCCGAGCTTGGCCGCAAGGAATTCGTGCTGGTCGCGCTGGTCGCGGGCGAGCACGGCCCGGTCGCGTTTCCGACCGCCAAGGGCTCGGGCTCGGTGACGAGCTTCTCGCAGGCCGACGGATTTCTCGAGATCGACGCGCTCGCGTCGTCGCTCGATGCCGGCACCCGCGCGTCGGTGACGCTGATCGGGCAGGCGGCGGCGATGCCGGATCTCGTCGTCACGGGCTCCAACGACATCGCGCTCGATATCGTTGTCGGAAAGCTGGTCGAGCAGGGGTTCAGCACGCGCACGATCGCGGTCGGCAGCCTCGGCGGCGTCGCGGCGGCGGAGCGCGGCGAATGCGACCTCGCGCCGGTCCACCTGGTCGATCCCGCGACCGGCGTCTACAACGAGCATCTGCTGCGCCCGGGCCTGACGCTGGCGAAGGGCTGGCAGCGCATGCAGGGCTTCGTGTTCCGCAAGGGCGATGCGCGCTTCGAGGGCCGCACCGCCGCTGAGGCGGTGGCGGCTGCGCTGGCCGATACGCAGTGCCTGATGGTCAACCGCAATGCCGGCGCCGGCACGCGCGTGCTGATCGACAAGCTGCTCGGCGGCCAGCGCCCGCCCGGATACTCGAACCAGCCGCGCTCTCACAACGCCGTCGCTGCGGCGGTGGCGCAGGGCCGCGCCGACTGGGGCGTGTCGACATCGTCGGTGGCGGAACTCTACGGCCTCGGGTTCCTTTTCATCGCGCCGGAGGAATACGATTTCCTGGTGGTGGAAAGCCGCCGCAGCCGGCCGGCGGTGCAGGCGTTCCTCGCTGCGCTGCGCGACGAGGGCGTGCGCGCGCGCATCCGGGCGCTCGGCATGCGCCCCGCCGATGCCTGATTTCTTGTTAGAGTTGCGATGATGGTTCGCGTGCGTATTGTTCTTGTTGCCGTCGTTCTGATTGCAGCCGCTGCCGTGGCGCAGGCGCAATTGCGCGGACACGGCGGCCCGGTGCGGGCGCTCGCGATCTCGCAGGACGGCAAGACCGCGATCTCCGGCAGCTTCGACACCTCGGCGATCCGCTGGTCGCTGGAGAAGGGCGCCGCCTCCGAGGTGCTGCGGTTCCATGACGGCGCGGTCAATGCGGTGGCGCTGTTGCGCGACGGCCGCGCGGCGTCGAGCGGCGAGGACACGCGCATCGCGATCTGGAAGCCCGGCGAGGGGAAGCCGGTCGCCGTGCTCGAAGGCCACAAGGCGCCGGTCGCCGCGCTCGCGGTTTCGCCGGACGGCGCGACGCTTGCTTCGGCATCGTGGGATCACACCGCGCGGCTGTGGCCGCTGGCGGGTGGCGAAGCGCGCGTGCTCGAAGGCCACAAGGACAATGTGAACGGCGTCGCGTTCACGCCCGACGGCAAGTCGGTCGTCACCGCGGGCTATGACGCGACCTTGCGCATCTGGCCGCTCGCAGGCGGCGCGCCGGAGATCGTCACGCTGCCGACGCCGCTCAACACCGTCGCGATTGCGCCCGACGGCGAGATCGCCGCCGCCGGCGCCGACGGCAAGGTCTATTTCCTGACCGCGGACGGCCAGGTCAGGGGCGACGTCGAGGTCGGCGCGGTGCCGATCATCGCCGTGACCATGTCTCCGGACGGCAAGCTCGTTGCCGCCGCCGGCATCCGCGGCTCGGTCGCGATCATCGATCGCGCCACGCGCAACCTGGAGCGCACGCTGGTCGGCCCCGGCCTGCCGGTGTGGTCGGTGGCGTTCTTTCCCGACAGCCGCACGCTGCTCACCGGCGGCACCGACCGCATGATCCGGCGCTGGGACGCGATCAAGGGCGAGCCGATCGGCGACGTGCTCGCCGGCGCGCCGGAGGATCCGCTTGCCGCCTATGCCGGCGATCCCGGCGCCGAAGTGTATCGCGCCTGCGTCGCCTGCCACACGCTCAACGGCAATGACGGCGTGCGCGCCGGCCCGACGCTCGCGGGAATCTTCGGACGCAAGATCGCGACGCTGCCCGGCTATAATTTCTCCGAGGCGCTGCGGAAGATGGACATCGTCTGGACGCCGGAGACGGTGTCGAAGCTGTTCGAGGTCGGGCCCAATGAATATACGCCCGGCACCAAGATGCCGGAGCAACGCATCGGCTCGCCGGAAGATCGCGCGGCGCTGATGCGGTTCCTGGAGAAGGTGACGAAGTAGCGCGCACAACGGACAACAGTTGAGTAGAAACTCTCAGCCTTCGCCCTTCTCCATCCGCTCGCGTTCCTCGCGCTCGCGGAGATAGTCCTCGGTCGTGCGGACATTGGGACGCGGCGGTGCGCCGTAGGGATCGAAGTCGGCCTCGGTTGCGGCGATCGCGCGGCAGTCCTCGCACATCTTGAGCACGTCGAGGCGTTGCGCCTTGTCACCAGGCTTTCCCTGGAACATCCAGTGCTTGCCTTCGAGCTTCGCGATTACGCGCTCGATGGTGCTCCTGGTGCCGAACGGCTTGTCGCAGCGGATGCAGCGGAACGGCTCCTCCTGCTTGAGCACGCGCGCCGACGCCGTCGCGGCGCGGAAGTCGAGCTGCGGCGTGAGCGTGATGACCTTCTCGGGGCAGGTCGCCTTGCACAGCCCGCATTGCACGCAGGCGTCCTCGGAAAACCGCAGCGTCGGCTTCTCGGGATCGTCGCCGAGCGCGCCGGTCGGGCAGGCCGACACGCAGGCGAGGCAGAGCGTGCAGCCCTCGACGTTCAGCTCGACCTTGCCGAACGGCGCGCCCGCCGGCAGCGGCACGATGTCGACCGGCGTCGGCGCCGCGCGCTGCAATTCGCGCAGCGCAAGCCGCATCACGTCGCGCTTGCCGCCGGTCGGCATGAAGCTCGCCGGCCGCGGCGCAGCCGTTCGCCGAGCGCCGATGGCGCGAAGCGCTTCACCAAGCAGCATCGGGGTCGTCGGTTTCGATCAGCGCGACACGCCCCGTGCCGAAACCGAGGCCGGTGAGGATCGGCTCCGCCAGCGCCAGCGTGCGATGCAATCCGGTCACGTCGTGGCGCGGCTTGGCGCGCAGCAGCAGCCGCACCGCCACCGCGCCATAGGCGAAGGCGGCGGCCAGTGTTTCGAGTCCGACCTGCGTCACCTCGTTGACCGCGACCGGCAATGCGTTCGCCGGCAACCCGTCGCCGTAGCGCGCCAATGCATCGATCAGCGGGGTGCCATGCGCGTCGTCATGGAGCAGGACAACCGGCCGCGCGCCGTCGGCTTCGCGATAGCTGGTGAGCAGCGTGCGCAGCTTCCGCATCAGCGCATCGGCTGGCGGCAGCGCATAGGACGCCGCGCCGGTCGGACACACCGCCGCGCATTGCCCGCAGCCCGCGCAGATATGCGCGTCGATCTCGACGTGATCGCCCGCGGGCGCGATCGCGCCGGCCGGACAGAGGTCGAGGCAGCGGTTGCAGCCGACGATGTTCGAGCGCGAATGCGCACAGATGTCGGCGTTGAAATCGATATACCGGGGCTTGTCGAAGGTGCCGGTGAGGTCGCGCGCCTTCAGCACCGCCTTCATGATTGCGGCCGGATCGCCGGGATCGGCGCGCAGATAGCCGTCGCGGAGATCGGCCGCGGAGAACAGCGGCATACCGCCCGAGATGTCGAGGATGATGTCGCAATGCGACGTCGCCCCGTTCCTCGCCGCGCCGAAACTCAGCGCGCCGCGCGACGATGGCGCCGGCTGCGCATAGTCGTCGACCGTCACCTCGAAGGCACCGAGATGCCCCTTGGCGGAGCGGATCGTGCCTTTCACCACCGGGAATTCGGTGGTGCGCGGCGGCGCGACCTCGGCGGGCGGTCGGATCAACACGGTAACGTCGAGATGCCCCTTGAGCAGGTCCGCCGCTTCGATCGCGGCCTCGTCGCGGCCGTAGACCAGGATCACGCCGTCGCTGTTGAAGCTCACGAACGGGATTGCAGCGGCAGGCTCGGCGGCGGCCGCGATCAGCGCGGCGATCTTCGGCCCAGCCGCCTTCGCATCCTTCGACCAGCCCGCGGTCTCGCGGATGTTGACGAAGCGGATGTCGGCGTCTTGGGCGATGCTCGGGCGACCTCCGAGAACAGCGGCGCCTCCTGCGTGCAGGCGACGGTGAGCGGCCCGCCGGTCGCGGCGGCTTTGCGAAACGTCTCGAGCTCCAGCCGGCAGAGCTGATGCGCGGCCTTGACCTGCGCGCCACGGCAGACGCGCTTCACCGCGCGCTCGTCGAGCGGCATGGTGTCGTCGCAGGAGCAAATCAGGACGTTGCGAGGGCCTTCGGCCATTAAGCGTTCCAGGCCACCCCGGTGGTGGCGGGTGCACCTCCTAAGTTATAAGTATTCCAAACAAAAATCACATCCTTGGGAAGGTCTTCTCGGGAACGCTTAATGGCTGCGCCAGCGCTCGATCTGCCGCCCCTGTTCCGCCTCGTGACCTTGCGCGAGGTCGGCGACGCCATGGCGCATGCGACCGAGATCGCGGCGGCGGAGGGCGCCGGCACGCTTGTCCATGTCGGGCGCTTCGATCTCGCGGAATTCGCCATCGTGCTGGAGCCCGACGAGCCGCTTTGGCAGGCGCGGCGGGCGATCTATGCCGGCTCGGCCGCGCTGGCCGATGCGCTGGCGGTGCACGCCCCGCCGGAACGTCCGATCGCCTTCGACTGGCCCGATGCCATCCGCGTCGACGGTGGGCTCGTTGGCGGCGTGCGGTTCGAATGGCCGGCCGGCGCCGACGAGAGCGAGCCCGCGCCGTGGCTGGTGTTCGGGGCCATGATCCGAACTGTCGCAATGGGCGAAGAGGAGCCGGGCCTGCGGCCGCTCTCCTCCGCGCTGGAGGACGAAGGCTTCGACAGCCTCGATTCCGGTCGGCTGGTCGAGAGCTTCGCGCGCCATCTCATGAGCGCGATCGACCTCTGGCATGAGAAGGGCTTCGGCGAGATTGAGAAGAACTATTTGGCGCGGCTTGACGCCCGAGAGCGGCGTGCGGCGCGTTCGATCGACGAGAACGGTGATCTTCTGGTGCAGCGCATGGCCGCCAAGGAGCCGGTACGGCATTCACTCGTCAGCGCGCTGTCGCGGGTGTCGTGGCTCGATCGCCAAACCGGAGCGCCACGCAAGTGAAGCTGCTCCGCACCATCCGTCTGGATCCTTCGGACACCTTCGTGTTCGAGCGCGCCGCGGAGCCCGGCGAGTGGGCGGTGTCGGGCGCGTTCATGTTCTGGGATGGCGATCCCGCGATGATGGAAGGCAAGGAGCGCGCGGCGTTCCGCTCGGGCTTTCTCGGCGTGCAGTCGCTCGGATGGTCGACCCTGGTGCAGATCGTCGAGGCCAGCGAGGATGACCGCCTCGCCGCGATCGATACGCTGGCCAAGCATCTGGTGACCGAATTCGGCGCGCCGAGCGTCGCCGACGCGGTGGCCGCGGCGGAGGAGGAATTCACATTCGCGGCGTCGCTCTGCGATCATCCGCCCGACATGCTGGTCGCGGTCCACCGCACCGTCGAGAACGGCGAGATCCGGGAGGCGTTCCGCACGTTGCGTCCGCGCGGCGAGCGGAAACCCATGCGCGCCTATTCGTTCCTCGAAGTCGAGGGCGAGGAGGAGCCAGGCGAGACGGTCGACCTGGCGAACCTGGCGAAAGACGACAAGAAATGAACGATTTCTGGCTGTCGTGCGGGCATCACCTCCTCGACCGCGACGAAGGCGGCGGGCTCGTCGTGACCGACGAGTTCCTGAAGGCCTATCTGGCGCGTCCTGAGCTCAGTCCGCCTGCCGACGCCTGCGTGGTGGAACGCACGTTGCATGCGGCGCTGCTGAATAATCCTCGGCGTCCGGTTGATCTCCCCGAGATTGGGGCGATAGCGGACAAGGATGCGCGCGAGAACTGGGCGATCATGATCGCGTTCCGCGATCTGCTTGTATGCGCATCGGACGATCGAGGCAGCCTATCTGCATCTGGTGCGCACAGGCTTCGGCGCGACACCGCTCCTTTTCGTCAACCAGATCGTGCACGCGATCTTGCGCAACATCCTGGACGGCTGCGAGGATGTCTATGTTTTGCGCGCGGCGGAAATGTTCTTCCGGCCGCAACGGCTGACCACGCATGAGGGCTCTCTGATCGCCGCCGACGAGGAGACTGTCGCCGGCACCAATGCCAGCGTCGCGTCGCCGCTCGTCTCCATGCTGGGGATCCCGATGGAAGCCGCGATCGACATTCTCAACGACGACAATGCTGAAGCCTATTGGGAGCGCAGCGACCGCTTCGACATGGCGCTCGATCTGACCGCCGGCCGGCGTGGACTGGCCGCGCTGGGCGATGTGATCGCGCGCTGGGTGCACCATCTCCTGGCCATCGAGGTCGCGGTGGAGCCGCTGACCGAAGCGACCGACGTCAATCTCACCTGGTATGTCGGTCTTGATGCGCAGGGCACGAAGATCGGAGACGATCTCTGGAACGGCGATGAGCTCGATGATGCCACGCGCGGGCGCATTGTCGGCCTCTACCGGCTCACCTTCCGTGACCCCGCTCCGGTGCTGGACAAGGCCAAAGGCGAACCCATCTATTTGATCATGGCAATGACGCCGGATGGGATGTTGCGCGTGAAACCGCAGAATCTGGTCACCGGCCTGCCGATCAGACATCTGGAGGAGGTGTCGTGAGCGCCGCGCCTCTCGTACAAATCACCGTCGGCGTCGTGGTGGAGCGCCGCAAGGCGGAAAGCCCCTGGATCGACTTTACCTGGCGGCCGGTGACGGCGCTCCCGGGCGCGCCGGCGGCCGCGCCCTGGACGCAACTGTCCGCCGCAGGCGACGTCACGACGTTCTATGTGGGCGCTACCGAAATTGCGCTCTATCGCACCGATACTGCGCACTATCGCGACAATCTCGCGTCCGGCTCGCCGGCACTATGGGTCGCGTTGCGTCCGACCGGCGTTGAACCGCCGTTTGATCTGATCGCCGTGACGGCCGATCCTGCCGAAGGCGAAGCCTATACCCAGAACGGCGATCACATGGTCGAGGTCGTGCCGATGCCCGATGCTGTGCGCGCGGTCGTCGAGATGTTCGTCGCCGAACATCATGTCGAGCAACCGTTCGTGAAGCGCAAGCGCGATCGCGCCGATCCGGAAGCGCTCGGCGCGCCGCGGGCCGCTCCCGAAGGATCGAACGCGATGAACGACCCGAAAGACTTTCTGACGCGCTGGTCGCGTCGCAAGCGCCGCGCCGCGGACGAAGCGGCGTCGCCGGCGGCCGACGAGCGCGAGCAGCGCACCGCCGATGCACCTTCTGCAGCCCGCGATGCCGATGCTGTGACGCCGCCATCGGTGCAGGCCGCGGAAGCCCCAACAACGGAACCGGTGTTCGATCTCTCAAAGCTGCCCACGCTCGAATTGATCACGGCGGAGACCGACATCCGCGCCTTCCTGGCGCCCGGCGTGCCGGCTGAACTCCGGCTTGCGGCGCTTCGTCGCGCGTGGGTCGCCGATCCCAAGGTCCGGGATTTCGTTGGCTTGGCGGACTACGACTTCGACTTCCATACTCCCGGCGCGATCCCCGGTTTTGGCCCGCTGGAGATGACGGACGAGCTGCGCCGGGAGGTGGTCCGGATCGTCGGTGCATGGCAGGCGGAGCCTGAACCGAGCGCCCGGTGCATCGACGGAGCCCACCGCAGACCCTGGCATTCCAGCGGGGCAACCCGCGGTGGGGATTGGGGAAACAGAGACGTCGTCAAGCTCAGATGAGCCGACGACGAGCGAAGAGGCAGGTGCCCGCACAGATCAGGTAGCGGGCGATCAAGATGAAGTGATCGCCGATAAAGCAACGATTGCAGCGCGGCGAAGATCATGCTGCGTCGCAACAACAGCATTCGAAATCGGAAAATTTGCAGACACTTGCAAGTCGTGTGCACGGCCGCGCTTTACCCAAGTAATACTAAGGGCCATAGCCTTAGACTATTGACCCATAGGCGCCCACAGGAGCAAACTCCTGGCGTTAAATTGGAATAACAAAAAAGTGCTTCCATGCGAGATGTGGGACTCGACGAAGCGATTCGCGTTGCCGGCGGCGTCGGCGCGCTTGCCCGAAAAATTGGCATTTCACAGCCGTCGGTTTCGAACTGGGCCCGCATCCCCGCGGAGCGCGTGCTGACCGTCGAAGCGGTGACCGGCATCGATCGCAGCGTCTTGCGGCCCGATCTCTACAGCGAACGTCATCCGAATAGCGGAGACCTCGAAGAGGTCGATGCCGCGCGCGCACAAGAATACACCTTGCTGGCCGCGCTACTTGCGCGTGCGCCCGACCAGGCTTTGCTCGATCGGTTGGCCACGTTACGTGGCGACGCATCGCCGCTGGGCGTCGCACATGCGGCGCTCGCGCAGGCTGCGAGCCGCACCACCGCCGAGCGCGTCGAGCGTGAATACTTCGACCTCTTCATCGGGCTCGGGCGTGGGGAACTGTTGCCCTACGGTTCGTATTATCTATCCGGTTTCTTGCATGAGCGCCCGCTGGCGCGGCTGCGCGAGCAACTCTCGCAGCTCGGCATCGAGCGTGCCGACGGCGAGTCCGAGCCGGAAGATCACGCGGCAATCCTGTGCGAGATCATGGCCGGCCTGATCAATGGACGGCTGGAAGCCGAAGCCGGCGCCGATCGCGATCTGTTCGAAAAGCACCTTTCGCCCTGGATCGGACGGTTCTTCGCCGATCTCGAGCAAGTGGCGGCGGCCGATTTCTACCGCAACGTCGGGACGCTCGGACGCCTGTTCGTGGACATAGAGACTGAAGCTTTCGCACTGCCGTCATAACGGCAGGCAAAGAACTACCCAAGGAGGGTACGGCGATGAAGCGAGAACGCAAGGCGAGTGAACTCGGGCGACGTGAGTTCCTGCGTACGCTTGGCGTGGGGACCGCGGCAGCGGCGGCAAGCGACGCCGTTCGTCGGTCCGGCCGCCGCCGACACCGAGAACGAACGACGAGAAGCGGAAGGCGCGCTACCAGCCGAACTCGGCGCAGGTGCAGACCTTCTATCGCGTCAACCGCTATCCCACGAAGTAAGGGAGAAGCAGTCATGCTGATCAAGCGAACGGAACGTCAGGCTCGCCGCGGTGCGCTTGCGCAAGCGCTGCCGGGCCAATCCGACGCCGGCCTCGATCGCCGGTCGTTCCTGCGCCGCTCCGGCCTCGTCGCGGGCGGTCTTGCCGCGCTCGGCACGCTGCCGCTGGCCAGCGTCCGCAAGGCGGAAGCCGGCCCGCCGGCCAAGCCCGGCGCCACGGTCACCATCCGCAAGAACATCTGCACGCATTGCTCGGTCGGCTGCACGGTCGTTGCCGAAGTGTCGGAAGGCGTGTGGATCGGTCAGGAGCCCGGCTGGGAATCGCCGATCAATCGCGGCTCGCACTGCGCCAAAGGCGCGTCGGTTCGCGAGCTGGTGCATGGCGACCGCCGCCTGAAATATCCGATGAAACTCGTCAACGGCCAGTGGACCAAGCTGTCCTGGGAAACCGCGATCGACGAGATCGGCGCCAAGATGCTCGCGATCCGCGAGAAGTCGGGACCGGATTCGGTCTACTGGCTTGGCTCCGCGAAATTCTCCAATGAAGGCTCCTATCTGTTCCGCAAGTTCGCGGCCTATTGGGGCACCAACAACGTCGATCATCAGGCGCGTATCTGCCATTCGACGACCGTCGCCGGCGTGGCCAATACCTGGGGCTACGGCGCGATGACCAACAGCTACAACGACATCCGCAACGCCAAGACCATGATCATCATGGGCGGCAATCCGGCCGAGGCGCATCCGGTGTCGTTGCAGCATCTGCTCGAGGGCAAGGAGCTCAATCGCGCGAACTACATCGTGATCGAGCCGCGGCTCACGCGCACCGCCGCCCACGCCACGGAATATGTCCGCATCCGCTCCGGCACCGATATTCCGGTGATCTACGGGCATGCTCTGGCACATCTTCAAGAACGGCTGGGAGGACAAGCAGTTCATCGAACAGCGTGTCTACGGCATGGAAGACATCCGCAAGGAAGTCGAGAAGTGGAATCCGGAGGAAGTCGAGCGCGTCTCCGGCGTGCCGGGCGCGCAGCTCGAGCGCGTCGCCAAGATGTTCGCGACCGAGAAGCCTGCGACGCTGATCTGGTGCATGGGCGCGACCCAGCACACGGTCGGCACCGCCAACGTGCGCGCGTTCTGCATCGCGCTGCTTGCGACCGGTAACGTCGGCGGCTTCGGCAACGGCGCCAACATCTTCCGCGGCCACTGCAACGTGCAGGGCGCCACCGATCTCGGCCTCGATATCACGTCGCTGCCGCTCTACTACGGCCTCGTCGAAGGCGCGTGGCGGCATTGGAGCCGCGTCTGGGAGACCGACTACGCCTGGCTGGCCGGGCGCTTCGCGACGACCAACATCTCCGGCAAGCCGGTCAAGATGATGGAGGCGGTCGGCATTCCGTCGACGCGCTGGTTCGACGCGACCATGCTGCCGAAGGAGCAGGTTCAGCAGCAGGACAACATCAAGGCCATGATCGTCTTCGGCCATGGCGGCAACACCGTCACGCGCATGCCGAAGGCGGCCGAGGGCATCGCGGCGCTGGATCTGCTGGTGGTCGCCGATCCGCATCCGACCACCTGGGCGGTGCTCGGCGAGCGCAAGGAGAACACCTACCTGCTGCCGATCTGCACCCAGTTCGAATGCGACGGCTCGCGCACCGCGTCGAACCGCTCGCTCCAGTGGGGCGAGCAGATCGTCAAGCCGATCTTCGAATCGAAGAACGACTACGAGGCGATGTATCTCCTCGCCAAGCGGCTCGGTTTCGCCGAGCAGATGTTCAAGAACATCAAGGTCAACGGCAACGAGCCGGTGGCCGAGGACATCCTGCGCGAGATCAACCGCGGCGGCTGGTCGACCGGCTACTGCGGCCAATCGCCGGAACGCCTGAAGGCGCACATGAAGAACCAGGACAAGTTCGACCTGGTCTCGCTGCGCGCGCCGAAGGACATCCCCGAAATCGGCGGCGACTACTACGGCCTGCCGTGGCCGTGCTGGGGCACGCCGGAGCTGCGGCATCCCGGCACCCACCAGCTCTACAACACCAACCTGCACGTCATGGACGGCGGCGGCACGTTCCGCGCCCGCTTCGGCGTCGAGCGTGAGGAGAAGGCGCCGGACGGCACGGTCCGCAAGGTCAGCCTGCTGTCGAACGGATCGTTCTCGCAAGGCTCCGAGATCAAGGACGGCTATCCTGAGTTCACCTATGGCGTGCTCAAGAAGCTCGGCTGGGACAAGGACCTCACCGAAACCGAGCGGACGACCATCGAGCGCATCGGCGGCAATAACCCCGACGGCGTGTCCTGGGCGATCGATCTCTCCGGCGGCATCCAGCGCGTCGCCATGGCGCACGGCTGCATCCACTACGGCAACGGCAAGGCCCGCGCCAATGCGTGGAACCTGCCCGATCCGGTCCCGGTGCACCGCGAGCCGATCTACACGCCGCGGCCCGAGTTGGTCGCGAAGTATCCGACCTTGCCGAACGCGACCCAGTTCCGCGTTCCCAATCTCGGCTTCGATGTCCAGAAGGCGGCGGTGGACAAGGGGATCGCCAAGCAATTCCCCCTGATCAACACCTCCGGCCGTCTGGTCGAGTACGAAGGCGGCGGCGAGGAAACGCGGTCCAACAAGTGGCTCGCCGAGCTGCAGCAGGACATGTTCATCGAGATCAATCCTGCGGACGCGGCCGAGCGCGGCATCAAGGACGGCCAGTTCGTCCTGGTCACCGGTCCGGAGATGCCGGCCGGCAGAGCGTGCCGCATGAAGGCGCTGGTGACCGAACGCGTCGGCAGGGGCGTGACCTGGTGTCCGTTCCACTTCGCCGGCTGGTTCATGAATGTCGACCAGCGCAGCAAGTATCCGTCGGGCGCCGATCCGATCGTGCTCGGAGAGAGCGTCAACACCATCACAGGCTACGGCTACGATCCGGTCACCGGAATGCAGGAGCCGAAAGCCATGCTCTGCCAAGTCAGAGCAGCTTAAGGGAGGAATAGACCATGGCTCGCATGAAATTCCTCTGCGACGCGGACCGCTGCATCGAGTGCAACGCCTGCGTCACCGCCTGCAAGAACGAGCACGAGGTGCCCTGGGGCATCAACCGGCGCCGCGTCATCACCATCAATGACGGCCGGCCCGGCGAACGCTCGGTCTCCATGGCCTGCATGCACTGCACCGACGCGCCCTGCGCCGCGGTGTGTCCGGTGAACTGCTTCTACACCACGGCGGACGCGGTGGTCCTGCACTCCAAGGACCTCTGCATCGGCTGCGGCTATTGCTTCTACGCGTGCCCGTTCGGCGCGCCGCAATATCCGCGGGTGGGCAACTTCGGATCGCGCGGCAAGATGGACAAGTGCACCTTCTGCGCCGGCGGTCCGGAGGCGGACAACACGCAGGCCGAATTCGTGAAGTACGGCACCAACCGGCTCGCGGAAGGCAAGCTCCCGCTGTGCGCCGAGATGTGCTCGACGAAATCGCTGCTCGCCGGCGACGGCGAGATCATCGCCCAGATCTACCGCGAGCGCGTGGTCAAGCGCGGCTACGGCTCCGGCGCCTGGGGATGGCGGACCGCCTATCGCGAGACGATCGCGACGTAAGCGGAGCTCGCGCGGGCGACAGCGTCAAGAGATCAGGGAGAACAAGCATGACGGCATTCTTCACGCGCATCCGCAACGCCGTCGGCGTGCTGGTGCTGCTGGCGGCGGTCGTGATGGCGATTCCCGCCAGCGCACAGCAACCAAGAATCCCGACGGCTCCGTCAATCCGACGGCAAGCTCGGTGCGGGAAGAGCAGTTGTTCAAGGAGATGAACCGGATCTCCGGCCGCTGCACGCTGCCTGACCAGAAGGCCTGCACGCTCGAGCAGCCGGCCGGCCGCGACTGGCGGCGCTTCCATCAGGTGACGCTGCCGTGGATCGGCGCCATCGCCATCATCGGAATATTCGCCGGGCTCTTGCTGTTCTATCTCATCCGCGGCACGATTCGGATCGAGGCTGGACGCTCCGGGCGCACGCTCCTTCGCTTCAACGCGTTTGAGCGCTTCGTGCATTGGATGACGGCGGTCTGTTTCATCGTGCTCGCGCTCTCGGGCCTCAACATCACTTTCGGCAAGGATCTGTTGCTGCCACTGATCGGTCCGGAAGCGTTCACCGGCTTGGTCGCAATGGGCGAAATACGCCCACAACTATCTCAGCTTCCCATTCACGCTCGGCGTGGTGCTGACGTTCCTGATGTGGCTCACCTCGAATTTTCCGACCAAAGCCGACATCGAGTGGATCAAGAAGGGCGGCGGAATGGTCGGCCACGAGCATCCCCCAGCCGGTCGCTTCAATCCGGGTCAGAAGATGATCTACTGGCTGGTGGTGGTGGGCGGTGCCGCGGTGGCGGTGACGGGCTATCTGCTGATGTTCCCCTTCTACGCCACCGGTATCGCAGGAATGCAAGTTGCGCAGGTCATTCACGCCCTCGTGGGAGTGCTGTTCATCGCGGGCATGCTGGTTCACATCTACATGGGCACCTTGGGCGAGGAAGGTGCCTTCGAGTCGATGACCGACGGCACCGTGGACGAGAACTGGGCCAAGCAGCACCACAGCCTCTGGCTCGAGGAAGAGAAGGCCAAGGGCAACGTCGCAGCGCCGACGCCCCGGCCGGATGCAGCCGGCGGAATAATTCACCCTGCTTTGAACTTCGACCAAGAAGCGCCCGGCTCATCACCGGGCGCTTCTGCTATATTGGCCGCATGCGCGTTATCGGCCTCGCCGGCTGGAGCGGTTCCGGCAAGACGACACTGCTGACCAGGCTGATCCCGTGCCTCGTGGCGCGGGGATTGACCGTATCGACCCTCAAGCACGCCCACCACGGCTTCGACGTCGACCAGCCCGGCAAGGATTCGCACAGCCACCGCATGGCGGGCGCGACCGAGGTGCTGATCGGCTCGTCCGCGCGCTTTGCGCTCGTGCATGAGCTGCGCGGCGCGGCGGAGCCGACATTGCACGATCTCCTGGCGCGGATGTCGCCGGTCGATCTGGTGATCGTCGAGGGCTACAAGGCGGCGCCGATCCCGAAGCTCGAGGTGCATCGCGCGGTCGTCGGCAAGCCGCTGCTGCACCCGGACGACGACTGCATCGTCGCGGTCGCCTCCGACGTGCCGCTGCCGCAAGGTCGAGCTGCCGGTGGTCTCGCTCGACGACATCGAGACGATCGCGGACATCGTCACCGTCGAATCGGCGCCGCTGGCGGATGTTCTTGCGCCGCAAGGAGCCGCGTGATGGCGCAGCTCTCCGACGACTGCTTTGCGTTTGGCGGCGCGCTGCTTCCGGTCTCCGAGATGGAGCGGCTGATCGCGGAGCGTGTTGT
>CAWKMR010000022.1:0-6600 GCA_963850705.1 uncultured Alphaproteobacteria bacterium | reverse complement strand
GAGCGGGTGCGCGGTGCGTTGGGAGTTTAGATCACGGTCGGGCGCATAACGGCCGGATCATGTGTGTGGGAGGTCCTGATGGATCGCGCAACATCCGCGCGCGTGTTTGTTGCTGCGTGTCTGCTCCTGGCGGGGGCTAACACTGCGGCGAGCTTTAGCCGCAACCGTGTTCGAGGGTGCGCGGCTGGTCAACGGCGACGCCAGCGTCATGCAGTCATAATGCGGGAGGAATGCGATGCGTCATCTCACCATGTGCCGATTGAAATGGATGTCGTCGTGTGCGCTGTTGCTGGTGACAGTGCTCATCGGCAGCGCCGTTGATGTGCGAGCGCAAGAGACCGGAGTCACCGTGTATGAGGGTGGGCGCCTGATCGTAGGCGACGGTAATGTTATCGAGAACGCGGCCTTCGTCGTGGAGAGCAATCGGTTCGTCGCGGTCGGTCGGCGCGTGGATGTGGTGGTCCCGCAGGGAGCGGTGCGCGTCGACCTGACCGGCAAGACCGTGATGCCGACCATGACCGACCTCCATGGCCATCTCGGCTTCCAGAACGTGGCCGCGGGCACGATGTCGAAGGAAACCTACACCCGCGAGAACCTCATCGATCATCTGCAACGGCTGGCCTATCACGGCGTCGGCGCGGTGGTGGGCATCGGCGATCTGGTCAGCCGTGCGGACGGGCGGGGCGGCCGCACCAATTGGGGCGACGTGCCCTTGCGTCTGCGCGGCGAAGTGATCCCGGGTGCGGCGCTGTTCAAGACCGCGGGTACGGGAATGGCCTATCCGGGCGCGGGCGCGCAGGGACATCCCGCGCGTGCCGACGTGATGTATGAGGTGACAACTCCGGAAGAGGCGCGGGCGGCGGTCCGGGACTACGTCCTCATGGAGCCCGAATTCATCAAGATATGGGTCGACGATCGTGCCGGGCGCAAGCAGACGCTGACACCGGCGCTCTACCGCGCGATCATTGACGAAGCCCACAAGCGCAACGTTCCGGTCGGCGTTCACAACGTCAAGCTTGCGGACGCCAAGGAGCTCCTGCGCGCGGGCGCCGAGGGGTGGCTGCACGTGCCGGTGCGCGGTGGCGAGCACGTGGACGATGAGACGATCGCGATCGTCAAGAACCGCGTCCTCAAGAACGACCATCCGAATATGTGGATCACGACCGGGCTGCATACCGCCTGGATGAACGTGAGCCTGATGAATACGCCGTCCGGGCAGCGCCCGGCGTGGCTCGACGACCCGTTGCTGAGGGAGACCTATTCGGCGGTGTCGCTGCAGGAACACTGGGATGAAAAGCATCACAAGAACATCATCAACCGCTTCATCGCGCGCGAATTCGAAGAGCAGGGCCGCAATGCCATGCAACTGCGAGCGGCGGGCATGCGCATCGTCATGGGCACGGACACGGGGCAGAACCGGCACTGGATCGGCTATTTCAGCCACATGGTGCTGGAGAGCTTCGTTGGGTTCGGCATGACGCCGGGTGAGGCGATCGTCGCGGCAACGCGTGACTCCGCCGAAATCGCGAAATTCAATACCGGACTGGTGGCGCCGGGCAGGAGCGCCGATTTCATCGTGCTTGACGCCAATCCGCTGGAGAGCATTTCCAACACGCGGCGGATCAACAGGGTCTACCTGCGGGGCGCGGAGGTGCCGCGCGCCGCGATGGCCGCCAAATGGCAGGCGCAGTTCCGCCGCGCCGCCTCGCTGCAGTAAGGTCGCAGCGGCCGGCTATTTGCTTGTCCTTGCTGAGGAACGCCAGCAGGGCGTCGACCTCTTTCTTGTCGCCGGCGAAGTCGCGGGCGACCTGCTCGTAGAAATGCGCCGCGCCGGAATAGAGCTCGTGCCCGGCCGGATCCTCGCTGACGAAGTCGGCGATCTCGTGCATCTCCGCGACCCAGCGGTAGGCCTTGGGCGGCATCATCGCGAGCGAACGCTGCATGTAGGCGAGCATCTGCGGCTGGCTGTCTTTCAACTCCGCGAACAACGCATCGGCGGAGCCGCCGCGCGTCGCCGCGAGCATCATCACGGCGGCGAGCGCCTGCGTGCCCTTGGTGATGCCGGCGTAGGACATCTTCATCGCCGAGGCGGCGGTCAGCGGGCCCGAGAGCACGCGCACGTCGAGGCCGAAATTCTTCAGCTCCGCGAAACGTCGGCGCATGCGGCGCCGGAGGCGTAGAAGCGCGGGCCCTTGCCCTCCTTGGGCGGCGGCGGCGAGCCGATGATGCCGGCATCGACGAACGGCGAGCCGGTCGGCGCCGACCACGGCCGCGACCCGTTCGGCGGTCGGCGGGCTGATCGCATTGCAGTCCACGAAAACGGGCTTGGCATTGCTGGCGGTGAGCGCGGGCGCGAACCGTTGCGCCAGCGACACCGCGTCGCCGGGCGGCAGGATCGAAAGGATGAAGTCGGAGGCCGCGATTTCCTCGTCGCTCGCGGCTGACAGCCCGGCGGCTTTCGCGCGCGCGACGGTTTCGGCGCTGCGGCCGGTGAGCGAGGTCAGCACCTTGAGGCCATGGGCGGCCAGGCGCCCTCCGACGGCGGCGCCCATCATGCCGGGCGCGATCACTGCAACAACGGGAGTCATCGGTTCTTGTCCTCGAATTGGAGCGCGGCTGTTCGCGCCGCTGCGGCTATCTTATAGTCCTTTCCCTGCGGCGCGTCATTGCCGCAACGATCGTCACCCTCAAGCCCAGGAACGCCCGCGTGCCGAACCGTCTCGATGAAATCCGCCACGACATCGCGCTTGCGAGCCGCATGCTCGCCCACGAAAACGTGCTCGACGCCTTCGGGCACGTCAGCATGCGCCACCCGACCGATCCCGGGCGGTATTTCCTCTCGCGTTCCCGCTCGCCGCAATTGCTCGAACCGGGCGACATTCTGGAATACACGCTCGATTCCGAGCCGGTGAAGCCGCCGTCCTTGCCGATGTTCGCCGAGCGCGTGATCCACGGCTGCATCTACGAGGCGCGGCCTGACGTGATGGCGGTGTGCCATCATCATGCGGCGGCGGTGCTGCCGTTCTGCGTCGCCGGCGTGCCGATCGAGCCGGTGTTCCACCTCGGCGCCGCCACCGGCGAGACCACGCCGTTCTGGGATCAGCAGGACGAGTTCGGCGATACCAATCTCCTGGTGCGGACGCCGGAGGAAGGGCGTTCGCACGCGCGGGCGCTCGGGAACCATTCGGCCCTGCTGCTCAACCGCCACGGCGCCACGGTGGTCGGCTCGGACATCCGCGAACTCGTCTCGCGCTGTATCTTCATGTGCCAGAACGCGGTGTACCAGCTGCAGGCGCATATGCTCGGCAAGGTCGACAAGCTCACACCGGGCGAGGTCAAGCTTGCCAGCACGCTCAATGCGCTGCCGAACGTCACCGGCCGGACCTGGGAATACTGGACGATGCGGCTGGCAGAAGCCGGGCGGCTGCCACCCGCCGTCAAGGCGAAGTCGTCGTCAAAGGCGAGCCGGTCGCCAGCGAAAAAGGCCAAGCGCGGCAAGAAGCGGCGCTAACGTCACTGGCGCGGTTTGCGCCCGCCGAACACGGGCGCCCGCTTCTCCAGGAACGCACGCACGCCCTCGGCATAGTCCGGCGTCAGGCTCGCCTCGCGCTGGAATTCGCGCTCGAGATCGAGCTGCGCGTCGAGGTCGTTGTCCCAGGATTCGTCGAGCGCGCGCTTGATCAGCGCAAGGCCGAGCGTCGGCGCGGACGCGAAATGCGCGCAGAGTTTGTGCGCTTCGGCCATCAGCTCGTCATCCGCGAGCGCCTTCCAGATCATCCCCCAGCTTTCCGCCTTTTCGGCCGGCACCGGCTCGGCGGTCAGCGCCAGCGCGCGGGCACGCGCCGGTCCGATCAGGCGCGGCAGGATCCATGTGCCGCCCGAATCGGGCACGAGACCGATCTTGGCGAACGCCTGCACGAAACTCGCGGAACGTGCGGCGAGCACAATGTCACAGGCGAGCGCGATGTTGCAGCCGGCGCCGGCGGCGACTCCATTCACCGCCGCCACCACCGGGAACGGAAGTCCGCGCAATTTGCGGATCAGCGGGTTGTAGTAGGTCTCCAGCGCGCCGCCGAGTACCGGCGTCTCACCGGCTTTCGACAGGCGGTCATTGAGGTCCTGTCCGGCGCAAAAGCCGCGGCCGGCGCCGGTCAGCATCAGGGCACGGCAGGTTTCGTCAGCCTCGGCGTCCGCAATCGCGTCGCGCAGCGCCACGTGCATGGCTTCGGTGAAGGCGTTGAGCCGCTGGGGCCGGTTTAGCGTGATGACGCGATAGCCGGTACGCCGCTCGACCAGAATCGGTTGTTCGTCCATCGCCGCCTCTTTGAGGGACGATATAAGCCGATCCCGATGCTTCGGAAAAGCGACGATCCCGGAAGAGATGCGGCGCTATCGCGACGAGCCGGATTCCACGCGGCGCAGGGCTTCGAGCGCAGTCACCCGCGCCGCCAGCGGAATGTTGGGGAATGCGTTGCGCAATGCCCGCAATGCCTCTGCCGTCGACGCGGGACGCAGATGCGCGATCCGGTCCATCATGGCTTGGGTTTGCTGGATGTCGGGCAGCGCCGGATATGTCATCGACATGACCATTCTTCTCCTCGACCCGGCGGCCGACTATTCTCATCCCAAGAGGTAACCGGATTATTAAGGCCGCGGTTGGACGCCAGCGTGGCCATCCGGGTTTCGATTGGCGGGATGGCAATTCGGGGCGCCGGAACTCGGTTCCATGGCGCCCTGCACATAAATTCAGCAATCACCTGCCTGCGGCGGCAACCGGCTCATGCTCTTGCTGGTGCTGGAGCTGCAGCCGGTAGAACAGGGCGTAGCGCCCACCCTTGCGCAGCAATTCGTCATGGCGGCCGGAGTCGATGACCTGTCCGGCCTCGATCACCAGAATCTTGTCGGCATGCATGATCGTGGAGAGCCGGTGGGCGATCACGATCGTCGTCCGACCCTCGCACAATTCGGCGATCGCCTTCTGGACGTAGTGCTCGGACTCCGAATCGAGCGACGCGGTTGCCTCGTCGAGCAGAATGATAGGCGCATTCTTGATGAGCGCGCGGGCGATCGCGATGCGCTGGCGTTCGCCGCCGGACAAGCCCGCACCGCGCTCGCCGACGATGGTATCGTAGCCCTGCTGGAAGCCCATGATGAAATCGTGCGCCTGCGCGGCCTTGGCCGCCGCGACGATGTCGGCCTCGCTCGCACCGGGCCGACCGAATGCGATGTTCTCGCGGACGGTGGTGCGGAACAGGAATACGTCTTGACTGACGTAGGAGACCTGACTGCGCAGCGACCGGCGCGACACCGATGCAATGTCCTGGCCGTCGATGGCGATGACCCCGCCGCTGACGTCGTAGAAGCGCAGGATGAGATTGAGCACCGTCGACTTGCCGCCGCCCGATGGGCCGACCAGCGCCGTCATGCGGCCGGGGTCGGCCACGAACGACATGTCCCGGATCGTCTGCTCGTCGGCGCGGTACGAGAAATTCACGTCGCGGAATTCGAGCCGCGCCGCGCTGACTTTCAGCGGCGGGCGCTGTTCGTCGGTGGGCTCGGCCACCGGGCTGTCGATGATCTCGTACAGGACACGGACCCCGACCAGCGCGATGTTGAGATCGAGATTGAGCCGCGCCAGGCGCTTGGCGGGTTCATACGCCAGCAGGAACGCGGTCATGAACGAGAAGAACTCGCCGGGCGATGCCCCGGTATTGATGACGCGGTGTCCGGCATAGACCATGGCGGTTGCGATCGCGAGGCCGGCCAGTGTTTCCACCAGCGGCCCGGTGCGATTGCTGACGCGTGCCATCTTGTTGGAATCGGCCTGCACGGTCGCGACATTGGCATTGAAACGCTGGCGCATCTGGTCTTCCAGCGTGAACGACTTGACCAGCCGCATGCCCTGGACCGTCTCCTGCAACGTCTCCATCGTTTGGGCGCCGCCGCGCCACTGGCTCATCGCCACGGTCCTGATGCGCCTGACCAGCTTGCCCAACCCCAGAACGATCGGCGGTACCACCACGAACACCATGAGTGACATGACGGGGTCCTGGATCACCATGACGACCGTGAGCGCAGTGAGCGTGAGGAAATCGCGGCCGATGGCGGTGATGGCCAGGTTCAGTGCCTGGCTCGCCGCTGCGGCTCCGACCGAAAGCCGCGAGAGCAATTCGGAGCTGTGACGCTCGCCGAAGTAATTGAGGTTCTGCTGCTGCAGCCGGTCGAACAGCTTTCGCTGGTTCTCCGCAACGATGCTGTTGCCGACGCGCGAGAGAATGACCGAGTGGCCATACACGGCCGCGCCGCGCAGACTGAATACGAGCATGACCAGCAGGCTGGTCCGCAAAACAGCCGGGAAATCGCGGCTGACATAGGCTTGGTTGACGACGTCACCGGCGAGATAAGCGGCCGCGGCGGTTCCGGCGGCACCGATTGCCATCAACACGAACGCGACCGCGTAGCGGCTCCAGCGCGATACGCCGTACTCGGACAACAGCCGCCAGACCAGCCCCAACGAGCTTTGAGGATCGGAGAGAATTGACTGCAGTCGCGACTTGAGCATCCAGAGTCCGTTGCACCCGCCATGGTCCACGACCCGGG
>CAWKMR010000021.1:0-38726 GCA_963850705.1 uncultured Alphaproteobacteria bacterium | reverse complement strand
TTGCGCCGACGCAACGTCAGGCGCGGCGGCCAGCGCCGCAACCAACGAGAGCATGAAACAAGCAGCATGCGGCGCATGGCGTGTCTCCGCGACTGCATTCCAGGGTACGGAACATAGCATGCCTTTGTCGGCGACGGACGGCTCGTTTTCGGGGATTGAAGGTCGCAGGGGAGAAGAGTGTAATCATGCACATAACAACAAAGACACTCGGGAGGATTTCATGCGTTCAAGGCCGATATGCGCGGCCAAGACCATCGGCCACAGCACCGGCGTCAGCGGCGTCCACTTCACCACCAAGGTGATCCCGTATCTCGGCATCGGCGAGCAGATCAAAGACAGGGTCAGGATCAGCAAGGGCTTCCCGGTCGGCGTGGCCGCGATCCGCAAGAACGGCATGGTGCCGGCGCCGCGATGATGGCTTGGTCGCTACCGCGCGCGTTGTTCGTCGCCGCGCTCGCGTCCGCCGCGGACACCGCCGTCGCGCAACCAGGCGGCGGCGCCCTTCCCTGCCGGCAAGCCGGTGTCGATCCATGTCGGCACCACGCCGGGCGGCGGCAACGACAACATCATGCGGCTGGTCGCGCGCCACATCGGCAAGTACCTGCCGGGCAATCCGAACGTCGTCGCGCGCAACACGCCGGGCGCGGGCGGCCGGCGGCTCGCGCGGCCTGCTCGTACAACACGGCGCCGCGCGACGGCACCGAGTTCGCCTTGCTGCATCGCGGGATCGTGACCACCGAGCAGCTCCTGGGCGATGCCGCGCTGCCGTTCAGGGTGCAGGATTTGACCTGGATCGGCACGCCCGACCAGCGCGACCGACACCTGCATCGTCTGGCACACCGCCAGGTGCAGAGCGTCGCCGACCTCAAGAACGCACGAGCTGGTGGTCGCCGGCATCCGGCAACGAGGCCCGCAGCTGCACATCCTGCAGCGCCTGATCGGCGCCAAGATCCGCAGCGTGATCGGCTATCCCGGCGGCGCCGCGATGAACATGGCGATGGAGCGCGGCGAGGCCGGCGGCCGCTGCTCCTACAGCTGGGAGGCGATCAAGATCGGCGATCCCCGACTGGGTGCGCGACAAGAAGATGAAGCCGATCATGCAATTCGCGCTGACGCGGCATCCCGAATTGCCGGACGTGCCGCTGATCACCGATTTCGCCAGGACCGAGCTCGACCGGCAGGCGCTGCGCGTCCTGATGACGCCGCAAATCTTCGGCTTCCCGTTCGCGGCGCCGCCGGGCCTGCTGCCCGAGGTGCGCGACCTGTTGCGCACGGCGTTCCGAAGACCATGCAGGACCCGCAGGTGCGCGAGGACGCGGTCAAGATCAAGCTCGAGCTTGCGCCGGTGTCAGGCGAGACGCTGGAGCGCGCCGCGCACGAGGCCTTTTCCGCCTCGCCGGAGACGATCGCGCGCGCGAAGGAACTGATCGCGCCGAATTGACGACTGCGTGTCTACGTCCGGGCGCGTGCCGGCCCGGCAAACTCCTTCGCCACCTCGCGCGCGCATTCGATGAAGCGCTCGACAACCGGGCTCAAGGTTCGGTTTTTCAGGGTTAGGATCGTGACCAGCCACGGCCGTGCGGGAAGATCGACCGGCAACATTTTCAACGCGGGCCGGTCGCCGTCTGGTCGCAATCCCGACTTTGGCACGACCGTGATGAACCGGCCGCGGGCTGGCAATTTCGCGCGAAGGTCCATTGCAAACGTTACCAGACCTACCTTCGGACCTTCGAGACGGCGCGCCCTAAACGCCTCCGCTACACGGGCATACTCCATGTATTGGGTGGCGACAGAATCCAGGGTTCGTCGATGAGCTCAGCAAGATCGACCTTGCGACGGCGCGCCCATCGGCTGTGCATGCCCGCCGCAACGACCAATGGATCGTCGAAGAGAACTTCGACGTTCAAGTCATCCACCCGGTAATCGTCGGGACGCGGCTCCGGCATTCGCGCGAGGATGACATCATGTGTCCGGTTGCGCAGTCCGGGGAACTTGAAGCCAGGCGCAGGCACAATGTCCGCGCGCATGACGACGCGCGGATATTTCACGGAGAATCGTTCGATCATCAGAGGGACGATGACGCGAGCCATCGATTCCGGATATCCAATCGTTAGTTCGCCCGCCGTGGGATCGGCCAGGAATTCGATGTCCCTGACGCCCTGTTTCAATTCATCGAAGGCGGCGCGACCGCGCTTGAGCAGCGCGAAGCCATAATTTGTGGGCTCGACGCCCTGTGGGCTGCGATCGAAAAGCCGCACTCCGAGCGAGTGCTCGAGGTCGGCGATCACTTCTGAAACGGCCGGCTGGGAAATGCCGAGAAGCGTCGCCGCCTTCGCCATGCTGCGACTTTCCACGACCGTGAAAAACAAGTGCAAGTCCCGCAACTTGAGGCGTCGTCCAATCTGGCTGTCTGCGTCGATTTTTCGTGGCATAAGCGAAAGTGTATATCCATAGAGGAGATAAGGGAATTCCTCCTATAACAAGGCGGCCTAGGGTTGCAACCAGGCCGCAACAGAACGGCTGTTCCAGAAACGCTCGCCTTTCCAGCAGAGGAGGCACGACCATGCAGGCTTCTGGAATGCTCTTGGCGTCGTTCACGATTGCCGCCACATTCGCAAATGTCGGGAGTGCCATCGCACAACAGACGATCACGATCGTCGTGGGATTTTCGTCTGGTGGCAACTACGACATCCACATCCGAACTTTCGCTCGCCACCTTGGCAGACATCTTCCCGGAAACCCCACCGTCGTTGTCCAGAACATGGCCGGCGCGGGCAGCCTGCGAGCCACCAATTTCCTCTACAACATGGCGCCGAAGGACGGCACCACCATGGGCACGTTCGCCAGAGGAATGGCGATGCAGCCGCTCCTCGACGACAAGGGCACCCAGTTCGACGCGCGCAAGTTCAACTGGATCGGCAGCTTCGGCTCGGAAGTCAGCATCGCGCTCGCCTGGCATTCGAGGCCGTTCAAGACGATTGATGACGCGAGACAACGCGAGATGATCCTTGCTGGGACGGGTACGGGCGGGGACAGCGTCATATTCCCCCACGTCCTGAACAGCGTACTGGGCACCAAATTCAAGGTCGTCACCGGATATCCCGGCAGCAATGATTACCTGTTGGCTGTAGAACGCGGCGAGGCTGATGGGACCGCTGGCGTCTCATGGAGTTTCCTTACCGCGGCCAGGCCGGATTGGATCAGCGGGAAGAAGATCAACGTGATCGTCCAGCTTGCCACTAGGAAGCATCGCGATCTTGGCAATGTTCCCTTAGTCATGGAATTCGCGAAGACTGCATCGGACAAGGGAGTCCTGGAACTGATCTTGGCGCGCCAGGAGATGGCCTGGCCCCTTGTCGCTCCACCTAGTGTGCCGGCGGAGCGGGTGCAGATTTTGCGGCGGGCATTCGACGCCGTCGTCAGGGACCCGGACTACATCGCTGACGCACGCCGGCAATCCCTCGATCCCGATCCGGTGTCGGGTGAGGATATCGCCACACTCATCGACAAAATCTATGCCAGCCCGCCGGACGTGATCGCGCACGCAAGAGCCGCTGTCGAGGGTGGCAAGAAGATCACAGGGCACAAGTAGGAGCGCCAACTGGGATGCCCGCCAGCATGACAACGCTCGGAGACCGTGGCACAACGTCGGGGACAGTTGCCGAAGGAGCCCCCGCCGTGCTGGAAAAAGGCCAACCGCAGCGTTTCAACGCCTACAACTCGCCGCACGAGGACCTGCGCGAGTTCATCAAGCGCGCCGAGGAAGCCGGCGAGATCGTGCGCATCAAGGGCGCCGATCCCCATCTGGAGATGGGCACGCTCGGCGAGATCGTGAACCATGCGCGGCCGGAGGCGCCGGCGCTGCTGTTCGAGGACGTGCCGGGCTATCCCAAGGGCATGCGGCTGATCTCGGGCGCGACCAATTCGTCGAAGCGCCTCGCCATCACGCATGGGCCTGCCGGTGCCGTCCTGCCCGCTCGACGTGGTGAAGTCCTATCGCGAGCGCATGCAGCAGCACAAGCCGATCCCGCCGAAGACCGTGCGCACCGGCGCGGTGTTCGAGAACGTCGACCGCGACGGCGAGGTCGACCTGCTTGAAATTCCCGGTGCCGTTCCTGCACGAGAAGGACGGCGGCCGCTACATGGGCACCGACGATCTGGTGATCATGCGCGATCCCGACGGCGGCTGGATCAACGCCGCCACCTACCGCTGCATGGTCCACGACAAGAACCACGTCGCGATCTACATCTCGCCCGGCAAGCAGGGCCGGCAGATCCGCGAGAAGTACTACGCAATGGGCAAGCCCTGCCCGGTGCTGATCTCATGCGGGCACGATCCGCTCTTGTTCCTCGCCGGCGGCAACGAGCTGCGCTACGGCCTGTCGGAATACGACTACGCCGCCGGCCATCGCGGCGAGCCCTACGAGGTGGTGCCGAGCGAGATCCACGGCCTGCCGATGCCGGCGCATGCCGAGATCGTGCTCGAAGGCGAGATGATCGAGGCGCAAACGACGAAGGAAGGCCCGTTCGGCGAGTTCACCGGCTACTACGCGTCGTCGCCGAGCCCGCAGCCGCTGGTGCAGATCAAGCGCGTCTATCACCGCAACGATCCGATCCTCGCGATCGCATCACCGATGCAGCCGCCGTCCGACTTCTCGTTCTCCAAATGCGTGATGAAGGCCGGCATGATCTGGGACGAGGTCGAGCGCGCCGGCCTTGCCGGCGTGAAGGGCGTGTGGGTGCACGAGTTCGGCGGCGCGCGCATGTTCAACGTCATCGCCATCAAGCAGGCCTATCCCGGCCACGCCCGGCAGGCCGGGTTCCTGGCGGCAAGCTGCCAGTCCGGCTCTTACCTGGGCCGCTTCGTCGTGGTGGTCGACGAGGACGTCGATCCGTCCAACCTGTTCGACGTGATGTGGGCGATCTCGCACGCGCTGCGATCCGGCGCGAGGACATCGAGACCTTCCGCCGCGCCTGGTCGGGCCCGCTCGACCCGATCCTCGACAAGGCGTCGTCGACCAACTCGCGCGCGGTGATCGACGCCTGCCGGCCCTACGAGCGGCTCAAGGATTTCCCGATGGTCGCGAAGGCGTCGCCGGAGTTGCGCCAGCGGGTGGCGGAGAAATTCGCCGACGTGCTGAAGAAGATCGGCGCCTAGCCGGCCGCGCGGCGCTTCAGAACGGCTCGACGTATTCCGTCTCGGGAAGCCCGCGGCCGAAGCGGATCATGAGATCCATCGGCGACATGACGGCGGCCGCCTCGACCGGGGCGCGCGCGCCGACGGTCGACGCCGGCTTCGACGCGAACACGGCCGACATGGCCCAGCCGCCGACGACCGCGACAACCACCAGGGCGGTCAGGCGGAAGCTGAATTTCCGCCACGGGGATGCGTATGTGGATCTGTTGCATGGCCAATCTCCTTGCCGTCCCGCCATCGAACTAGTCGATGGAGCCGCGCGCAGGAATCAGCCTGAGGTACTGGCAATGTGACGGTCGCAAACCGGCCCGACCGCGAGATATGCCGCGTAGCCATGGACTTCCGCGACCATGGCAGATTTCGACCTGCCAGTACTTCCGTCCCGGCGCCGTCAAGTTCCAACCGTCACGCCGGTGACGCCATGGCGCGCGATGGACTGCGGCAACAATCCGGAATGCTTCGCTTGCTCGGCAAAGGTCCGCGCGAAGTCGGCGACGGCGCCTGGGCGCCCCTTCGCCACGCCGATCGCGATCGGCACGTTGAAATAGCTGCCCGGCAGCAGCCGCGCGCCCGGCAGGTTGTCCTGCACCGCCGCCAGCATCGGCGCGACGTGGACTGAAGGCGTCGGCCTCGCCGGCTTTCAGCATGTCGATCGCGCGCTGTGGCGTTTCCGCCGGCACCGGCAGCAACGTCGCCGCGGCAATGGTCTTGGTCAGATGCGCTTCCTGCGCGCTCTTGGCGGGCACGGCGATGCGCACGCCGGCGCGGTCGATCTCCGCGATGTTTTCAATCGTGGAGTCCGCCGGCACCAGATACGTCGTCTGGATCTCGAACACGACCGGACCGAAATCGATCGCCTCGGCGCGTTCGGCGGTGATGCCGAGAAAGGTCACGTCGAGCGAGCCGTCACGGAACGCCGCGATGATCCGTGCCGGATTCTCGAACTTCACGAGGTCGAGCTTTGTGCCGGCGCGCTGCGCGAGCTCGGCGGCGAGATCGGGAACGATCCCGCCCAGTCCGCCAGGCCCGATGCGCGCGAAATACGGCACCATCCACACCGCCACGCGCAGTGTTCCGGTTGGTGCAAGCTGCGAAGCGATCGTCATCGGGGATCGGCGGCCCAGGGGAGAGACGTCCTCCTTACACGATCCGCGCCGCACCCGCTATTTCACCATCGCCTCGCCTTTTCCGCAACCGCAGGCGGCGTCGTCCGATAGATGTCCAGCACCATGTTCTCGAGCTGCTCGCCCGACACCGGCGTGATCTCGAACTGCGCCTTGTCGACGTCGGCCAGGAAATCCTTGTCCGCCATCGTGGCCATGAAAGCCTTGCGCAGGGCGTCGGCACGGTCCTTGGGCACGCCGGGCGGCGCCACATAAGGACGTCCCATCACCTGCCGCCCGAAGATCAGCTGTAGGATCTGCCGCTGCTCGTCGGTGCTTGGCGAGGTCCATCACCAGCGGCACGTCCGGCAGGTCGGCGTGCTTGGCGAGCGAGAACTGCATCAGCAGGTTGAAGCTTCTTCTCGCGCATCCAGTGCTGGTGCGAGGCCTTCACGGTCGACCACGGGAAGCCGCAGCGGCCCTGCACCTCGCCGCGCTCCATGGCGATGTTGATCTCGGTGCCGCCGGCATAGCCCGTCACCATCTTGAACTTGGCGCCGAACATGTTGTTGAGGATCGCCGGGAATTGGTAGGTGTCGTCGGCGGTGCCGCCGGAGCCGACCACGAGCTGGCGCTGCCTGCACGTCCTCGAACGTCGCGATGCCGGACGTGTGCCACGCCACGCAGACGCTGACCTCGTCGTTGGCGCTGCCGATCCAGGTGAACTTGGTCGGAGTCGTATTGCGCGGACTTGTTGCCGAGCAGCGGCTCGAACGCCATGGCGCGGCTGGTCGCCGCCGAGCACGGTGCCGTCCTTGGCGCCGCGCCGTAGAGCCAGTTGGCGAGCGCGCATGCCGCCGGCGCCCTCCATGTTCTTCGGCACCACCTTGGGATTGCCCGGGATGTGCTTGCCGAGGTGGCGGGCGATCAGCCGGGCGTAGAGGTCGTAGCCGCCGCCGACGCTGTAGGCGATGTGAAGATCGACCGTCTTGCCGCGGTAGAACTCCGCGGGCGACTGCGCGTGACCGGCCGACGCCGGCACGACCGCAAACGCTGCCGCGGCCAGGCCGCGGATCGCCGTCCTCATGGTTGCCTCCCCGGGCATGTCCGTTTTCCGGACTTGCGCGTTATTGTAGCGGCGCGTTCCGGATGCGGGAACAGCGGAAGCCTCGCGACCGGGGCGGCGATTGCGCACACGGCTGCAATCGCGTAAGACCCAATAATCATCGACGATTTCGCCGGATTCGCGCGACGGGCGGACCTCACCGCGGTGCGCAGACCGGCCAAGAGGAGCGCAGCATGACAGATGTGATCGACGCCCCGGGCATTGGCCACAACCAGCCCGATCCCATGGAGATGGAGAAGAAGCACCAGAAGTGGGATCGCTGGGCCAAGAAGCGGACGTTCGTCCGGGCGCTCGAAGGCACCTACAGCCACCTCTACAAGACGCTGGTCGACGAGAAGCGCGTCTACTCAGCCGGCGACGTGCCCTGGAAGGGCGGCCCGCAGATGTTCGGCAAGAGCGTCATCAGCCCGCAGGCGACGCAGATCATCCAGTCGATCGAATCCCACATCGAGGCCTATGCGCCGAAGACCGGCGGACAGAAGCACGGCCACCTCAACAGCGCGGTGTTCTACGTGCTCAAGGGCCACGGCTACGACATCCACGACGGCAAGAAGATCCCGTGGAAGGCCGGCGACGTGATGCTGGTCGAGAACGGCTGCGTGCATCAGCACTTCAACGACTCCGAGACCGAGGAGTGCATCCACCTCGTGTTCAAGGCGAAGCCGCTGTTCCTGTTCATGCACCTGCTGCTGCAGAAGATGGTGGAGTGGCCGCCCGAGCTCGATCCGGCGCTGGGTCCGTACTCGCCGCCCACCGATCTCTAAGACGACAGGAGCGAGCAGCACCCATGAGCGCGATCGAAGACAAGGTCCAGGCCCTCTCCGGCAACCAGACTTGCAACTGGCGCGCCGAGGAGACTCATCAAGTCGCAAGAGTTCCGCAAGGAATATGCGAGCCGCCCGAACGTGGTCACCGGCCGAAGAGATGCCGTGGGAGCGTTCGCCCGACGGCCTGATCAAGCATCTGATCCACCGCAACATGAACACGCCCGAGCTCTGCGTCGAGGCGTACATGCTGTTCCTCAAGGCCGGCGAGCGCTCCGGCAAGCACCGCCACATGTGGGAAGAGCTCGCCTTCGTGGTCGAAGGTGAAGGCTACGACCTGCACTGGGACATGCATGTTCGACTGCCAGGACAAGTTCATCTGGGAATGGGCCGCCGAGCCCAGGAAGTTCGAGTGGAAGAAGGGCGATTACGTCTACGTGCCGCCCTACACCAACCACCAGAGCTTCGCGACCAGCGATGCCCGCATCATCGTGATGAGCAACCGCATCATCAAGGACATGGGCTTCGACTGGCATCGACCAGCTTGGAGCGGGCGCCGGGATTCTGAGCGGCGCCTGGTGTGACGTTCAGGCCATCGTTAACGCGCCGTTGGCAACGCCAAATTAACGGGCGTGCGCTATTGGCGCGCGCAACGCTGCGACAAATGGCTGAACTGGTCAACGCACCGGGCGTTGGTATCGGTTGCCAAAGGAGAACCGTTGCCATGCGTGCTTCCAAGTCGTCTCGTCGCGCTCGCGGCATCCTCGTCGTGCTGGGTGTCGCCGCCGCGGCCCAATGCGCCCGCCGAGTTCTACAAGGGCAAGACCGTCGACCTGATGATCGGCTACACGTCGGCGGCGGCTACGACGTCTACGCGCGGCTGATCGCGCGCCACTTGGGCAAGCACATCCCAGGCAACCCGCACGTGACGCCGAAGAACATGGAAGGCGCCGGCAGCCTGCGGCTCGCCAACTGGCTCTACAACGTCGCCAACAAGAACGGCACGGTGTTCGGCACGATCGGCCGCGGCACCGGCTTCGATCCGCTGTTCGGCGCCAAGGCCGCGCAATTCGACGGCAACAAGTTCAACTGGATCGGCAGCGCCAATGACGAAGTCAGCGTCTGCGTGGTGTGGAACGGCCGCACCAAGATCACCAAGTTCGACGACCTGCTGACCATGCGCGCTGACTGTCGGCGGCACCGGCGCCGCCGCCGACACCGACCAGTTCCCGCGCATCATCAACGGCGTGCTCGGCACCAAGATGAAGATCGTCACCGGCTATCCGGGCGGCAACGACGTCAATCTTGCGCTGGAGCGCGGCGAGGTCGACGGCCGCTGCGGCTGGTCGTGGTCGAGCGTAATCTCGACCCGCGCGTCGTGGATCAAGGACAAGAAGATCACCGTGCTGATGCAGCTCTCGCTCGAGAAGCATCCCGGATCTGCCCGACGTTCCGCTCATCACCGACCTCGCGAAGAACGACGAGCAACGCGCGATCCTGCGCCTGATCTTCGCCCGCCAGGCGCTCGGCCGTCCCTATCTCGCGCCGCCCGGCGTGCCGGCGGACCGCGTGGCTGCGTTGCGCGATGCCTTCATGGACGACGATGAAGGACAAGGAGTTCCTGGCCGAAGCCGACAAGGCGCAGCTCGAGATCACGCCGGTGTCCGGCGATGCGCGTGCAGAAGCTCGTCGACGAGATCTACCAGACGCCGCCCGCGATCGTGAAGAAAGCGGCGGAACTCCTGAAGCTGTAGCAACGGCTCTCGAGGCCACGCCGAGGCTGGGACGGTCCTTGGGGCCACCGGTGTGCCGGACGTCCGCGCCGCGTCGGAATACCAGTCGCCGCCTCACCGTTCCGCGCGCGCGGCGTAGCCAGCCAGCTGCCGACAACCACCGGGTGGGCGGGGTCCCTTGACGGGCCCGGTCCGCCCGTGACTTTTAGGACCGGCATTTCCAGCCAAATCCCGGCGCGCGGGCACTCAGCAAGGACAAGGCATTCCGATGGACGCAAAGACCAAGAACTACACCGGCTGGCAGTCCGACGTCATCGTCGACATGATCAAGCGGTACGACTTCCCCTACATCACGCTCAATCCCGGCGCGAGCTTCCGCGGCCTGCACGACTCGCTGGTCAACTACGGCAACAACGAACCGCCGATGATGCTCTGCAACCACGAGGAAATCGCGGTGCAGATCGCGCACGGCTACGCCAAGGCGACCGGCAAGCCGATGGTCGTCATCCTGCACAACCTGGTCGGCCTGCTGCATGCCTGCATGGCGATCTACTACGCCTTCCTCGACCGGGTGCCGATCTTCATCATGGGCGCCACCGGCCCGATGGACGAAGCGCGCCGCCGCCCGCACATCGACTGGACCCACACCGCGCTGGTGCAGGGCAACGCGGTCCGCGACTACACCAAGTGGGACTACCAGCCGACCTCGATCCACGGCGTGCCGGAAAGCTTCGCGCGCGCCTACTCGATCATGATGACCGAGCCGAAGGGCCCGATCTACATGTGCTACGACGCGGCGCTGCAGGAAGACCCGCTGATCGACAAGGTCGAGCTGCCGCCGGCGGAAGCGGTGAAGCAGCCGTCGCCGATGGCGCCGGACCCGGCGCGCGATCGAGGCGATCGCCGACAAGCTGATCAAGTCCGACAACCCGATGTTCCTGACCGAGTACACCGGCCGGCAGGAAGGCAATTTCGACAAGCTCGTGACGCTGGCGGAGACCGCCGGCGCGGCGGTGTGGGACGTCAACAACGCGCTGAACTTCCCGAACAAGCATCCGCTCTGCCTGAGCATGGACAAGCCGTCGCTCAAGAAGCTCGACCTCATCGTCGGCCTCGACCTGAAGGACTGGGAAAAGCAGATCACCAGCCTCAACCGGACCACGCGCACGCTCGAGGTGCTGCCGCCCAAGACCTGCGACTATGTCGAGATCGGCGTCGCCGAGATCGGCATCAGCAAATGGGCGATGGACTATTGCCGCTATCCAGCCCTGCTCGGTGCGCGCGCTCGGCGACACCTCGCTGGCGATGCCGGAGCTCACCCGCATCATCAAGGCCAAGGTCGACAGCAACTCGAACCTCAAGAAGAAGATCGAGGACCGCAAGATCGCGATCGGCAAGCGCCACGACGAGTTGTTTGCGCAATGGCAGAAGGACGCCCGCAAGGACTGGGACGCCTCGCCGCTCACCTTCCCGCGCCTCGCGATGGAAATCTGGGAAGCGATCAAGGACGAGGATTGGGTGCTCACCGCCAACGACCTCAAGCACGAGGTCCGCAAGTACTGGGACTTCGACAAGCCCTACCGCCACCCGGGCGTCGAGCTCGGCACCTCGACCCAGATCGGCATCTCGCTCGGCGTGGCGCTTGCCAACAAGGGCAAGGGCCGGCTCGTGGTCGACATCCAGCCCGACGGCGACCTGATGTTCGACGCCGGCGCGCTCTGGGTCGCGGCCAAATACGAGATCCCGATGCTGGTCGTCATGCACAACAACCGCGCCTACTACAACGACTGGGCGCACCAGATCCGCATGGCGAAGCTGCGCGGCACCGACGAGGCCAGGGCGCATATCGGCATGGACCTGTTCGGTCCGGAGCCCGACTTCGGCGCGCTCGCGCGCTCGCTCGGCTGTTACGGCGAAGGCCCGATCGACAAGCCGGAGGACGTTGGGCCGGCGTTGCGCCGCGCCATCGCCGAGGTGAAGAAAGGCCGGCTCGCGCTGGTCGACACCATCACCCAGCACAAGGGCGGCTCGACCTCAGGCGACTGAGGCTCACTCGCTAGATGCTGATTTCGAGCCCTCTCCCGTTGGGAGAGGGCTTTTTTGCGACGATGTGAGATTTGGCTTATGGAATGGCGTGAAGAATGCCAGCCAGATTGATTGGATGTAATCGTGCCAAGTCAGAGAACGCTTGAAGTCTACCTCATCGACAGATTGATCATTGCTGGTTGGACTGGGCGAAATGCTGCGGCACTGGAAGCTCACATCAAAGAGCTGGAGGCGCTGGGGGTGAAGCGCCCGAAGACAGTGCCGATTTTCTATCGCAACGCCGCTTCGCTACTGACCACAGCGCCGGAAATCGAATGCGTCGGTGGCCAGTCGAGTGGCGAGGTCGAGTTCGTGCTCTATTCCCTGGATGACGGGTTGTGGCTCGGCGTCGGCTCCGATCACACCGACCGCAAGGCCGAGACCATCGCGGTGACCCTCTCCAAGCAGATGTGCGCCAAGCCGGTCGGTCCGCAGCTGTGGCGCTATGACGAGGTCAAACCGCACTGGGACAAGCTCAAGCTTCGCTCGTTCGTGTCGAACGAGGGAGTAGCGCGTCGCCTCTATCAGGAGGGCCCGGTGACGAACATGCGCGCGCCGGAGGAACTGATCCAGCTCTATACCGGCGGCGGTACGCTTCCACCCGGCACCGCCATGTTCTGCGGCACATTCGCGGTGCACGGTGGCATGTCATATTCAGGAAATTTTGAGATGGAACTGGAGGACCCCGTGTTGGGCAGGAAGCTCGCTCACAGCTACCGCGTCAGCGAGCTACCCGACGAAGGCTAGCGCCCCTAGCCGGGATCCAGCCCGAGCTTCTTGAACACCGGCAGCGCCGCTTCCGACGTCAGGTACTTCACCAGCGCAGCAGCGGCATTTCGCTCTTTGGCCGTCGCCGGCACGGCGAGCGAATAGACCAGCACCGTCTGCAGCTCGCCCGGGAGCGGGCCAACGAAATCGATGCCGGGGATCGGCAACAGCTCGTTGATCTGCTGCACGCCGATTTCGGCTTCGCCACGCGCCACCATCGATCCGACGCGCACGCCGAGCGCGGGCTGGATCAGCTTCGGTTTCACCTGATCGAAGATGCCGAGCCGCTTCATCACGCCCTCGAGGTGGATGCCGCTCGGGCCCTTGCTGTAGCCGATCGACTTGGCTTTCAGGAGCGCATTGCGGAACCCATCCGGCGTGCTGATGTCGGGCTTCGGCGCGCCTGCCTTCACCGCCACGCCGACGCGCGGGCGCGCGAAATCGACGCGGCTGCCGGCGACGACCTTGCCCTCCTTCGCAAGCTCGTCGAGCGCGGTATCGGTCGAGACCACGATGTCGGCCTGGTCGCCGGCACGCAGCGCGGCCGAGACATCGACGCCTGACTTGAAGATGATCGTCACCTTGTGTCCGCTCGCCTTCTCGAAAGCGGGAACAAGCTCTTCGAGCGCCTCGCGCATCGCGGTCGACGAGAGCAGCGACGATCTCGGCGGCGTTGACAGGTGTCGCCAGCATCAACGCGCCCATGGTTCCGGCAGCCGCGAGCATCGTCGTCCACGCGAACATCGCCTCCTCCCTGCATTCATTCTTGTTGGGAGAAGCGTAGTCGCCGGAGCGAGCAGACGCCAGTGCCTAGTCGTCAGAATGCGGGCTCGAGCCCCTTTGACGTATAGACCGACCGCGCGGCGTTGGTGGTGAGCTGCTTCCACCAGCATGCGCGCCGCGCGCGGCTCGGCCGCCGCCGCAAAAATCCCGGCGGAGAACACCGTCACCAGTTGCACCTCGGCCGGCAGCGGGCCGACCACCTTGATGCCCGGCACCGGCAGCAATTCGCTGATCTGCTGCAGCGCGATCTCCGCTTCGCCGCGCGCCAGCGCCTCGCCGACGGTGCCCTGAGACGGATTCTCGGCCTTCGGCGCGATCTGGGTCGCGATGCCGAGCTTCTCCAGCATCTTCGGCATGTAGACGCCGGAGATCCCGGTCTTCGAATACATCACCGACTTCGCGGCCATCAGCGCCGCCTTCAGCGCATCGACCGAGCCGATGTCGGGCGCCACCGCGCCCCGGCGCATCGGCGACGCCGATCGAGGACTTGGCGAGGTCGACGCGGCTGCCCTTCTGCAGCACGCCGCTCGCGATCAGGCCGTCGATCGCCTCGGCGGAGAGCACCGCGAGGTCGCCGGTCTCGCCGCCGACGATCTTGTCCATCAGCATGTTGGTCGATGCATAGTCGACGTCGACCGCGCAGCCCGATCGTCCGCTCGATCGCCGGGATCAACTCGGCGGTCACGGCCTTCACGCCGTTGGTGCAAAGCACTTTCATCGCACGCCCCCGGGCACCGCTGCGGTCAATCCGTCTCGATCAACACGCGGCCGTTCTCGACCGTGGTCTTGTAGGTCTTGATCGGCACCATGCAGGGCGGCGACACCACCTCGCCGGTCTTGATGTTGAACTGGCCGTTGTGGAAGTTGCACTCGACCACGTCGCCGTCGATGTAGCCGTCGGCGAGCGAGCCCGGCCCATGCGTGCAGAGGTCGTCGGTGACGAAGTACTCGCCGTCGACATTGTACACCGCGAGCGTCAGGTCGCCGGTCTCAACCCTGATCGCGGTTCCCGGCGCGACCTCGTCGGCGCTGCACAAATCAAGACGCGGCATGGACCTGGAACCTCCTCATTGACCTTACGGCACGAACATAATATTTTCTATGCGGAACGCTGTTCCGTATATCAGGAACGGCAGATCGCACGCAACCGGCACCGCGATCTCGGCGTTGGAACCCCGAAGGACCGGTGCCGAATGTTGTGCCGAATCTTGGCGATTGTGACATCCTCTCGCACAGTGACCCATTGCGGAGTCTTCGGATGCTCAGGAAAGAACAAAACGACCTGTTGACGCAAACCGGCCCGGGCACGCCGTTCGGGCAGATGTTCCGCTGCTACTGGGTGCCGGCGCTGCTGGCCGAGGAGCTGCCGGAGAACGAGTGCCCGCCGGTGCGGGTCAAGCTGTTCTCGGAGCGGCTGCTCGCGTTCCGCGACACCGACGGCAAGTACGGCCTGATCGACGAGTTCTGCGCGCACCGCGGCGTCTCGCTGTGGTTCGGCCGCAATGAGGAGCACGGCCTGCGCTGCCCCTATCACGGCTGGAAATACGACACGACCGGCCAGTGCATCGACGTGCCATCGGAGCCGATGGAGTCCGGCTTCTGCAAGAAGATCAAGCTGAAGTCATATCCGCTGGTGAAGATCGGCCCGGTGCTGTGGACCTATATGGGCCCGCCGGACAAGCAGCCGCCGCTGCCGGAGTGGGAGTTCTCGCTGGTTCCGCCGGAGCAGAGCTTCATCTCCAAGCGCCTGCAGGAGTCGAACTGGCTGCAGGCGATGGAAGGCGGCATCGATTCCAGCCACGTCTCGTTCCTGCATCGCGGCGACCTCGGCTCCGATCCCGCTGTTCAAGGGCGCCAAGGGCAACCAGTACAACCTCTCCGACATGCAGCCGCATTTCGAGGTGGTGGAGCAGCCGGGCGGCCTCTACATCGGCGCGCGCCGCAATGCCGAGAACGGCAACTACTACTGGCGCATCACGCCGTGGGTGATGCCGAACTTCACGATGATCCCGCCGCGCGGCGACCATCCGATGCACGGCCACTTCTGGGTGCCGATCGACGACCACAATTGCTGGGCCTGGACCTACGACTTCCATCCGACCCGCGCGCTGACCAAGGAAGAGCGCGCCGCGATGGAGGCGGGCCAGGGCCTGCACTGCAAATACGTGCCGGGCAGCTATCGTCCGCTCGCCAACAAGGACAACGACTACCTGATGGACCGCGCCGCGCAGAAGGCCGGCAAGACCTACAGCGGCATCGAGGGCTTCGCGATCCAGGACTCGTCGCTGCAGGAGAGCATGGGCCCGGTCTGCGACCGCACCAAGGAGAACCTGGTCTCGACCGACAACGGCATCATCATGGCGCGCCACCGCATGCTGCGCGCGGCCAAGGCGTTCCAGGACAAGGGCACGCTCCCGCCCGGCGTCGATCCCGAGCATCACAAGATCCGCTCGGTCTCGATCGTGCTGCCGCCGGATCAGGCGTTCAAGGACGGCGCCAAGGAAGCGCTCACCCGGCAACGCGTGGGCGTGGCGCAGACGACGGTCTAGTGACGTGAACGCGAGCTGAAGGTAGCAAGTTCTGGAGATAGCACCGATGCTGAGCGAAAGCGCCCGCATGACCACCGCCGAAGAGGCGCGGTACCGGATCGACTATCCGAACTCGAAGCCGCGCGCGACCAAGATCATCGCGCTCGACCCGCCGAGCGAAGCGGTCGTGAAGCGGCTGGCGCAGGGCAAGTGGCAGCAGGCGAGCTTCTTCACCTCGCTCGACTTCGACGGCGCGCCGCGCAGCGGCGAGAACTGGTCGATGAAGGCGTGGCTCTCCGACCTCGCCGGCCGCACCAAGGACCTGATCGACGAAGTCGCGTCGGCCGATCTCGTGGTGATGGTGGCGAGCGCCGGCACCAAGCCGAAGACCGCCGGCGTGATCGCGGAAGCCTGCGGCGTGCGCAAGGTGATGACCACCGCGCTGATCATCGGCAGCGAAGCGAGCATCCGACGAGGAGTTGTCGCGCACGCTGGCGGCGCTGCGGCCTTATGCCGGCATGCTCGTGATCGCCAGCGACGACGACTATATCGAGCAGATGCTGGTGGCGTTGCGGGCGTAGTCGAAGCCTGTAGCCCGCATGAAGCGAAGCGAAATGCGGGATGGCCCTCCCGGATTTCGCTGCGCTTCATCCGGGCTACAGATCACCCCGCCGCCCGTGCCCGATAGCCGAGCCGCGCCGAGACCTGATCCGCCGTCGCGATCACGTGCGGGATGATGCCGGCCACCGCCTTCTTCGACAGCCGCGTCACCGGCCCGGCAAGGCCGAGCGCCGCCACCACCGCGCCGGAGTCGTCGCGGATCGGCGCCGCGACGCACACCATGCCGATCTCGCTCTCCTCGTCCTCGATCGCGCAGCCGCGCTGGCGCACGGCGGCGAGCGCCTTGAGGAAGCGCTCCGGGCTGGTGACGGTCTTGGGCGTGTGCGCGTTGAGGCCGCTCGCCACCACGCGGTCGATCACCTCCTGCGGCTGGAACGCGAGGATCGCCTGCCCTTCCGCCGTCGAATGCGCGGGCTTGCGCACGCCGAGGTCCGAGCGCGAGCGGATGCGCGTGCGTGCTTTCGAGATTGTAGACGTACATGATCTCGGTGCCGTCGAGGATCGCAAGGTGCACGCTCTCGTTGATGGTCTCGCGCAGCGAATAGAGATACGGCCGCGCCTCGTTGGAGACCTCCATGCGGCGGCGCACCAGCGCGCCGAGCCGGAACAGCGCGACGCCGAGCCGGTATTTCCCGCTGTCGCGGTCCTGCTCGAGCATGCCTTCCGCGACCAGCGTCACCGCCAGCCGGTGCGCGGTGCTCTTGGCGATGCCGAGCCGCTTCGCCAGCGCGCTGATGCCGATGTCGACCTCGTCCTCGGAGAACGCCTTGAGCAGCCGCATCGCGGTGGTGACCGACGACAGCCGCTCGCGCCTGCGCGGCTCGGTCTTGCCGGTCGGTTTCCTCGCCATGGCACGGCCTTCGACAGGTTGCGGCGGGTGCGCAAATGCTGGAATTTCGGCGCGCGACGCGCTAGACAAGCGTGTTCCGCAATGCGGACCGTTGTTCCAAATCTAGGCGGGCGCTCGCCGCCGTGTCAATCTGGCGCGTCAATCGCAGTAGTCGGGGAGGAGTATGAGCCGCAGGATCGTCATTGTCGGCGGCGGACCGGCCGGCGTCGGCGCGGCGCTGGGGGCGCGGCAGCAGGACGCCGCGGCCGAGATCGTGCTCATCAACGACGAGAACGCCGAGCCCTACGAGAAGCCGCCGCTGTCGAAAGCGGTGCTCACCGGCAAGGCGATGCCGCAGGACGCGCCGATCGCCGGGCCGAAGGGCGTCGCCGGCGCGAACGTCACGCTCAAATCCGCGCGCGTGAAGCGAGATCGACAGCGCCGGCCGCGCGGTGGTCACCGACAGCCGGCGAGCGCATCCCCTACGATGCGCTGGTGCTCGCGACCGGCTCGCGCAACCGCATCCTGCCGATGTTCCCGGAAGGCCAGCCCGGCATCTACTATCTGCGCACCGCCGACGAGGCGCTGGCGCTCAAGGCGCATCTCGGCCTCGCGAAGTCGCTGATCCTGATCGGCGGCGGCGTGGTCGGGCTCGAGATCGCGGCGTCGGCCGCCGAGCTCGGCATCAAGGTCACCGTGATCGAGATCGCGCCGCGCATCCTTGCGCGCGTGTGCGACGAGGAAACCTCCGCGATCATCCACCAGCGCCACCGCGACTACGGCGTCGACATCCGCACCGACACGGTCTGCGCCGGCCTGCAGGCGCTGCCGGACGGCAAGCTCGCGGTCGTGACCAAGGCGGACGAAACGCTCGCCGCCGATCTCATCGTGGTCGGCGCCGGCGCGGTGCCCGACGACGCGCTGGCGAAGAGCGCGGGGCTCGCCGTGCAGGACGGCATCCTGGTCGACGACCGCGGCCGCACCTCCGATCCCGCGATCTTCGCGGCCGGCGATTGCACGCGCTTCACCGGCCCCAACGGCCCGGTGCGGCTGGAGAACTGGCGGCACGCGCAGGAGCACGGCGCCGTGGCCGGCCGCAATGCGGCCGGCGGCGATGCCGCCTACAATCCGGTGCCGTCGTACTGGTCGGAGCAGTACGATCTCTACATCCAGGGCATGGGCTGGCCGGTCGCGCAGCCGAGCGCGCGCGTGCGCCGCAAGATCAGCGACAAGGCGACGCGTGCTGTTCGAGCTCGACGGCGCGACCATCGCCTATGCCATCGGCATCAATGCGCAGCGCGACATCGCGACCATCCGCCGGCTGATCGAGCGGCGGATCGCGGTCGACGCGGCCGAGCTGGCCGATCCCGCGAAGCCGCTGAATGCTATGCTGAAGAAGAAGATCTAACCACGTGTCATGGGGGTGGGCAAGTTGTTTCAGAGAAGACGTGGATGCCCGGACAAGGCCGGGCATGACGCGAATAACGGAGGACGAATGGCAAACGAACAAAAGAACGCGTCGGCATCGTCGGCTGCGGACGCATGGGCTTCTCGATGCTCAAGCACCTCGTCAAGAAGGGCTACAGCGTCACCGTCTGCGACCTCAGCGCCGAGGCGCTGAAGCGCGCGGCCGACGCCGGCGCCAAGACCGCGGCGTCGCCGGCGGAGCTCGCGAAGCAATGCGACTTCGTGATCCTCGGCGTCGGCTACACCGACGAGGTCAATGCCGTGGTCTACGGCAAGGACGGCCTGCTCGACAATCTCGCCAAGGGCGCGATCATCGCGGTGTCGTCGACGACGTCGCCGTTCGTCGTGCAGGAGATCGCGGCCGCCGGAAAGCCGAAAGGCATCGGCGTGCTCGACGCGCCGATCTGCCGCGGCCGCTTCGCCGCCGACGAAGGCACGCTGCTCGCGCTGGTCGGCGGCGAGCCTGACGTGGTCGAGCGCGGCCGCGCCGTCTACGGCACGTTCTGCTCCGACTACGCGCATCTCGGCAATGTCGGCCACGGCCAGGTCGGCAAGACCATGAACAACCTGCTGCTGTGGGTGAACGCGGTCGGCCTGATCGAGGCCGGGCGGCTCGCCGAGACCACCGGCATCGATCTCGTGAAGCTGCGCGACGCGCTGATGATGAGCTCCGGCGCCTCCGACGCGCTCAAGGAATGGGACATGATCTCCTTCACCTGGGCGCTGAAGGACATGCAGGTGGTGGCCGAGATGACCGACAAGGCCGGGCTGTCGCTGCCGATCACCGGCGCGATCAAGGAGCTGGTGAAGGAGGCGCGCCGCATCAAGGCGAGCAATCCGCCGAACTGGACCGGCAAAGGCCCGACGAAATATTCAGTTAGCACGGCACGCCTCCCTCGCCCCGCGCGAGGGTTGGGGTGAGTCACAGGCGCGTCCCCCTCACCCGCCTTCGCGTCCGACTCTCGCGCGGAGGTACGGAGTCGCGGACTCGCCACGTCAGCTTCCCGTCTGGTCCATCGCCATGGTGCCGCCGTCGACGAACAGGTTCTCGCCGATGATGAAGGACGAGTCGTCGCTGACCAGGAACAGGATCGCCTTCGCGGCTTCCATCGGCTGGCCGGCACGCTTGAGCATGTTCTCGACCGGGCGGGTCGGATCGAACTCGTCCTTGCCGACCGGCGAGCCGATCTTGTTCGGCACGATCGCGTTGACGCGGATGTTGTGCGGGGCAAGCTGCACCGCGAGCGCGCGGGTGAAGTTGGCGATCGCCGCCTTCGCCGCCGAATAGGCGATCGCGCGCGGCCGGCCCTGCCAGCCCGAGGTCGAGCCGACATTGACGATCTTGCCGCCGCCGCCCTGCGCGACCATCTGCTGCGCGACGTGCTTCGACATCAGGAACTGGCTCTTGAGCGTGATCGTCATCACGCGGTCCCAGTCCTCTTCCGTGCACTCGAAGATGGTCTTGTTGTCGGAGACCGCGACGTTGTTGACCAGGATGTCGACGCGCCCGAAGCGGCCGACCACCGCCTTCACCATCGCGGCGACGTCGGCGCCCTTCGACACGTCGGTGACGTAGAGCTCGGCGTCGCCGCCGGCCGCCTTGACCGCGTCCACGGTGCGCTGGCCGCGCGGCCGGTCGAGGTCGACCACCGCGATCTTGGCCCCTTCCGCCGCGAACAGCTTGGAGACGTCCTCGCCGATGTTGCGCCCGGCGCCGGTGACGATCGCGACCTGATCCTTGAGCTTCATTGCACGCATACCCCTTAAGCATACCCGCTGAATTGCATGGGAAGAGTGCTTACATGGCACATGCGCCGCGCGGCAACGAGCGACGCTACGCGCACAGCGGGGCCGGGCAGGTACCACTCCCCCTTGTGGGGAGGGTCGCGAACCGAAGTGCGCGGAGTCGGGGCTGCAAATTGCGGTTAGCGAAGCTTCGGATTCCAAGCGACACCCGCACCTATAGCCTTGCTAGCTGTCGCTTCGGCTCAGACGTTCGACTCTCCGACCAAGGGGCAGGGTTAAGCGAGTTCGCGCACGGCTGCACCGCCACCGAACTTTAGGAAGCCGCATGACAGCGCCGCTCAAGACCGTGGAAGCCGACACCGCCGCCGTGATGCCCGAGATCGGGCAGCGGGCGCGCAAGGCTGCGCGCGTGCTGGCGCTCGCGCCGACCGCGCAGAAGGACAAGGCGCTCGCCGCCATCGCCGAGACCATCCGCGAGCGCAAGGCCGACATCCTCGCCGCCAATGCCGAGGACATGGCCGAGGCCAAGCGCGGCGGCGCCAATGCCGCGTTCCTCGACCGCCTCGCGCTCGACGACAAGCGCGTCGCCGCCATGGCGGCCGGCGTCGACGTGATCCGCGAGCTCGCCGATCCGGTCGGCGAGGTCACCGAGAGCTGGACGCGGCCGAACGGCATGACGATCGAGCGCGTGCGCGTGCCGCTCGGCGTCATCGGCATCATCTATGAGAGCCGGCCGAACGTGACGGCCGACGCCGCGGCGCTCTGCCTCAAGGCCGGCAATGCCGCGATCCTGCGCGGCGGCTCCGAAAGCCAGCGCTCCAACCGCGCCATCCACGCCGCGATCGCGGACGGACTGGCGCAGGCCGGCCTGCCGGCGGACGCGATCCAGCTGGTGCCGACGCGCGACCGCGCCGCGGTCGGCATGATGCTCGCCGGCCTCGACGGCACTGTCGATGTGATCGTGCCGCGCGGCGGCAAGAGCCTGGTCGCGCGCGTGCAGCAGGAAGCGCGGGTGCCGGTGTTCGCGCATCTCGAAGGCATCTGCCACGTCTATGTCGACAAGGCCGCGTCGCTCGACATGGCGAAGTCGATCCTGCTCAATGCAAAAATGCGCCGCACCGGCGTCTGCGGCGCGGCCGAGACGCTGCTGGTCGACCGCGCCGTTGCGCCGACCCATCTCAAGCCGCTGGTGACGATGCTGCTCGACGCCGGCTGCGAAGTGCGCGGCGACGACGCGACGCGCAAGGCCGACGCGCGCGTGAAACCCGCGAGCGAGGAGGACTGGTCGACCGAATATCTGGATTCGATCATCTCCGCGCGCGTCGTGAACGGCGTCGACGACGCCATCGCGCACATCGAGCGGTACGGATCCCATCACACCGATTCGATCGTCACCGACGACAAGGCCGCGGCGGAGAAATTCCTGCGCGAGGTCGATTCCGCCATCGTGCTGCACAATGCGTCGACCCAGTTCGCCGACGGCGGCGAGTTCGGCTTCGGCGCCGAGATCGGCATCGCCACCGGACGCTTCCACGCGCGCGGCCCGGTCGGCGCCGAGCAGCTCACCAGCTTCAACTACCGCGTCCGCGGCTCGGGGCAGATACGTCCGTGACCTCTTTTTTGCCGTCCCGGCCATGCCGGGCCCCCGCCTTCGCGGGGCCGGCGGTTTGTGATTGATTGCTCGCCTGATGTCCGTGCTTCCCCCCCACACCACCGGCATGAAGATCGGCCTGTTCGGCGGAACGTTCGATCCGCCGCACGACGCCCACCGCGCCGCCTGCCTGATCGCCATGCGGCGGCTCGGCCTCGACCGCGTCTGGTGGCTGGTGACGCCGGGCAATCCGCTCAAGGACACCCGGGGCCTTTCGCCGCTCGCGGACCGCATCGCGGCGGCGGAGGCGCTCGCCGAACCATCCGCGCATCATCGTGACCGGCCTCGAGGCCGCGATCGCCACCCGCTACACCTTCGACACCGTCGCCTATCTGAAGGCCCACTGCCCCGGGGTCGATTTCGTCTGGATCATGGGCGCCGACAACCTGCGCAGCTTCCATCGCTGGGAGAACTGGCGCGGGATCGTCTCCATGGTGCCGATCGCGGTGGTCGACCGGCTCGGCCCGAGCCTCTACGCCACCGGCGGGACCGCCGGCGCAGGCGCTCGCGCGCTACCGCATCCCGGAAACGGCGGCCCGGTCGCTTGGCCGGCCGCAAGCCGCCGGCCTGGGTTTACCTCCACGGGCTGAAATCGCCGCTCTCGTCGACCGCGCTGCGGGCGGCCCGGCGGCTGTCGCAAAACCGCCGTTGAAAATGGTCAAAATACTGGCGCCTCGGAACGCCCGGGTGGTTGAAACCATTAACCGGGCATGCCTATCTTGAGGTGGCGCCGGAGTCGGCGCGGTGATGTGCAGTGAAGGAAGCGAAAGGAAAGCGATCCCTGTCCACACTTGCAGTCTCTCGGGCTGGCGCGCGACGCGCCCCCGAACGGGTTTCCAAGGTGCGTCCTGACGCCGAGGAGACCCTTCGCCTTGTCCTCGCCAGCATCGATGACATGAAGGCCGAGGACACACTCACCATCGATCTCACCGGCAAATCCTCGATCGCCGACTGCATGGTCGTCACCACCGGACGTTCAAACCGGCAGGTCGGCGCCATCGCGGATCGCGTGGTCGAAGACCTGCGCAAAGCTGGACTTAAGAACGTGCGGGTCGAGGGCATGCCGAATTGCGACTGGGTGCTGATCGATGCGGGTGACGTGATCGTCCATGTCTTCCGGCCGGAAGTGCGCGCCTTCTACCAGCTCGAAAAGATGTGGGCGCACGGACCGAAGGCACGGGCGAGCTAAAGGCCCCTCCTCTCCGGCGGGGGGCGGACGTAGAGTGGCGGCCATGCGTGTCATGATCGCCGCGGTCGGACGGTTGAAGTCGGGTCCCGAACGGGACCTCGCGGAGCGCTATCTCAAGCGCACGGCACAGGTCGGCCGCAGCCTCGGCCTCACCAGCTTCGAGATCATCGAGATCCGGGAAAGCCGTGCCGACGATGCCGGCGCGGCGCATGCTCGAAGAATCCATCGCCATCGCCAATGTGATCCCGGAGCGCGCCGTCACCGTGCTCATGGACGAGCGCGGTCAAGAGCATGCCGAGCGCCGCTTTTGCCGGCCGCCTGCAGGCGTGGCGTACGGAGGACAAGCCCGCCGTCGTGTTCGTGATCGGCGGCGCCGACGGGCTCGCGCCCGGGCTCAAGGACAAATCAAAGCTGACGATCGGATTCGGCGCGGCGACCTGGCCGCATCAGCTCGTGCGGGTGATGCTGCTGGAGCAGCTCTACCGCGCCGTCACGATCCTGTCGGGCCACCCGTATCACAGGGCGTGAGCGCAAATTTCTTACGTCGGCGCATGTCCTTTTCGGAAAACCGGTGTCCACTTTTCCGGGACATGCGCTGCCGCGCGCGCTCTGAACGGCGGCCGAGCCGCCGGAACGCCGTGGTGCGGCCGTCGCCGGTCGGCTGGTAGAACACGTCGAAACGACGGACGCTTTCCGCAAAGGCGGCCGCATCGGCCTCCTTCGTCACCTCGAAGGAATCGAAGCCCGAGCGCAGCAGGAACAGAAACTGGTCGCGCAGCACCTGTCCTGTCGCACGCAGTTCGCCCATGAAGCCGTAGCGCTCGCGCAGGATCCGCGCCTGGCTGTAGGCGCGGCCGTCCCGGAAGCCCGGGAACACGAGCGCGACCAGCGCGATGCGGTTGAGATAGGGCGCGAGCTCGGCGATCGGCCGGTTGTTCGGCCACACCACGCCGACCGCCTCCACGCGCTGCGCGAGCGCCTCGGCATCGGCGAGAAAGCGCGCGCCGGTGACGATCACCGCGACGCCGTCCGGCATCGGCGCATCGTCGGCGATGCGCACGAACTGATCTTCAACAACCCGGCCTGACTTAACGAGTGGCATAGACGCGTTCCTTGAAGGGCTCGACGCCGATCCGCTTGACGGTGTCGATGAAAAGTTCCTCGGGGCGTTCCCGCAATTCAACATAGGCGGCGACCACGTCCTCGACGACGTCGGCGACCTCGCCGTAGCGCACCGCCGGCCCGAGCAGCGTGCCGATCTGGGCGCCCTCGTCGGCGCGGCCGCCGAGCGTGATCTGGTAGAACTCCTCGCCGTTCTTCTCGACGCCGAGAATGCCGATGTGGCCGACGTGATGGTGGCCGCAAGCGTTGATGCAGCCGGAAATGTTGATGTGCAGGCGGCCGATGGTGCGCGCCAGCGCGTGATCGCGGAAGCGCTGCGTCAGCTCCTGCGCGACCGGGATCGAACGCGCATTGGCGAGGCTGCAATAGTCGAGGCCGGGGCAGGCGATGATGTCGGAAACGAGCCCGACATTCGGCGTCGCGAGCTCCTGCGCTTCGAGCTTCTGCCACAGCTCGAGCAGATCGCGCTGCGCAACATGCGGCAGCACGAGGTTCTGCTCATGGCCGACCCGGATCTCGCCGAAGCTGTAGCGGTCGGCGATGGCGGCGATGGCATCCATCTGGTCCGCGGTGGCATCGCCGGGCGGAGCGCCGGTCGGCTTGAGCGACAGCGTGACGATCGCATAGCCGGGCTGCTTGTGATTGGAGACGGAATTGTCGAGCCAAGCGGCGAAGGCGCGATCCTCCTTGCGGGCGCGCGCCAGCGCCGGCGGATTGTCCACCAGCCGCTCATAGGCGGGATAGCTGAAGCGCTCAGCCACATCGGCGATCACCGCCGGATCGAGCGCGAGCGCGCCGTCCTTGATCGCGTTCCATTCGTTCTCGACCTCGGCGGCGAACTTCTCGGCGCCGAGCTCGTGCACCAGGATCTTGATGCGGGCCTTGTAGATGTTGTCGCGGCGGCCGTACTGGTTGTAGACGCGCAGAACCGACTCGACGTAGGTCAGGAGATCGCGCTTCGGCAGGAACGGCTTGATGATCTTGCCGATGAACGGCGTTCGGCCGAGCCCGCCCCCGACCATCACCTCGAAACCGACCTCGCCCGCGCCGTTGCGGATCATGCGCAGGCCGATGTCGTGAACCGCGACCGCGGCGCGGTCGTGCGCGGCAGCGGTGATCGCAATCTTGAACTTGCGCGGCAGGAACGTGAATTCAGGATGCATCGTCGAGTGCTGACGCAACACTTCCGCCCAGATGCGCGGATCCTCGATCTCATCGGCCGCGACACCCGCCCACTGATCGGTGGTTATGTTGCGCACGCAATTGCCCGAGGTCTGCATCGCATGCATCTTGACGCTGGCGAGATCGGCGAGCGTGTCCGGCATCTCCTCGAGCTTGATCCAGTTGAACTGGATGTTCTGCCGGGTGGTGAAATGGCCGTAGCCGCGATCATAGCGGCGTGCCACATGCGCAAGCATGCGCATCTGCTCGGACGACAGCGTGCCGTAGGGGATCGCGATCCGCAGCATATAGGCGTGAAGCTGCAGATAGACGCCGTTCATCAGGCGCAGGATCTTGAATTCGTCCTCGGTCAGCGCGCCGGAGAGGCGGCGGCCCACCTGGTCGCGGAATTCCGAGACGCGCTGGTCGACCAGCGTCTGGTCGAAATCGTCGTAACGGTACATGGCTCAGTGTTCTTCCTGCCGGCGCTCAAGCCGCGCCCGGCAGCGTGAAGGTCGGGCCGGCGAGCCGGATGCGCTCGCGCAGATTGCCGGGCAGCACGCGATTGCCCGGCGCAAGCTCGACCGGCGCGATATAGGGGCCGACGGCACGCACCCCGTCCGCTTCAGCGCGTTGCAGCAGCACGGCCGCGGCAGGCGCCGCGACCACCGCGGCGGCCGTGATGTCGGTCGTCCAGTCCTCGTCCACGGTGCGATAGACCACCGCGCCGTCGCCCAGCCGGTTGGCCGTCACGACGACGGAGCCGTTGACCTTGCGTTTCTTCTGTTCGTGCGGGGAGGTCATGCGGCCACCTGTGCATTCAAGAATTCAAGCGTCTCACGCCACGGCGCCGAGTGCGCGACCACCTCGCCGATCACCAGCAGCGCCGGACCTTCGCCGGCGGACGCGGCAAGCTTCGGAAGATCGTCGAGACGGCCGACCACCGCGCGCGAATCGGGGCGCGTACCGCGGGCGAGCACAGCCGCCGGCGTCGCCGGATCGCGGCCGGCCTTGACCAGTCCATCGCGGACCGCCGCGGCCGAGGCGAGACCCATATAGACCACCACGGTCGTCTCCTTGCCGGAGAGCCCGGACCAGTCGACGGCTGCGGCCTCATCGGCGCGATGCGCGGTCACAAAGGAGAGCCGCGTCGCTTCGTTGCGGAAGGTGAGCGGCAGCTCGGCCTCGGCGGCGCAGCCGAGTGCAGCCGTGATGCCGGGAACGATGACAACGGGAATGTTGTGCTCGCGCAGGCGCTCGATCTCCTCGCCGCCGCGTCCGAACACGAAGGCATCGCCGCCCTTGAGGCGGACCACCTTGCGGCCTGCCTGCGCGGCCTCGACCAGGCGCGTATTGATCTCGTCCTGGCCGATGCCAGGCTCACCGCGCCGCTTGCCGACAAACACCCGCTTGGCGTCGCGCCGCACGCGGTCAAGCACCGCGTCGGTGACGAGTTCGTCATGGAAGACGATATCGGCGTCCTGCAGAACCTGCAGCGCGCGGAGCGTCAGCAGATCGGGATCGCCCGGACCGGCGCCCACCAGGAACACCGTGCCGGTCGCGCAGCGCTGATCTGCGTGCGCCGCCATTGTCGATGCTGCGCACGAGGTCGGCCTCCGCGCGCGCCATGCGACCGGCGAGCACCGCGGCACCGATCGGGCCGTCCACGACCTTCTGCCAGAACAGGCGCGGCGAGTGCGCGGCATCCGCAACGCGGCGCCGATAGCGGCCCATCAGAGCGGCGAGATCGCCGATACGCGCAGGCACGACCGCCTCGATGCGCTCGCGCAGCCGGCGCGCCAGCACCGGCGCATGTCCGCTGGTGCCGATGGCCACGACCACGTCGCCGCGATCGACGATGGCCGGAAAAACGAAAGTGGAGAGATCGGGGCGATCGACCACGTTCACGGGAATGCCGGCGTCGCGGGCACGCACGGAGACCTTGTCGTCGCGCGCATCGCCGGTCGCAGTCACGACCGCGATCGCACCGGTGAGGTCGGAGGACAGCGGATCATGGAAGTCGACCTCGAGCTTGCCCGGGCTGGCGGCCGCCTGCACGATCTCGTCGGCTACGTCGGTGTGGCCCGGGTACCAGCGAACGGTGGCGTGCGCAGCGAGCAGCAGGCGCAGCTTGTTGATCGCGTGCTCGCCTGAACCGACGAGCGCGACGGGACCGCTGGTGACGTCCATGAAGACCGGTAGAAAGCGCATTGCCAAACGTCCTGAGAACCTACTCTTTAGAATGAAAATCTATAGCAAGGTTCAAATTCCGCAATGAAAAGAACCAAATACTGCTTTGGTGACTGCGGACGAATGGATTTTTCTATTTTTCCAGGAGCGACAACGCGATGCTTTTGCGTTTTTGGAGGTTTCCAGGCGCCACCCGAATTCACACCTGCCCCCGGGGGACCATGTTCCGCCGAGCGTTGACCACGCCGAACATGAAATTTTCTCCACCGCGGCCTTAGTCTTAATGCCGTACCAATCGTGACGATTGAGTGCGGGGGCGGTACCTTTCTTGCTTATGCGGCTTTGATGATTCCCTCTCTGATGCAACGGCTCCGCCTCGCATCCGGCCCCTTGATTGCGGCAGCGCTCGCAGTGCTGCCGCCATGGATCATGGCGAGCTCCGCACAGACCCCCCCGCAGCGCCCGGCCGGCCAAGTTCCGTTCATCAATTTTCCGAACACCGGCGGTCCTGTGACGGGAACGACATCCCCGCAAACGACATCCCCGCAAACGCCGGCGCCGGCCGCCAAAGGCTCGCCCAAGCTCGACGCGCTCAACCAGCGCGACAGAGAGCTGCAGATCATCCGCAACGAGCAGAAGAAGGCGCGCGAGATCGAGAACAATCTGCGCCTCGAACTCGACCGGATCGGCGACGACCGCCGCAAGCTCAATCGCCAGCTCATCGACATCGCGGCGCGCGTGCGCACCATCGAGCACCAGATCGCCGCCGGCGAACAGCGCCTGGGGCCGCTCGATGAGAAGGAGCGGACGCTGCGCGCTTCGCTCGACGAGCGCCGCCACGTCATCGGCAATGTGCTGGCGGCGCTGCAACGCATCGGCCGCAACCCGCCGCCCGCAATGCTGGTGACGCCGGAAGACGCGCTGCAATCGGTGCGCTCGGCGATCCTGTTCGGCGCGGTTCTGCCGGACATGCGCCACGACGTCGAGAAGCTCGCCGCCGACCTCGCCACAATGGCCTCGCTGCGCAAGGAAATCGCAACCGAGCGCGGCAACCTCGAAAAGAGTTGCGCCGCCCTGGCCGACGACCATAACCAGCTCACGGTCCTGACCGCGCACCGTCAGAAACAGCAGACGGAAACCGAAAAGGCGCTGAACACGGAGCGCGAGCGTGCGGCGCAGCTGGGAAGGCGGTCCGAGGACCTGCAGGAACTGATCGGCAAGCTCGAGCAGGAACTTGATCGCACGACGCGCGCGGCGCGCGTGGCCGCCCGCAATGGCGAGGAAAAAAAGGCTACGGACGCCCGGACCAATCTGGCCGCCCTCAAGGACCCGGGCCGGCTGGCGCCGGCAATTCCCTTTGCCCGGGCCAAGGGAACTTTACCGCTGCCTGTGAATGGCGTGCGAATCAGGGAATTCGGAGGGGCAGACGGCGTCGGTGGTCACGAAAAGGGCATGTCCATCTCCGCCAGGCCGGGCGCCCAGATCACAGCTCCGTGTGATGGATGGGTTGTTTATGCCGGACCCTTCCGCAATTACGGCCAACTCTTGATCCTCAATGCCGGCGACGGGTATCATGTCCTCCTGGCGGGAATGGATCGTATTTCCGTAGATTTGGGGCAGTTTGTGGTGACGGGTGAGCCCGTCGCGGTGATGGGGGGCCGGACACAGGCGCCCACCGCCATTGCGACAGGCTCGGGGCAACCCATTTTGTACGTGGAGTTCCGTAAGGACGGCACTCCTGTGGACTCGGGCCCTTGGTGGGCGGCAGACAGCGAGAAGGTTCGCGGATAATGCGCAAGACGTCACTCATTCTTCTCGGTGCAGCAGCAGGTGCGGCACTGACGCTCATCGGCACTCAGCCACGCATCGTGTTCGACGGTTCGAGCGCGCGAGCGGCGGCTTCCGACACCTACCGGCAGCTCAGCCTGTTCGGCGACGTGTTCGAGCGGGTCCGCTCCGACTACGTCGAGAAGCCGGACGACGCCAAGCTCGTCGAATCGGCGATCAACGGAATGCTCGCGGGCCTCGACCCGCACTCGAGCTACATGGACGCCAAGAGCTTCCGCGACATGCAGGTGCAGACGCGCGGCGAGTTCGGCGGCCTCGGCATCGAAGTCACCATGGAAGACGGCCTGATCAAAGTCGTGGCGCCGATCGACGAAACGCCGGCGGCCAAGGCCGGCATCATGGCCAACGACATCATCACCCATCTCGACGGCGAGCCGGTGCAAGGGCTGAGCCTCAATCAGGCAGTCGAGAAGATGCGCGGTCCCGTGAACACGGGCATCCAGCTGCGCATCACGCGTAAGGGCGCAGAGAAGCCGATCGAGGTTTCGATCAAGCGCGACATCATCCGCGTGCGCTCGGTGCGCTCCAACCTCAACGGCGACGACGTCGCCTACATCCGCGTCTCGCAGTTCAACGAGCAGACGACCGAAGGCGTGCGGCGCGCGATCAACGACCTGATGAATCAGTCCGGCGACAAGCTCAAGGGCTTCGTCATCGACCTGCGCAACAATCCAGGCGGCCTGCTCGACCAGGCGATCTCGGTGGCGGACGCGTTCCTGGAGAAGGGCGAAATCGTCTCGACCCGTGGCCGCAACGCCGACGAGACCCAGCGCTTCAATGCCCGCGCCGGTGATCTCACCAAGGGCAAGCCGATCATCATCCTGGTCAACGGTGGCTCGGCATCGGCGTCGGAGATCGTCGCCGGTGCGTTGCAGGATCACCGCCGTGCGACCATCATCGGCACGCGCTCGTTCGGCAAAGGCTCGGTGCAAACCATCATCCCGCTCGGCCAGGGCAACGGCGCGCTGCGGCTGACCACGGCGCGCTACTTCACCCCGTCCGGTCGGTCGATCCAGGCGCGCGGCATCACGCCCGACATCGAGATCCTCCAGGAGGTTCCGGAGGAGCTCAAGGCGCGGGACAGCGCACGTGGCGAATCCTCGCTGCGCGGCCACCTCAAGGCCGAGGGCCAGGAAGAAACCGGCTCGCAATCCTACGTTCCGCCGAATCCGGAGAACGACAAGGCGCTGCAGCTCGCCCTCGAGCTGATGCGCGGCGTGCAGAAGAACTCGGCCTATCCGGCCAATCCGCGCTCGACGCAGAACTAAGCCGTCGCCTCCGCGGAGCAGCTAGCAGACCCTGATCCGGCTCATCGGATCAGGGTCTGACTTTTTGTGGAGCAGGATCTACTCTCGCGCTCACGCTGCCCGTTGCGCGGCGTCGGCCTCGAGCTGGAAGAAATCAACACGCCCGCTCATTTCGGTGGCCTGCTGGCTGAGCGCCTTGGCCGTCGCGGCATTTTCCTCGACCAGGGCCGAGTTCTGCTGCGTCGCCTCATCCATCCGCACCAGCGCCTTGTTGACCTCCTCGATGCCGGAGGCCTGCTCGCCGCTCGCGGCAGCGATCTCCGACACGATGTCCACCACCTGCTTGATCGATTCGACGATATCGCCAAGGGCGGTGCCGGCCCGATTGACGAAATCCACACCCTCCTGAACCCGGCCGGAGCTGCTGGTGATCAGGCCCCGGATGCCCTTGGCGGCCTCGGAGGAACGCTGCGCCAGGCTTCTGACCTCTGACGCGACCACCGAGAAACCGCGGCCCGCCTCGCCGGCGCGCGCGGCCTCGACGGCGGCATTGAGAGCAAGCAGGTTGGTCTGACGCGCGATCTCGTCGATCAAATTGATAATGTCGGAGATCTCCCGGGACGACTCCTCGATCCGCGACATCGCGCTCATCGCCTGGTTGACGACCTCGCCGCCGCGGTCGGCAACCGAGCGTGTCTTCGCGGCGAACTGGCTCGCCTGCTGCGCCCGCTCGGCGTTCTTCCGCACGGTCGCGGCAATGCGCTCCAGCGACGACGTGGTCTCTTCAAGATTGGCGGCCTGCTCCTCGGTGCGCTGGGAAAGATTCGTCGTGCTTGACGAAATCTCCGCCGAAGCATTGGAGACCTGATGGGCGGAGGACCTGATCGCACAGATCGTCTCCTGCAACGTCGACAGCGCGGCGTTGAAGTCCTCCTTGACCTTGCTGTATTCGGGCGCGCATTGCTCGGTCAGGCGGACCAGCAGGTCGCCCTTGGCCATGCCGGACAAGGCCCTGCCAAGCATGTCGACGACCATCTCGACTTGCTGAGCCGCCGCGTCCCGCGCCTGCTCACTACGCATGCGCTCCTGCGCGGCGACGTTCTGCTGCTCTTGCGCCTCGCGCTCGAGACGAATCTTTTCGATCGCAGCATCGCGGAAGGTAGTGACCGCTTTCGCTACCGCGCCGATCTCATCCGTTCCGCTGACATCGACCTTGGTATCGAGCTGGCCTTCGGCGATCGCACGCGTCGCGGTCGACAAGCGCCGGAGACGAAGCACGATCTTTGGACGGACGACAAACACGGCGATGGCAGCGGCCACTAGAATGCTGGCCGCGGCGATCAGGATGAGCCACAGGCTGCTGCTCGCCATCATCGTCAGAGTGGACTGTGTCGCACTGTTGGCCGCGCTCCGCGCGCCTGCGACGATGCGATCGATCTCCGTATTCAGCCCGGTCGCCGTCTCCGATACGGCAGCCAGATTTTGGGCGAGCGACTTGCGATTGCCGAATTCGCGCTCACGCAGACTGAAGACGTTGTCGCCGCCCGTGCCGAAGGCCAGCACTCCTTCGGTCACTCTGCGGCGGTTCGGGTCGGGATTCCTGGCGTCGGACTCCTGGAGGGCCTTGTCCACGCTTGTCGTGATGTCCTTAAACCGATTTACAATATAATTGAGCTGTTCCGCACGATCCACCGCAAGCGCTTCACGCAGCAGGCCATAGGCCTGGTTGAGCTCGGCAAGCACCGTCAGGCTGGTGCCGTACCGGGCCAGCTCCTGTTCGGCGAGGCTCTTCAACGTGGCCTTGAGCTGGTCCGCGTCCGCAATTTCGCCTGCGCTTTGCAGGCCGATCTGCAGCGCAAACTGCGTTTCGTCGACTGAACTCGACAGCACCTGATTGAACACCACCCGCGCCCTGCTCATGCCCTCCGCAAGCTCGGCCTTCCGGGCTTCGATCGCGACGCGCTGGCGGGCGGCGTTGTCCATCTGCTGAATGTTCGCGGCAAGCTGGTCGATCATCGCCATCACTCGGGCGCGGTCGACGGCCTTGCGTTGGTGGAGGGCGTCGACAATGGTGCGCATGCGCGCGGTGCCCTGCGCCAGACGATCGACGATCGCCACGCGGTCCTGGTCGGCGGTGATATCGGCGAGCTTCGGGGCCATGGCGACGGTTGCGCCGGCAACCTGCACAAGCTCACGCGAAAGCTCGACGACCGGATAATGATCGTCAAACAGGCTTCGGACCGTCTGTGTGACGCGATCGAAGGATAGCGACGCCACGATCGAGGCGATGATCGTCAGTGCGGCGATGGCGCCGATGGCGAGATAAATCCGCGCACCGATCCCGACGCGCGTCCGTTTCAGCAATGCTGTCATTGCGCCCCCACCCCGTTCTGGGTCGCCCGCCGACCGACGATTTCCATCGGCAACTGGAGGTTGGCCTTGGTGAATTAATATCTAATAAAAATGCTTCACAATTTAGTTGATCGATAACGCGGTGCACGCCGTGACGAGCTCGAGCGGTACCACCGATTTGAGCGGCAGTTACAGCACAACAATCATCGCGCGAAGCCGCCAACGAGGGGCCCGCTCGCGCGACATCTTGTCCGATCCGCGGGCGATTAGACCGCCACAACTCACGCTTGATCGGCCTGCAGCCCCGACGGACGTCGCAAGCACGAGGGTTGCGGTATCCGGTCCGGTAAACGATCGGTTAACGACTTCCGATGCAAGTCTTGGGTAACGATTTCGAGGCGCTGATTCGCGAGGGCTTGGCCTGTGAGCACCGACGATCTGAGCACCCCGCTTGGACAAGGCAAGGTTCGCCCCCGCCGCAAGGCTCTGATCATTCCGTGGGCGCCCGTGGGTGCCGTCTTGCTGGCGCTGCCGGTCGCCGTGTTCGTCGGTGTGGCGATGTTCTCCCATGATCCGCTGGGCGGCGAGCCGATCGCGGTCGCGCCCGCGACCGTATCGAACGACGCAGCCGCCGCGCCCGAGGGATCGGCGCCGACGCCGCCCGGCGCCACGCCGAACGCGCAACCTGGCGCGCCGAAGACCCCCGCCAACCCCAAGGCCAAGACGGTCACGATCATTGACGGAACCACCGGCACCAAACGCGAAGTCCAGATTTCCACGACGCCCGAGGGCCAGCCCGCCGCCAACGAACAGCGCCTCTTGGAACAATCCCGCCACGGGCCGCTGCCGAAGATCGCTCCGGATGGAACGCGGCCGTCGGACGCCTTCGCGCGCCCGGTCAAGCCGTCCGCGTCCGGCAACACCAATGGGGCGCGTGTCGCGCTCGTGGTCGGAGGACTTGGCATCAGCGCGAACAGCACCGCCGACGCGTTGCGCAAGCTGCCCGGCCCGGTCACGCTGGCGTTCGCGCCTTACGGCGGCGACCTCGAGCGGCATGTCGCGCGCGCGCGCGAGACCGGGCACGAGGTGATGCTGCAGGTTCCGATGGAGCCGTTCGACTATCCCGACAACGATCCGGGACCCCACACGCTGCTCACCTCGATCGATGCCGGCCAGAACCTCGACCGCCTGCATTGGCTGATGAGCCGATTCCAGGGCTATGTCGGCCTCGTCAACTACATGGGCGGGCGTTTCACGACTTCCGAGCAGGGGATGGGGCCGGTGCTGCGCGAGGCCGCGTTGCGCGGTCTGATCTATTTCGACGACGGGTCCTCGGCGCGCAGCCTGGCGAGCCAGATCGCGGGCGCCAACAATGTCGCCTTCGCCAAAGCCGACCTCGTCATCGATCAGGTACCGACGGCGGCAGACGTCGACCGGGCGCTTGGCCGCCTTGAAACCCTCGCCCGTTCACGCGGCACCGCGGTCGGATTTGCCGGAGCGCTGCCGGTCTCCATCGAGCGCATCACGCGCTGGATCAAAGCCGCGGAGAGCCGCGGCATCCAGGTGGTGCCGATCACCGCCGTGGTGGCGCGGGCCAAGTCGAGCTGATCGACGCGATCGCGTAGCGATCGTTGCGATCACTACCGGGCTGCGCCGAAGGCGTGAGACCCGGTGATCTCGACAGACAAACTCCGTCGTGCTCACCTAAGACGTGGATGCCCGCCTTCGCGGGCATGACGGAACCTGCAATGCCCCGCTACGAATCCCTCCCCTATCGCCCCTGCGTCGGGATCATGGTGATCAACCGCACGGGCCGCGTGTTCATCGGCAAGCGTCGCGGCGGGCCGGAACATGTCGATGCCACGCATTCCTGGCAGATGCCGCAGGGCGGCGTCGACAAGGGCGAGGACACCTACAAGGCGGCGCTGCGCGAGTTGCACGAGGAAACCGGCATCCGCTCGGTCCAGAAGCTCGCCGAAGTGCCGGAATGGCTGAGCTACGATATCCCGCGCGAGATCGTCGGTGAGGCTTGGAAGGGAAGGTTCCGCGGGCAGACGCAGAAATGGTACGCGCTGCGCTTCACCGGAAAGGATGGCGAAATCAACGTCGCCAATCCGCCCGGCGGCCACAAGCCGGAATTCCTGGATTGGCGCTGGGAGGCCATGGACAAGCTCACCGCGCTCATCATTCCGTTCAAGCGGCCGGTTTACGAGCGGGTGGTGCAGGAATTCGCGAGGTTCGCGGAAGGATAGTGCGCAACGATTGTTTCCTTCGTCATGGCCGGGCATAGCCCGTCGAAGACGGGCGTGAACGCCCTTAGTCCCGGCCATCACGTCTTCGATTCTGGCTCGGCCTAAAGACGTGGATGCCCGCGACAAGCGCGGGCATGACGATCGAGAGATATTGCGTTTGTCGAAGAGAGCTACTGCGGGAGCGTCGCCTGCAATTCCTTGAGCTGCGCGGCGCGCAGATTGAGCTTGTCGCGCTGCGAACCTTCCGGCGCAGCCGTCGCGGCATCTTCGGCTTCCTTGATGAACCCCGCGAACGCATCGCGGTTGACGTCCTCGACCGGCACCGCCACGTCCGCCAGCACCGTCAGGCCCGCATCGCTCACCTCCGCGAAGCCGCCTGAAACCGCGACGCGCAGATTGCCGCCCTCGCGATACACCGTGAGGACGCCCGGCCGTAGTGCCGTGACGAACGGCGCATGTCCCGCCAGCACGCCGAAATCGCCCTCGGAACCGGGCACGTCGACCTGATCGACCTGCCCGGTGAACAGGAGCTTTTCCGGCGAGACGAGATTGAACTGGAAGGTGGCCATCACAACGATCCGCGTTACGCTGCTTCCGCCGCCAGCTTCTTGCCCAACTCGACCGCATCTTCGATGGTGCCGACCATGTAGAAGGCCGCCTCCGGCAGGTAATCGTACTTGCCTTCCACCAGGCCCTTGAAGCCGCGGATGGTGTCGGCGAGGTCGACGAGCTTGCCGGGCGTGCCGGTGAACACCTCGGCGACGTGGAACGGCTGCGACAGGAAACGCTCGATCTTGCGCGCGCGCGCCACCGTCGTCTTATCCTCTTCCGAGAGCTCGTCCATGCCCAGGATGGCGATGATGTCCTGCAGCGCCTTGTAGCGCTGCAGCACCTGCTGCACCTGACGGGCAACCGCGTAATGCTCCTCGCCGACGATCAGCGGCGACATCATGCGCGAGGTCGAATTCGAGCGGATCGACCGCCGGATAGATGCCCTTGGCGGCGATATCGCGCGACAACACGGTGGTGGCGTCCAGGTGCGCGAACGAGGTCGCGGGCGCCGGATCGGTCAAGTCGTCGGCCGGCACGTAGATCGCCTGCACCGAGGTGATCGAGCCCTTGGTCGTGGTGGTGATGCGCTCCTGCAGCGCGCCCATGTCGGTGGCGAGCGTCGGCTGATAGCCCACCGCCGAAGGAATGCGGCCGAGCAGCGCCGACACTTCCGAGCCCGCCTGCGTGAAGCGGAAGATATTATCGACGAAGAACAGCACGTCCTGGCCCTGATCGCGGAAATGCTCGGCAACCGTCAGGCCCGACAGGCCGACGCGCGCACGCGCGCCCGGCGGCTCGTTCATCTGGCCGTACACCAGCGCGCACTTGGAGCCGGCGGTCGAACCGTTGTTCTTCTTCGGGTCCTTGTTAACGCCGGACTCGATCATCTCGTAATAGAGGTCGTTGCCCTCGCGGGTACGCTCGCCGACGCCCGCGAACACCGAGTAACCGCCGTGCGCCTTCGCAACGTTGTTGATCAGTTCCATGATCAGCACGGTCTTGCCGACGCCGGCGCCGCCGAACAAGCCGATCTTTCCGCCCTTGGAATACGGCGCGAGCAGGTCCACGACCTTGATGCCGGTGACGAGGATCTCGGCCTCGGTCGATTGCTCGGTATAGGCCGGCGCATCCTGATGGATCGCTCGTCGGGCCGTGGTCTTGATCGGGCCGGCTTCATCGACGGGGTCGCCGATGACGTTGATGATGCGGCCGAGCGTCTCGTCGCCGACCGGCACCGCGATCGGCTGCCCGGTGTCGGTGACTTCCTGGCCGCGCACGAGACCTTCCGCGATGTCCATCGCGACGGTGCGCACAGTCGACTCACCAAGGTGCTGCGCCACTTCGAGCACCAGGCGATTGCCGCCGTTCTTGGTCTCGAGCGCGTTCAGGATCGCGGGCAGGTGCCCCTCGAACTGCACGTCGACGACGGCGCCGATGACCTGGGTGATCTTTCCGACCGCGTTGGTTTGGGGCGTGGCCATTATCGTTCCTCTCGCGAAAGTGTCACAGCGCTTCGGCGCCGGAGATGATCTCGATCAGCTCTTTGGTGATCATTCCCTGGCGCGTGCGATTGTAGATGAGCGTCTGCTTGCGGATCATTTCACCGGCATTACGGGTCGCATTGTCCATAGCGCTCATCTGCGCGCCGTAGAACGACGCGCCGTTTTCGAGCAGCGCACGGAAAACCTGTACCGCGATGTTGCGCGGCAGAAGCTCGGCGAGGATTTCCTCCTCGTCAGGCTCGTATTCATAGCTCGCGCCCGCGCCGTCCCCCTCCCGACCCTCCCCCGCTTGCGGGGGAGGGATGGGAGGGGTGAACACCGGCGGGATGATCTGCTGCGCGGTCGGGATCTGCGCGATCACGGACCTGAAGCGCGAGAAGAACAGCGTACAGACGTCGAACGCGCCCTTGGCATAGAGGTCCGTGACCTGCTGCGCGATCGCCTCGGCATTGGCGAAGCCAATGGTGCGCACCGAGCGCAGCTCGATGTGCTCGATGATGTTCTTTTCGTACAGGCGGCGAAGCTGCTCGTAGCCCTTCTTGCCGACGCAGAAGATCTTTACCTCCTTGCCCTCGGCCATCAGCCGGTTGGCATGCTCGCGCACAAGCCGCACAATCGCTGAATTGAAGGGGCCACACAGGCCGCGCTCGGCGGTACAGACCACCAGGAGATGCACGCGATCGCTGCCGGTGCCGCGCAGCAGCGCCGGCGCGGAATCGAGGCTGGCCACCGACGCGGCGATGTTGCGGAGCACCGCGTCCATGTGTTCGGCGTAGGGCCGCGCCGCCTCGGCCGCCGCCTGTGCACGCCGCAGCTTCGAGGCCGCGACCATCTGCATGGCCTTGGTGATCTTCTGCGTCGCCTTGGTCGCGGCGATGCGGACCCGCATGTCCTTGAGAGAGGCCATTGC
>CAWKMR010000020.1:0-49618 GCA_963850705.1 uncultured Alphaproteobacteria bacterium | reverse complement strand
GTTAATTGCGCTCAGCCTTCCCATCGACGTGTGGGATTACCTCGGCTGGAAGGACACGCTTGCCAACCCCCGCAATACCGCCCGCTGGCAGGCCTATTCCAAGTCGCGCGGCGATCGCGAGCGCTATACGCCGCAGGTAGTGGTGAATGGGGCCGCGCATGCGCTCGGCAGCGACCGCGCCGCCATCGAGAAGGCGATCGCCAAGAGCCGCCAGAACGAAGCCGTGATGTCGGTGCCGGTGACTGCATCGCGCGCGGGCGATCAGTTGACCGTTACGCTGCCGGATGGCGCGCCCACCGCGTCGGCGACGGTGTCGGTTTGGGCGCTCGCCAAGGCGGTGACGGTCATGATCACGCGCGGCGAGAACAAAGGCCGCACCATCACGTATCACAACGTGGTGCGGCGCTTCGTCGATCTCGGCGCCTGGGACGCGTCGACCCGTCGTTGGAGCGTGCCGCTGCGCGATCTGGCGGGTGACGGCGTCGAGACCGCGGCGGTCCTGGTGCAGACCGGCGCGGCGGACATGCCGAGCTTTATGCTCGGCGCGGCGGTGACGCCGATCCGCTAGTGGAGTGGATTTGACATTCGCTACCCACCTGGCAGCAAGCTCGGGACGCGAATGTCAAATCCAAACTCCACTAGCAGCTTATACTTGCTAGTGGTCCTTGGATTCTAACATTCGCGAACTCGCCCGCGGAAATGGGATGCGAATGTTAGAATCGGACCACTAGCGACGATTGCGCCGCTCCCCCAGGTGGAATTCCAGCTTTGGCGGTGATACGCCTACGCGGTCTCTTAAAGACGAGGCCCCGTAATGAATGGAAATCGCGTCAAAGTCGGTATTGTCGGTCTTGGCCGCTGGGCCAAGGTGCTCACCCGCGCCGCCCGTACCTCCAACGCCATCGAGATCGTCTCGGGCTTCAGCCGCTCCGAGGAAAGCCGCGCGGCGTTTCAGACCGAGTTCGGCGTGAAGAGCGCGCCCGATCTCGCGGTGCTCCTGGCCGACCCGAACATCAAGGGTGTGATCCTGACGGTGCCGAACGAACAGCATCTGCCGCTGGCGCGCGAGGTCGCGAAGGCCGGCAAGCACGTCTACACCGAAAAGCCGATTGCGAGCACGCTTGAAGAGGGGCTCGCCATCGAGGCGCTGGAAAAAACCTACGGCGTGACGGTGACGGTCGGCCATAGCGCGCGGCTGATGGCAGGCATCCGCGCCATGGGCAAAGCCATCGAAGCGGGCGAACTCGGCCGCGTTGGCTTCATGGAAGCGAATTTCTCCAACGAGCGGGCGCTGGAACTCACGCCGAAGGCATGGCGCTGGTACAAGGACCGCGCGCCCGGGGGCCCGCTCTCGCAGCTCGCGATCCATCAGTTCGACGTGCTGCACTATCTCGGCGGCGAAATCCTGGAAGCGAACTCCATTGCCTCGAAGCTGTCCCCGGTCGGCGCCGAGGTCGACGATCAGTCGATGACGGTCCTGAAGTTTGCCGACGGCAAGATCGGCTATGTCGGCAGCTCGTGGACGTCGCCCGGCGTGTTCTGCGTGCGCGTGTTCGGCGCCAAGGGGCTGATGCACTACGAAATCGATTTCGGCACCTGGGACACGCCGGACCAGCTGCACCAGACCTCGACGCTCTACATCCAGCGGGGCAAGGACGGCTACGGCAAGCGCGAGGAGCTGCCGGTGCCGGAGAGCGACATGTTCCGCGCCGAGCTCGACATGTTCGGCGAAAGCTGCCGCACCGGAAAATCGAACGAGCTGAACGCGCGCAACGGCAATGTTGCGCTCGCCGTGGTCTATGCGGGGTTGCGTTCGATCGAGCGGCAGGGCCAGGCGATCAAGCTCGCTGACATCATTGCCGAAGCGCACAAGAAGCTCGCGGAAGGAAGCCGCAATGTTGCCTAGCCGCTATTTCGCCGACCTGACGCAGCCGGAAATCGCCGCGCAGTTCAAGAACAACCCGCTGGTGATCCTGCCGTGCGGCAGCGTCGAGCAGCACGGCCCGCATCTGCCGACCGGCACCGACACGCTGGCCGCCAACATCATCGCGCATGCGGTCGCGGAGCGGATGGACGGTCTCGTGCTGCCGGCGACGCCGTTCGGCGTTACGCCGATGCACATGCCTTACGAGGGCACTATCACGCTCACGCCCGACACCTATATGCGGGTGCAGACCGAGACCTGCGTCTCGACCGCGAAGCACGGCGCCAAGCAGCTCATGATCATCAACTGGCACGAGGGCAACATCCCCTCGCTCGCGATCACGGCGGAAGCGCTGCACCGCGAGCACGGCATGAGCGTTCTCACCGTGCAGGCGTGCTACGTCGCCGAGGAGCTCTACGGCCATTCCTGCGGCGGGCTCACGCACGGCGGCGAGATCGAAGCATTGGCTGTGCTGGCGCATAGCCCCGGCCTCGTGCACCTCGATCGCATCGACTATTCGTCCGAGCACAGCCACGGTCACAAGATGGACAAGCTGCGGCGGACGCGCACGTACCAGCCTGTCCTCACCGATATCCGATCGATCGCGCCGACCGGCTGGTTCGGCAGCCCGCAGCACGCCACCGCCGAGAAGGGCGGCAAGATGCTGACCGACATCGCCGACGCCATTGCCAAGGAAGCGCGCGACATCTTCCGTCAGCTCGAGGCGGTGCAGGGCGCACCGCGCGAGATCAAGCAGTTGCGGCAAGTGAGCTGATAGAGGTGAGCTGATGGCGCGGCTGCTGAAACAATCCGAGGCGAAGAAGCTCGGCCTGCCCGGGCGCACCTCGCTCGAGCCGGTATCTGGCGCCATGGGGTCGAAGGTGACTTTTCGCATCGCCGAGCTTGCGGTGCCAAAGCCCGGCGATCCGCCGCGCGGCCCGCACCTGCATGACGGCTTCGAGGAATGCATCTATGTGCTCAAGGGCACCGGCACGACCGTGGCGGAGAGCGGCGAGATCCCGATCAAGCCCGGCGACATCGTGCTGATCCCGCCGAACGAAAAGCATATGACCCGCAACACCGGTACCGAGCCGCTGGTGCTGCTGTGCTTCTTCGCGGAGCCCGATGTCACGAAGGGCACCACCGAGTTCAAGAGTTTCTGAAAGCCTTCCCGAAAGCCTGCTCCATGTCCAACCGCGTTCTCTGTCTTCGCCCGGAAGACGACTTCTTGCGCGTCGGTGCGGCCGCACCGAAGACCCTTGAGGTGGCCTATCACGTGCCGACGGATGCCCAGGTCGCTGACCTGATCAAATCGGTCGACGCACTGGTGATCCCTGCGGTCGGGCCGAAGCTCGCGCCGGCCCTGTTTGAGGGCGGGAAGCTCAAGCTCGTGCAGGTCACCGGAGCCGGCGTCGATCGCCTCGATCAGGCGGCGTTGACAAAATTCGGCATCCCCGTCGCTAACGTGGCGGGTGGCAGCAACGGCGCGGTGGCGGAATATGTCGTGACCACGGCCTCGGTGCTGCTGCGGCGCTTCGCCTGGGCCGATGCCGAGATCAAGGCGGGCAACTACGCCAAATATCGCGCACGCATGATCGCCGACAATCTCTCGGGGATCGATGGATTGCTGGTGGGCCTCATCGGTTTCGGCACCATCGGCCGGGCGGTGGCGCGCGCGTTCCAGGGGATGGGCGCGAAGGTGTGCTTCTTCGATCCGGCGCCGGTCGATGTGGCGCTCGCGGCGTCGCTCGATGCGCGTCCGGTCTCGTTCGATGAATTGATCGCGACCTGCGACGTGGTTTCGCTGCATGTGCCGCTGCTGCCGGCGACGCAGAATCTCATCGGGGCCGATCAGCTTGCGCGCATGAAGAAGGGTGCGATCCTCATTCAAGCCTCGCGCGGCGGGATCGTCGACGAAGCGGCGCTGGCGGCGAGCCTTGCATCGGGGCATCTCGGCGGCGCAGCGGTGGATGTCTATTCCACCGAACCACCGGCGGCCGACCACCCGCTGCTAAAAGTGTCTGGCGAGGCCGCATCGCGGCTGCTGCTGACGCCGCATGTCGCCGGGATCACGCGACAGTCTTCGGCGTTCCTGTTCCGCTCGTCGTGGCAGAACGTCGAGCGCGTGCTGCTGCAGAATCAGCCCCCGCTGAGCCGCGCGTATTGAGCCGCGACCGAGGCGCGCGGCGCCAAGAAAACGCACCAAGAAAAAAGGCCGGCACCTGAGTGCCGGCCTGAAGAAGCGTTGGGGGATTGAACTCGTACGCTACCTACAAACTGTACGCGCGTACGCTACCTGAAAAACTAGTTGGGCCCGGCCTAATCCAAACCCCGGGGGGCTGGGGGGCTGAGGAACCGGTGCTCGAAACCAGGCCGGGCCCTGAGGCAACAGTCTTCCGTTTCTCATTTCAGCTTGACCCCCGGTTGTCGGAAATTTGGCAGTAATATGATTCCATTGACGAATTCGTGAGCGCGGCGATTGCGCGCAACGGTGTGAACACGACCCAAATAGCGGTTTGTTTCAGCAAGATCTTTTCCGCGGTGCCTCTTGCTCCCGCCCGGCTACGGCGCGATCATTGTTCTGTCACAGAAGGAGTCACGTGCCATGAGCTTGGAACCCGGAGATGCCGACTCAAGCCAGAGTCGCGGGGGCGAATCACAGGGAACCCAACCCTTCGCCCCCGTAAACCGAGTAACCTTCGACAGGCGCGAGCTCAACCGCATCTTCAATCTCTATGGCCGCATGGTCGCCGCCGGCGAGTGGCGCGACTACGCCATCGATTTCCTGCGCGACCGCGCCGTGTTCTCGGTGTTCCGCCGCTCCAGCGAGGTTCCGCTCTACCGCATCGAGAAATCGCCGAAGCTCGCGCGCCGCCAGGGCGCCTACAGCGTGATCTCCGCCACCGGCCTGATCGTGCGCCGGGGCCACGAGCTCGACCGCGTGCTGCGCTCGATCGACAAACCGCTGAGCCTGGTCACGGGCTAGTGGAGTGGATTTGACATTCGCTACCCATCTGGCAGCGGGTTCGGTAAGCGAATGTCAAATCCAAAACTCCACTAGCACTTAATACTTGCTAGTGGTTCTTGATTCTAACATTCGCAAACTCGCCTGCGGAAACGGGATGCGAATGTTAGAATCGGACCACTAGCGTGGCGATTCAGAAGTCTGCATGCGGGCGCGTCGCGTCCTGCGCAATCGACGCAATCGCTTTAGCAGATTGGCAATCCTCAGGGACAACCGGCCGCTCGCTGCGGCTGATAGCGACGGCGTGATCCAGCGCTACGGCACCGTCGTTGCGCCTTTGCCGAGCGCCTTCTGCATCAGCACGCTGTCGAGCCAGCGGCCGAATTTGTAGCCCACCGCCTCGAAGGTGCCGACCATCCGGAATCCGAGCGCCTTGTGCAGTTCGATCGACGACGCCTGGTTGGAATCGCCGATCACCGCGATCATCTGCCGGAAGCCTTCCTTTTCCGACTCGATCAGCAGCCGCTCGAGCAGCGCCCGGCCGACGCCGCGTCGGTGCATCGGCGGATCGATGTAGATCGAATCCTCGACGGTGAAGCGATAGGCCGGCCGCGCCCGGTAGGGACCGGCATAGGCGTAGCCGGCGACTGTGCCGTCGATCTCTGCGACGAGGTAAGGAAACCGGCCGTTGCGTAGCGCGTGGTAGCGCCGTGTGATCTCGGCCTCGTCCGGCGGCTCGAGCTCGAATGACGCCGTCCCGTGCTCCACGGCGTGGGCATAGATGCGGGTGATCGCGGCGATGTCGCGGGGCTCTGTGGGGCGGATGGAAGGCATGGACGGGCGGCGAACTCGGCGTGAGGCGGGACATCTTATGCAGATTGTATCTTGCGTGTGCCCCTCACCCCAACCCTCTCCCCGCAAGAACGGGGAGAGGGAGCCCGCCGCGTTGCGGCCCGGCTTCCGCCAGCAACCAAAGGACAAAAACAAACGCCCCGGCTTTTGGCCGGGGCGTCGCAGTTCAGTCCGTTCCGATGCGATCAGCGGCGGTCGCCGATGAGCCGCAGCAGGAACAGGAAGAGGTTGATGAAGTCGAGGTAGAGCGTGAGCGCGCCCATCACTGCCTTGCGGGCGGTGACAGTGCCGTCCTCGTTCACGTCATACATCTCCTTGATCTTCTGGGTGTCCCAGGCGGTCAGGCCGGCGAAGATGAGCACGCCGACGATGGAGATGATGAAGGCCATCATGCCGTTCTGCCAGAACATGTTGACGATCATCGCCATGACCAGGCCGATCAGGCCCATGACCAGGAACGCGCCGAAGGCCGACAGGTCACGCTTCGTCGTGTAGCCGTACAGGCTCAGTGCACCGAACGACGCCGCCGAGATGAAGAACACCCGGATAATCGATGTGCCGAGTGTACTGAACAAGATCGACGACAGCATCACGCCGAGCGCCGTGGCGTAGACCAGGAACAGCGCGAGCGCCGTCATGGGCTGCAGCTTGTCGATGCGGAAGCTGATGAACATGACCAGGCCGAAAGTGACGACCAGCATGCCGATCATGCCAACGGTGCTGAAGAGCATCTGGCCGAACGGCGTCAGGTTTGCGATTTGATTGCCGCGGACCACGATCGCGTCGCCGCCGGCGAGCTGGAAGGCAAGCCACGCCGCAACGCCGGTCAGCGCAACGCCGATGGCCATGTAGTTGTAGACCGCGAGCATGTAGGACCGCAGGCCCTGATCGATCTCGGCCGCTGTCCGGTCCGCACTGACGCCGCGCTGGGCGGCGTAGTTCGGGTCGAAATTCGACATGGAAGTTCCCTCTCTCGTGACCGGCCGCCGGGCCGGATATACGGCGCCGCGCCGGAGTTTCCGGGCGCAATGCCTGACAAGCGGAATCTAGTGCGGGATTGGTTTTTGCGCCAGATGCCACGGGCGGTTTGTTCGGGTTTGTTAATGCTTCGGCAAGCGTGAGGTAAATTGCATTTTCGTAAGTCTTTTGTGACGTCCGGCGGCGCCGTGCACGACCGCATTGTTACGTCGGTAACTGCCGCAGCTCGCGGTGCCGCCAAGACCTTGATTTGCCCGCCTTAAAGGCTCCGCAGCACCGGCGCCGGCTTTTGTCCGAGGGCATGGAAGGTGCCGACCAGGCCAAGCACAACCGTGACCGCCACGGCGACCGCGGCGGCGGCGAGGTCGGGGCCGGGCAGCCAGGCGAAAGGCAGGTTCATGACCTGCCGGACGACGAAAGCCGCCGCCGCGGTGCCGGCCGCCACGCCGAACACCGCGGTGGCGATGCCCAGCATCAGGTATTCGAGTGCGTAGGCTGCGAGCAGCTTGCCGCGGGTCGCGCCCACGGTCTTGAGCACGACCGCGTCATAGACGCGATGGCGGTGCCCGCCGCCAGCGCGCCGCCGAGCACCAGCACGGCAATCAGCAGCGTGAGCGCGCTCGCGCCGCGCAGCGCCGCCACCAGGTTGGTGACGATGCCGCCGACGGAATCGACCGCTTCGCGCACGCGCACCGTGGTGACGGACGGGAAGGTGTCGGCGACGGCCCTGAGCAATTCCGTCTCCGCCGCGACGGTGCTGCCGCCGGGATAGGTCAGCGTGGCGATGAAGGTGTGCGGCGCGCCGCGCAGGCTCGACGGCGCGAACACCATGGCAAAATTGATACCGAGGCTCTGCCAGTCGAGCGTGCGCACATTGGCGACGCGCGCCTCGATGTTGCGCCCGAGCACGTTGACCACGACGGGATCGCCGAGCTTCAACCCGAGCGCGCTGGCGACGCGGCGCTCGAACGACACCAGCGGCGGCCCGGAATAGTCGGGCTTCCACCATTCGCCTTCTGCCACGCGCGAGCCGGCCGGGATGGTGTCCGAATAGGTGATGCCGCGGTCGCTTTGCAGCACCCAGTTCTGGCTTGCGGGCACGCGGATATCCTCAGCGCGCACGCCGTTCGCCGACACGATGCGCCCGCGCAGCATCGGCACGCGTTCGAGCGTCGCACCAGGCGCGTGCTGGCGGATGAAGGCGTCGAAGCGCTCGGCGTCGGCGGACTGGATGTCGAGGAAGAAGAACGATGGCGCCTGGTCCGGCAGCGCCGCGATGAACTGGCGGCGCAGGTTGCCGTCGACCTCGATCACGGTGACGAGCAGCGCGAGGCCCAAGCCCAGCGACATCACCACGCTGGCCGTCAGCGCGCCGGGACGGTGGATGTTGGCGATGGCGAGCCGCAGCGCGGTCGAGCGCGGCCGCGGCGCGCGTTTGGCCACCGCCATCACCAGGCTCGCGACCAGCCGCAGCGACACGAACACGCCGGCGGCGGCCACGACGAAGATCGCGGCGATGCGCTGGTCGTACGCGAGCTTCACCGCCAGGATCGCCAGCGCCGCGACCGCCACGACCGTCATTGCAACATAGATCCTGCGCGGCCAATGCCGCTCCGGCGCCACCTCGTCGCGGAACAGCGCCGAGACCGAAACGTCGTGCACGCGTCCGAGCGGCCAGATCGCAAACGCAAGCGCCGTGAGCAGGCCGTAGAGCAACGCCAGCGCGAGGTCCTCGAGGATGCAGCGTCGGCGCGAGCGGGAGCGGCAGGATCGACCCGAAACCCCAGGCGATCAGGAACGGCAAGGCGGCGCCGAAGATCAGTCCGGGAACGGCGCCGATGAACGCCAGCGCCATCGTCTGCGTGAGGTAGATCGCGAACACGCCGCCGCCGGTCGCGCCCAGCGATTTCATCGTGGCGATGGTGTCGCGCTTGCGGTCGAGATGGCCGCGGATCGCGTTCGCCACGCCGACGCCGCCGACCAGCAGCGCGGTGAGGCCGACCAGCGTGAGATATTGCGTGAAGCGCTCGATGTTGCGCTCGAGCCCGGGCGAAGCGTTGCTGCGGCTGCGCACCTCCCAGCCGGCATCCGGCACTTGCGCGGTCGCTGCGTGCGATCGTGCGCGCCACGGCGGCGTCGCTCGCGTCGTTCGCCGGCAGCCGCAGACGATAGTGCCAGCGCACCTGGGAGCCCGGCTGCAACAGGCCGGTCGCATGCAAGGCTTCCGGGCTGATCATCAGCCGCGGTCCGAGGCCGAAGCCGCCCGCCGACAGCCGGTCCGGCTCGGAGGTGAGTGCGGCGCGGATTTCGATGGTCGCGGCGCCGATCGTGAAGCGCGCGCCGGGCTTGAGATCGAGCCGCGCCAGCAGCAGCGGATCGGCGGCGGCGCCGAACGCGCCGTCGCGCATGGCGAGCACATCGGCCAGCGGCAGCGCCGGATCGAGCCGCGCCGCGCCGAACAGCGGGTACGCGCCGTCGACCGCCTTGATCTCCACCAGCGCGGTGCCGGCCGTCGACGGTGCGCGCCATCGCGCGCATCGTGGCGGTGGCGGAGACGCGCCCGGCGCGTTCGAGGAACGCGCGTTCCGTCGCGTCGGCTTCGCGATGGATGAGCGTGAACGAGAGGTCGCCGCCGAGGATGGTGCGGCCTTCGCGCGCGAGCCCGTCGCCGAGGCTCGACGCGAACGAGTTGACGCCGGCGATCGCCATCACGCCGAGCGCGATGCAGGCGATGAACACGTAGAAGCCGCGCAATCCGCCGCGCAGGTCCCGCAGCGCAAAGCGCAGCGGGACCGAGAGACGCGACGGTGTGATGGCGGGCGAGGCGAGGGTCATGGCGTCTCGTGTGCTGCGCTCATGTGGCTTTCGGCGCCTGCGGCATCAAGCGGCTGAACAGGAAGTGCACCGGCAGGAAGCACGATGACCGGCATCAGCACCATCATGCCGATCAGCCACAGCCAGGACGGCATCCAGGTCTGCGCCGCGGCGTCGTTCAGGCCCCAGACGTAGTTGATGTTGACCGGCGTCAGCCGGCGTTCGGGTTCGGCGGCGGCATGAAGAAGAAGCAGACCAGGATCAGCACCCAGGCCAGCACGGTCCAGTAGAGCAGCGCACGGCGGTCGTAGCCGAGCCTCGCGACCAGATAGAGCAGCAGGAACGGCAGCCAGCCGTGGAACAGCGAGAGCCCGCGCAGGAACAGCGAGCTGTTCGCGTTGAACATGTAGGCGGTCATGCCGATAACGGGATAGCCGATGGCGGTGCCGATGAAATCGACCACCCAGACCACTTGCGGCAACGGTGATGCCGACCGCGCACATGGACACGAGCAGCGGGCTTTCGATCCAGATGGCGATCAGCGTCAGGATCAGCGCGACGTCGCAGAAGTACAGGAAATTGGTCCAGCCGTAATAGTACCAGTAGACCGGCACCAGCACCGCCATGAAGGCGGTGTAGACGAGCTTGAGCCACAGCGGGATGCGCGGCGTGGTGGCGAGGCTCATGGCTTCCGTCATGTTGCATATCCTCAGGCATGTTGTCCCGCGCAAGCGGGTACCCCTCCGCGGTGTCCTCAGACGGCCGCCATGCAACAATCGAAACGGGCGCGGCGTGGATCCGGCGCTTTTACGCATGATGGTTAAGACGCGATTGTCCTGACCCAGAATCATGATCGTACGTCCACGCGTCCGGAGCGCATGCGCACCACGCGGTCGCAGCGCCGCGCCAGCGCCGCATCATGCGTCACCAGCACCAGTGTGGTGCCGCGCTTGTCGTGGCCGGCGAACATGAGGTCGACGATCTCGGCGCCGGTCGCCTCGTCGAGATTGCCGGTCGGCTCGTCGGCGATCAGGATCGCGGGATTGGGCGCGAGCGCGCGCGCGAGCGCGACGCGCTGCTGCTCGCCGCCCGACAGTTCCGCCGGATAGTGGCTTGCGCGCTCCGCCAGTCCGACGGCGGCGAGCTCATGCGCTGCGCGTTCGTGCGCGTCGCTCGCGCCGGCAAGCTCGAGCGGCACCGCGACGTTCTCCAGCGCGGTCATGGTCGGGATGAGATGGAAGGACTGGAACACGATGCCGACATTGCGGCCGCGGAAGCGCGCGAGGTCGTCCTCGCCGAGCGCGTCGAGCGCTTCGCCGGCGATCGTCACCGAGCCGGTGTCCGGCCGCTCCAGCCCCGCCATCACCATCAGCAGGGTCGATTTGCCGGAGCCGGACGGGCCGACCATTCCGATCGCCTCGCCGCGCCCTATATTGAGGTCGATGTCTTTGAGGATGTGCACCCGCGCCGCGCCGCGGCCGAGCGAGAGGTTGACCCCGCTGAGCGCGATCGCCGCGCCGTTGCTGCGGGGTGAGCTGCCGTTCATGCCGTGGGTCCGCCGGTCGCCTGTCTTGCCGCCGCCCTCGGAGCCGGGGCGCGTCCGCTCATATGGGAGTTTCGCGCGCCCGGTCCAGAGTGCGCTGATGATCGCGGCAATCTGCGCGATTTTCGGCGCCGGCCGCGGCGCAGGAGCGGCCGCTGCGGATCGTGGCGCTGGGCGATTCCCTCACCACCGGGCTCGGGCTGCCGGCCAATGCAGGCGTTCCCGGTCCGGCTGCAGGCCGCCCTCAAGGCCAAGGGCATCGCAGCCGAGATCGCCGATGCCGGCGTGTCCGGCGATACCGCCGCGAACGGGCTTGCCCGCCTCGACTGGGCGGTGCCGGACAAGACCGACGGCGTCATCGTGGCGCTCGGCGCCAACGACATGCTGCGCGGGATCGATCCGGCGGTGACGCGCAAGGCCCTCGACGACATCCTGCGCCGGCTCGGCGAGCGCCGCATTCCCGTGCTGCTGGCGGGCATGCGCGCGGCGCCGAATTTCGGCGCGGATTTCGGCAAGAGCTTCGAAGCGATCTATCCGGAGCTGGCCGCGAAATACGGCGTGCTGCTCTATCCGTTCTTGCTCGATGGCGTTGCCGCCGACGCCAAGCTCAACCAGCGCGACGGCATCCATCCCACCGCGGCCGGCGTCGACCGCATGGTCGCCGGCATCCTGCCGAAGGTGGAGGAACTGGTCGGCCGCATCCGCCAGAGGAGCCCGCCATGATCCAGCCGATTCGGCTGCTATTGTCATCATTCCGTTTTGTGCATGATGACAATCTAAACCGTTGATTTGCCTTCGGCCTTTTGGTTGTGAGGCTCCCGCCATGCCACGCATCTTCACCGGCCTCGAAGTCCCCAAGAACGTCGCGCAGTCGCTCTCCATGCTGCGCGGCGGCCTGCCGGGCGCGCGCTGGATCGATCCCGAGAACTATCATCTGACGCTGCGCTTCATCGGCGACGTCGATGACCAGACCGCGCACGAGGTCGCCTCGCTGCTCGGCCGGGTGCGGCGCACGCCGTTCGAGCTGCGGTTCGACGCGCTGTCGTCGTTCGGCGGCCGCCGCCCGCGCGCGGTGATCGCGACGCTGGCGCAGACGCCGGCGCTGATGGAGTTGCAGGCCGAGCACGAGCGGCTGATGCAGCGCGTCGGGCTCGAGCCGGAGGGCCGCAAATACACGCCGCACGTGACGCTGGCGCGGCTGCGCGACTCGTCGAGCCGGCAGGTCGCCGACTATCTCGCCACGCGCGCGCTGATCGCGCCGCTGCCGTTCACGGTCTCGCGCTTCGTGCTGTTCTCCTCGCGCGCCTCGGTCGGCGGCGGGCCCTATGTGGTGGAAGCGGCCTATCCGCTGGCGGCGTGACGGCAGCTATACGCCCCGCAACGTTGCGACCTCACGCACGACGCAGTATGCCATCGTGAACCGCACACCCATTCCATGTCCTCATCCGTCAAATCGCGATACGCGGCGCTGGTCGCCGCCGGAGAGATCGAGCGCGATCCGGCGCAGGCGCGCGCGGTCGATCTGCTGACCGAGCTGGAAGGCCGCCTGCGCGAGCATCGGCTGGCGCGCAAATCGTCCTCGCTCGGCTGGCTGTTCGGCGCGCGCGAGCGCAAGGCAGGAGCCGATCAAGGGCCTCTACCTCTACGGCGAGGTCGGCCGCGGCAAGACCATGCTGATGGACCTGTTCTTCGAGGCGTCGCCGGTCGAGCGCAAGCGGCGCGTGCATTTCCACGAATTCATGGCCGACGTGCACGAGCGCGTGCGGCACTTCCGCGAGCGAGCATCAAGGCCGGCAGGCACAACGGCGACGATCCGATCCGGCTCACCGCCGCCGCGCTGGCGGAGGAGAGCTGGCTGCTGTGCTTCGACGAATTCCACGTCACCGACATCGCCGACGCCATGATCCTCGGGCGGCTGTTCAAGCGGCTGTTCGAGCTCGGCGTCGTGGTGGTCGCGACCTCGAACGTGCCGCCGGACGAGCTCTACAAGGACGGGCTCAACCGCGCGCTGTTCCTGCCGTTCATCGCGCTGATCGAGCAGCACATGATGGTGACGCGGCTCGCGGCGCGCACCGACTTCCGGCTGGAGAAGCTCGCCGGCCAGCCGGTCTGGCATGTGCCGGCCGACGCGCGCGGCCGACGCCGCGCTCGACGATGCCTGGCAGCAAGCTCACCGGCGGTCATCCGGGCGCGCCGCGCGAGCTGACCGTGAAGGGCCGCATGCGTGCGCGTGCCGTCGCGCGGCCATGGGCGTCGCGCGCTTTTCGTTCCACGATCTGTGCGAGCAGCCGCTGGCGGCGTCCGACTATCTGCGGGTCGCGCACGAATTCCACTCCCTCGTGCTCGACCGCATCCCGGTGATGGATTTCACCAGGCGCAACGAGGCCAAGCGCTTCATCATCCTGATCGACACGCTCTACGACAATGCGGTGAAGCTCGTGGCGTCGGCGGCCGCCGAGCCCGACGCGCTCTATCTCGCAGACGAAGGCTTCGAGGCGCAGGAGTTCAAGCGCACGGCGTCGCGGCTGATCGAGATGCGCTCGGAATCCTATCTCGCGCTGCCGCACGGCCGCCGCAACTCGCGCGCGACGCTGGCGGAAGGCATCGTGGAGACGTGAGCGGCGGCGTGGCTACTCGCGCCTTCAGCCCCGTCGCCTTGATGATCGGCGGCCAGCGCTCGGCCTGCACCGATCATGAACTTGCCGAACTGCTCCGGCGAATTGATCATCGGCTGGAAGCGCAGCTTCTTGAACGTCGCCTGCACCTCGTCGGAGCGCAGCGCCGCGTTGATCTCGGCATTGAGCTTGTTGACGATCGGCGCCGGCGTGCCGAGCGGCGCCACGATCGCCTGCCAGACGTCGGGATCGAAGCCGACGTCGGGGAAGCCGCTCTCCTTGAAGGTCGGCACGTCCGGCAGCTCCGGATCGCGCGTCGCGCTCGTCACCGCGAGCGCGCGCACCTTGCCTTCCTGGATCATCGGCAGCGCGTTCGACACCGGCGCGAAATTGATGGCGATGCGCCCGCCCAGCAGATCGACGCGCACCTGCTCGCCGCCCTTGTAGGGCACGTTGATGAGATCGAGCCCGGCGGCGAGCTCGAACGACTTGCCGACGATCTGCGGCGAGGTGCCGAGCCCGTAGCCGAAGGTGACCTTGCCGGGATTGGCCTTGGCGTAGGCGACCAGCTCCTGCACCGACTTCGCCGGCACGTTGTTGGCGACCAGCATCACATGCGACCAGCCGGCCAGCGTCGCGACCGGCGCGAACGACTTCACCGGATCGAAGCCGATGTCGGGATAGAGCAGGCCGACATAGACCAGGTTCTGGCCCATCATCAGCAGCGTGTAGCCGTCGGGCGGCGACGACTGCACCTGCTTGGTCGCGGTGGAGGTGCCGGCGCCGGGCCGGTTCTCGATCACGACGTTCTGGCCGAGCCGCGTCGTCATCTGCTGCGACACCACGCGCGCCAGCACGTCGACCGGCGAGCCCGGCACGAACGGCACCACGAGCTTGATCACGCGGTCCGGATATTGCTGCGCCTGCGCGGGCGTGAGGCCGAGAACGGCGGCGGCCAGCAGTGCGAACATGCGCATGGTCGTCTCCTTCGCGCTACTGCGCCTTGAAGCCGGTCGCCTTGATGATCGGCGGCCATTTCTTGGCCTCGCCGGCGATGAAAGTCGCGAACTCCTGCGGTCGACATCGACATGATGTCGGCGACGCCGAGCCGTCATGAGGCCGGTCCTGCACCTCGGGCGTCTTGCAGGACGGCGTTGATCTCGGCGTTGAGCTTCTCGACGATCGGCCGCCGGCGTGCCTGCCGGCGCCAGGATTCGCCTGCCAGACGTCGGGATGGAATCCGACCTGCGGATAGCCGCTTTCGATCATGGTCGGCACGTCCGGCAAGCTCGTTCATGCGCTTGCTCGCCGGTGACCGCGAGCGGCCGCAGCTTGCCTTCCTGGATCAGCGCGCATGAGGCTGGTCGGCGGACCGACATTCATGTGGATGCGGCCGCCGAGGATGTCGACGCGCACCTGCTCGCCGCCGCGTAGGGAATGCTGACGATGTCGAGGCCGGCGACCTTGATTGAAATACTCGCCGATGATCTGCGGCATGGTGCCGAGCCCGATGCCGAAATTGAGCTTGCCCGGGTTGGCCTTCGCATAGGCGACGAATTCCTGCAGCGTCTTGGCCGGCAGCGCCGGCGAGATGACCACGACGTGGAAATATTCCGCCAGCGTGCGCCACCGGCACGAACGCCTTGATCGGATCGAAGCCGAGATCGGGATAGAGTTGCTGCAGATAGGCGATGTTCTGCCCGTACATCAGAAGGCGTATAGCCGTCCGGCGGCATCGCGGCGGCAGCCTTCACGCCGATCGTGTGCCGGCGCCGGGCCGGTTCTCGATGATCGACCTGCTGTCCGAGCCGCGCCGACAGCGGCTGCGCAACGACGCGCGCCAATGCCGTGATCGGCGAGCCCGCGACCAGCGGGATGATCAGCTTGATCGGCTTGTCGGGATACTGCTGGGCCTGCGCCGGCGCCGCGCCGAAGCCGGCGGCGACAACGAACGCGATCGCAAGCGTAAGCCGCGCGCATCGTTCACTCCGCCTTGCACGCCGGACGCCTTCACGATCGGCGGCCACCTCTTCATCTCGTCGGCGAGGAATGCGGCATATTGCTGCCGCGACCATGGCTCCGGCTCGAAGCCGAGCTTCGCCATGCTCGCCGATCAGCTCCGGCGACTTCAGCGCTTCGCGGAACGCGGCATTGAGCGTGTCGAGGATCGGCTCCGGCGTGCCGGCGGGCGCGAGCACGCCGGCGGAGAAGGTCAGCGCGAGCTGCGGCAGTCCGCTTTCGGTCATGGTCGGCACGTCCGGCATGTCGCGGTAGCGCGCATCGGTGGTCACCGCGAGCGCGCGGATCTTGCCCTGCTGGATCAGCGGCAGCAGCGTCGGCGGCGTGCCGAAATTCATGTGGATGCGGCCGCCGAGCATGTCGGTGATCGCCTGCGCGCCGCCCTTGTAGGGAATGCTGACGATGTCGGTTCCTGGTCACCGCCTTGAAGGTCTCGCCGAGGATCTGCGGCAGCGTGCCGAGCCCGAAGCCGAAATTCAGCTTGCTCGGGTTGGCCTTCGCATAGGCGACGAATTCCGGCGACGGTCTTGGCCGGCACCTCCGGCGCGATCACCAGCACCTGCGGGCTGCGCGCCAGCATGCTCACCGGCGCAAAGCTCTTGAGCGGATCGTAGCCGGGATTCGGGTAGAGCACCGACGAGATGATGAAGCTCGTGGCCGCGATCAGGATCGTATAGCCGTCGGGATCGGCCGCTGCCGCGGCCTTGGTGCCGATCGTCGTGCCGGCGCCGGGGCGGTTGTCGATGACGATGGTCTGCCCGAGCCGCGTGCTCGCGTGCTGGGTGGCCAGCCGCGCCAGCACGTCGACCGGCGATCCCGGCGTGTAGGGCACGACCATCTTGATCGGCTTTGACGGGAAAGCTTTGCGCGGCGGCTGGCGCGGCACTCAGTCCGACAATGACAAGACCTGCCGCAACCGACGCACCGCGCCATGAGCCTCGCCGCCATGATGATGCGCGTGCGCATCCGGCGATGTACCGCTATGCGTCATTCCCGCAATGCGGCTAGTGCGGCGTTCAGATCGACATTGTCGCAGCAATCCGCATGCGGACTTCTGACCGCCGATGTTAGCCTGCTATGCGATCCGAGTTCGTACATTGGGCGCCAGCATGTCGAACCGGAATCGGACACTGCTGCGCGAATCCGTCGCTCTGTCCCTTGAAGCGAGGCCCGGAAAAGGTCTATGACGCAATGCAGCGGCCCTGCCTTTCGATCCCCGTTCGACCGCTGAATTCCGGGGCTTTCGTACACGAGGTTCTCCTTCAAATGGCGCGTCCCAAGATTGCATTGATCGGCGCCGGCCAGATCGGCGGCACGCTCGCCCATCTCATCGGTCTCAAGGAACTCGGCGACGTCGCCCTGTTCGACATCGCCGAAGGCATCCCGCAGGGCAAGGCGCTCGACCTCGCCCAGTCCTCGCCGGTCGACGGCTTCGACGCCAAGCTGGTCGGCACCAATTCCTATGAGGCGATCGACGGCGCCGCCGTCTGCATCGTCACCGCCGGCGTGCCGCGCAAGCCCGGCATGAGCCGCGACGATCTCCTCGGCATCAATCTCAAGGTGATGGAGCAGGTCGGCTCCGGCATCAAGAAATACGCGCCCAACGCGTTCGTCATCTGCATCACCAACCCGCTCGACGCCATGGTGTGGGCGCTGCAGAAGGCCTGCGGCCTGCCCAAGCACATGGTGGTCGGCATGGCGGGCGTGCTCGACTCGTCGCGCTTCCGCTATTTCCTCGCCGACGAGTTCAACGTCTCGGTCGAGGACGTCACCGCCTTCGTGCTCGGCGGCCACGGCGACACCATGGTGCCGCTGACGCGCTATTCCACCGTCGCCGGCATTCCGCTGCCCGACCTCGTCAAGATGAAATGGACCACGCAGGCGCGTCTCGACGCGATCGTGCAGCGCACGCGCGACGGCGGCGCCGAGATCGTCAACCTGCTCAAGACCGGCTCCGCCTTCTATGCGCCGGCGGCGTCCGCCATCGCGATGGCGGAGAGCTATCTCAAGGACAAGAAGCGCGTGCTGCCCTGCGCGGCCTGGCTCAACGGCGAATACGGCGTGAAGGATCTCTATGTCGGCGTGCCGGTGGTGATCGGAGCGAAGGGCGTCGAGCGCATCGTCGAGATCCAGCTCAACAGCGCCGAGCGCACGATGTTCGAGAAGTCGGCGGAGGCGGTGAAGACGCTGGTCGATGCCTGCATGACCATCGCGCCCAATCTCGGCAAGGGCGTCCGATAACTGATCGCTAGCGCCGGCATCGTGCAGCCGGTTGAGGTCGCGAGGGGCGTTCGATGAACATCCACGAATATCAGGCCAAGGCGGTGCTGCGCGAATTCGGCGTGCCGGTGCCGCGCGGGCATGCCGCGTTCTCGGTCGACGAGGCGGTGAAGGCGGCGCAGGACCTCGGCACGCCGGTGGTCGTGGTGAAGGCGCAGATCCATGCCGGCGGCCGCGGCAAGGCCGGCGGCGTCAAGGTCGTGCGCTCGATCGACGACGTGCGCAAGGAAGCCCAGCGCATCCTCGGCTCGATGCTGGTGACCAAGCAGACCGGCCCCAAGGGCAAGCAGGTCAACCGCCTCTATATCGAGGAAGGCTCGACCATCGACCGCGAGCTCTATCTCGCGGCGCTGGTCGACCGCGCGACCTCGCGCATGTCGTTCGTGGTGTCGACCGAAGGCGGCATGGACATCGAGGAGGTCGCGCACAAGACGCCGGAGAAGATCGTGACCATCGGCGTCGATCCGGTGACCGGCATCTGCCCGCACCATGTGCGCCGCGTGTCGCAGGCGCTGCACCTCACCGGCGACCTGCAGAAGCAGATGAGCGCGGTGCTCACCGGGCTCTACCGGGCCTTCACCGAGAAGGACATGAGCCTGCTCGAGATCAATCCGCTGATCGTCACCAAGGACGACAAGCTCATCTGCCTCGACGCCAAGATCGGCTTCGACGACAACGCGCTGTTCCGCCATCCCGACATCATGGCGCTGCGCGACCTCACCGAAGAGGACGAGAAGGAGATCGAGGCGTCGAAATACGATCTCAACTACGTGGCGCTCGACGGCACCATCGGCTGCATGGTCAACGGCGCCGGCCTCGCGATGGCGACCATGGACATCATCAAGCTCTACGGCGAGGAGCCCGCGAACTTCCTCGACGTCGGCGGCGGCGCCACCACCGAGAAGGTGGCGGCGGCGTTCAAGATCATCACCTCCGATCCGAAGGTGAAGGGCATCCTGGTCAACATCTTCGGCGGCATCATGAAGTGCGACATCATCGCGGAAGGCGTGGTCGCCGCGGTGCGCGACGTCGGGCTGCGGGTGCCGCTGGTGGTGCGGCTCGAAGGCACCAATGTGGACCTGGGCAAGGAGATCATCGCCAAGTCCAACCTGAACGTGACCTCGGCCGATGATCTCGACGACGCGGCGCAGAAGATCGTCAAGGCGGTGAAGGAAGCTGCGTGATGCCCATCCTCGTCGACAAGAACACCAAGGTCATCTGCCAGGGCTTCACCGGCAAGAACGGCACCTTCCATTCCGAGCAGGCGATCGCCTACGGCACCAAGATGGTCGGCGGCGTCGCGCCCGGCAAAGGCGGCTCGACCCATCTCGGCCTGCCGGTGTTCGACACCGTCGTCGAGGCCAAGGAAAAAACCGGCTGCGACGCCAGCGTGATCTACGTGCCGCCGGCCGGCGCGGCCGATGCCATCTCGGAATCGATCGACGCCGAGATCCCGCTGATCGTCTGCATCACCGAAGGCATTCCCGGTCGCCGACATGGTGAAGGTCAAGCGTTCGCTGTCGGGCTCGAAGTCGCGCCTGATCGGTCCGAACTGCCCGGGCGTCATCACCGCCGGCGAATGCAAGATCGGCATCATGCCCGGCAACATCTTCAAGCCCGGCAAGGTCGGCATCGTGTCGCGCTCCGGCACGCTCACCTACGAGGCGGTGTTCCAGACCACGCGGGAAGGCCTCGGGCAGACCACGGCGCTCGGCATCGGCGGCGATCCGGTGAAGGGCATGGACTTCATCGACGGCCTCGAGCTTCTGCTCGCCGACAAGGCGACCGAGGCGATCATCATGATCGGCGAGATCGGCGGCTCGTCGGAGGAGGACGCGGCGCAATTCCTCAAGGACGAGGCCAAGCGCGGCCGCAAGAAGCCGATGGTCGGCTTCATCGCCGGGCGCACGGCGCCGCCCGGCCGCCGCATGGGCCATGCCGGCGCGATCATTTCCGGCGGCAAGGGCGGGGCCGATTCGAAGATCGAGGCCATGGAGTCGGCCGGCATCAAGGTGTCGCCGTCACCGGCGCGGCTCGGGAAGACCCTGGCTGACGTGCTGCGGAAGCAATAGCTGCGGGTCTTCATCGCCCACCGTTTGGGCGTCGGTGCGCAGCCGGCTCCGGGTATCGTTAGCAAGAAGTTTGCAAGGCTGCGGCTGGCCGCGTCGCGATATCTCATCGCAAATTCAAGGCCTTAAAAGGGGCAGCGCGTTGTTGCGGTTGCCCCTAATTAACGGCGTGAGCACGCGGTTTGTCGGCGGCTGTGACCGCCGGAGCACAGCCAATAGGCATCCGATGTGCTATCATTGCTTTAGTTTTGACCACACCTGTCATAACTGGCTCGGGGGAATTCATGAACAAGCTTCTGATAGCGACGTTTTCCATTGCCGCGCTCAGTGTCGGCGTGGCCCAGGCCGCGGATCTCGGCGTGCGGCCGGCACCTGCACCCGTCGCCGTAGCGCCAGCTTGCGCGCAGTTCGGTGGGGTCTACATCGGCGCCCACGGCGGCTATGGCTACTACAGGCACGACTATGCTGATCGGGGCAACATCGCGCAAACGATCGACGCTGACCTTCCGACGAGTGCCAACATTTCCGACGGCAACTGGCTCGGCGGTGCCCAGATCGGCTGGAACTGGCAGCGCAACTGTACGGTGTTCGGCGTTGAGGCGGACTGGTCCTGGTCCGGCATGAAAGCGAACGAAACCTTCTTTGATGGGGACGCGGGCACGCAAGACAGCCTTACCGTTGCCAGCAAACTGCGCTGGTTCGGCACCGTCAGGACCCGGGCCGGTATCGTAGTCGACAACTTCTTGGTGTACGCCACCGGCGGCTTTGCTTATGCGCAGTTCGATCGCTCCTATACGCTCCTCGAGGATGCGCCGGCCACCACGTTCACGTTCAACTCGAAAAACACACGTTGGGGCTGGACCGCTGGGTTGGGCACCGAGTGGGCTTGGACCGCCAACTGGAGCCTGAAGAGCGAAGTTCTCTACATGCGGTACATCAACAACGACGTGACCATTACCGGCACGACCTTCAACGGCGTCAATTTTGGCGTGCCGGGCCGCGGCTACAATATTGGTTCCCAAGACGAGGTGTGGATCACCCGCATCGGCTTGAACTACCGCTTCGGCGGCGGCCCGGTCGTCGCGCGCTACTGATCGACGTCTGACGTCAGGAATTGCGAGGCCCCGGCATGCCGGGGCCTTGTTCTTTTCGCATCGCGCTTTTCCACAACCGTCGCCGGGTTACGGCCACGCCCAGCGACGTCGAAGGCTCCGGCGACGTGAAATATCACCTTGGCGCCTCGTCCGACCGCGAGTTCGACAGCAACCGCGTGCATCTTTCGCTCACCGCGAACCCTTCGCATCTCGAGATCGTGGTGCCGGTCGCGCTCGGCAAAGTGCGCGCCAAGCAGGACTACTACGGCGCGACCCGCGAGGACCGCACCATGGTGATGCCGCTGCTGATCCATGGCGACGCATCGTTCGCCGGGCAGGGCGTGATCGCGGAATGCTTCGGCCTCTCCGGCCTGCGCGGCCACCGCACCGGCGGCTCCGTGCATTTCATCGTCAACAACCAGATCGGTTTCACGACCTATCCGCGCTATTCGCGTTCGTCGCCGTATCCATCCGACGTCGCGAAGATGATCGAGGCGCCGATCTTCCACGTGAACGGCGACGATCCCGAGGCGGTGGTCTATGCCGCCAAGGTCGCGACCGAGTTCCGGCAGAAATTCCAGCACCCTGTCGTTATCGACATGTTCTGCTACCGGCGCTTCGGCCACAACGAAGGCGACGAGCCGTCGTTCACCCAGCCGCTGATGTACAAGGCGATCCGGGCGCATCCCTCCACGTCGAAGATCTACGCCAAGAGGCTGATCGACGAAGGCGTCGTGGGCGAGGCCGACGTCGAGAAGATGCGGGCTGATTGGCGCGCAAAACTCGATATCGAGCAGGAGGCAAGCCAGGGCTACAAGGCCAACAACGCGGACTGGCTGGACGGCCGCTGGGCCGACATCAAGGCCGCGCACGACCAGGACGATCCGCGCCGCGGCATCACCGGCGTCGATATCGCGACGCTCAAGGACATCGGCGAGAAGATCACTGCGGTGCCGCAGGGCTTCCATGCCCACCGCACCATTCAGCGGTTCCTCGAAAACCGCCGCAAGGCGATCGAGACCGGCCAGGATCTCGACTGGGCCACCGGCGAGGCGCTCGCGTTCTGCACGCTGATGCTCGACGGCCATCCGGTGCGGCTGTCCGGCCAGGACGTCGAACGCGGCACCTTCTCGCAGCGCCATTCGGTGCTGATCGATCAGGAGAACGAGGACCGCTACATCCCGTTCAACGAACTCGGCCGCAAGCAGGCGCGCTACGAGGTCGTCAACTCGATGCTCTCGGAAGAGGCCGTGCTGGGCTTCGAGTACGGCTTTTCGCTGGCCGAGCCGAACGCACTGACGCTGTGGGAGGCGCAGTTCGGCGATTTCGCCAACGGCGCGCAGGTCGTGTTCGACCAGTTCATCTCGTCCGGCGAGCGCAAGTGGCTGCGCATGTCCGGGCTCGTCTGCCTGTTGCCGCACGGCTATGAAGGACAGGGGCCGGAGCATTCGTCGGCCCGGCTCGAGCGCTTCCTGCAGATGTGCGCCGAAGACAATATGCAAGTGGCGAACTGCACGACGCCGGCGAACTACTTCCACATCCTGCGCCGGCAGCTGAAGCGCGAGATCCGCAAGCCGCTGATCCTGATGACGCCGAAGTCGCTGCTGCGCCACAAGCGCGCGGTGTCGCGGCTCGACGAACTAGGCCCGAACACCACGTTCCACCGGCTGTTGTGGGACGACGCGCAGCTCCTGCCCGACGAGAAGATCAAGCTCGTGCCCGACAACAAGATCAAACGCGTGGTGATGTGCTCGGGCAAAATCTACTACGACCTCTATGAGGAGCGCGAGAAGCGCGGCGTCAACGACGTCTACCTGCTGCGCGTCGAGCAGCTCTATCCGGTGCCGATGAAGGCGCTGCTGGCGAGCTCTCGCGCTTCAAGCAGGCGGAGATCGTGTGGTGCCAGGAGGAGCCGCGCAACATGGGCGCGTGGCACTTCATCGAGCCGTATCTCGAATGGGTGCTCAACCAGGCCGGCGCGACGCAAAAGCGCGCGCGCTATGCCGGCCGGCCGCAGGCGGCGGCGACCGCGGTCGGCGTGATGTCGAGGCACCTGATGCAGCTCAAGGCGATCTTCGACGACGTGCTTGCATAACCATTGAAGTCTCCGGCCGGGCTTGTCCCGACGAACAAGGCGATCGTCATGGCTGAAATCCGCGTCCCGACCCTCGGTGAATCCGTCACCGAGGCGACCATCGGCAAATGGTTCAAGAAACCCGGCGATCCGGTCGCGGTGGACGAGCCGCTGGTCGAACTCGAAACCGACAAGGTGACGATCGAGGTGCCCGCGCCCGCCGCCGGCACGCTCGCCGCCGTCGCGGCCAAGGACGGCGACACCGTCGCGGTCGGCGCGCTGCTCGGCGAGATCAAGGAAGGTGCGGGCCGCGGCACCGGCCGCAAAGCCGGCTCCGGCAGCGGAGGCGACCACCCCCGATCAATCGGAGCCGGCCGCCGCTCCGCCGAAGTCCGAGACGCCAAAGCCCGCGGCCGACATGCCGGTTGCACCCTCCGTGCGCAAGATGGCGGCGGAAAGCGGCATGGACCCCTCGGCCGTGCCGGGCTCCGGCAAGGACGGCCGCGTCACCAAGGGCGACATGATGGCGGCGATCGAGCGCGCCGCCGCGCAGCCGACGCCGGTTGCGCAACCTGCGTCGGCCGTTCAGGTGCGCGCGCCGCTGCCGCAGGACGACGCCGCGCGCGAAGAGCGCGTGAAGATGACGCGGCTGCGTCAGACCATCGCGCGCCGCCTGAAGGATGCGCAGAACACCGCCGCCATGCTCACGACCTTCAACGAGGTCGACATGAGCCATGTGATGGCGATGCGCACCCAGTATCGCGATGTCTTCGAGAAGAAGCACGGCGTGAAGCTCGGCTTCATGGGCTTCTTCGTGCGCGCCTGCGTGCAGGCGCTGCAAGAAATCCCCGCCGTCAACGCCGAGATCGACGGCGCCGACATCATCTACAAGAACTACTACCATATCGGCATCGCGGTCGGCACCGAGCGGGGGCTCGTTGTCCCTGTGGTGCGCGACTGCAATCAGAAATCGCTGGCGGTGATCGAGAAGGAGATTTCCGATTTCGGCCGCCGCGCCCGCGACGGCGCGCTCAAGATCGAGGAGATGCAGGGCGGCACCTTCACCATCACCAATGGCGGCGTCTATGGCTCGCTGATGTCGACGCCGATCCTGAACGCGCCGCAGTCCGGCATCCTCGGCATGCACAAGATCCAGGAGCGGCCGATGGCCGAGAAGGGCCAGGTCGTGATCAGGCCGATGATGTATCTCGCGCTCTCCTACGATCACCGCATCGTCGACGGCCGCGAGGCGGTGACGTTCCTGGTGCGGGTGAAGGAAGTCCTGGAGGACCCGGCGCGGCTGGTGCTGGATTTGTAAATTCACTCCGTCATGGCCGGGCATAGCCCGTCGAAGACGGGCGTATACGCCCTGATGCCCGGCCATCCACGTCTTCGAATTCACTAGACGTGGATGCCCGACACGAGGCGGGCATGACGATCGAGGGTGTGGAGTGTATTTATGGCTTACGACCTTATCGTCATCGGCACCGGCCCCGGCGGCTATGTCTGCGCGATCCGCGCGGCGCAGTTGGGCTTGAAGACCGCGGTGGTGGAGAAGGACAAGACCTTCGGCGGCACCTGTCTGAACGTCGGCTGCATCCCCTCGAAAGCGATGCTGCACGCCTCCGAACTGTTCGAGGAAGCGGGCCACGCTTTTCCCAAGATGGGCATCAAGGTCGGCAAGCCGTCGCTCGATCTCGGCGCGATGCTGAAATTCAAGGACGAGGCCGTCGACGGCAACGTGAAGGGCGTCGACTACCTCCTGAAGAAGAACAAGGTCGATGCCGTGCGCGGCGTCGGCCGCATCGTCGGGCCCGGCAAGGTCGAGGTGAAGGGCGAGGGCGGCAAGACCCAGACGCTCGAAACCAAGAGCATCGTCATCGCCACCGGCTCCGACGTGACGCGGCTCAAGGGCATCGAGATCGATGAGAAGCGCATCGTGTCGTCGACCGGTGCGCTGGTGCTCGGCAAGGTGCCGGAGAAGCTGCTGGTCGTCGGCGCCGGCGTGATCGGGCTGGAGCTCGGCTCGGTGTGGCGGCGGCTCGGCGCGCAGGTGACGGTGGTCGAGTTTCTCGACCGTATCGTTCCCGGCATCGATCTCGACGTCGCGAAGAACTTCCAGCGCCTGCTCGAAAAGCAGGGCATCGCCTTCAAGCTGGCGTCGAAAGTGACCGGCGTCGATTCCTCCGGCAAGAAGCTCAAGGCCACAGTCGAGCCGGCCGCGGGCGGGACGGCGGAGACGATCGAGGCCGATGTCGTGCTCGTCGCCGTCGGCCGCGTGCCCTACACCGAGGGGCTCGGTCTCGAAGACGCCGGCGTGAAGAAGGACAATCGCGGCCGCGTGATCGTCGACACGCATTTCGCCACCAATGTTCCCGGCATCTATGCCATCGGCGACGTGATTGCGGGGCCGATGCTGGCGCACAAGGCCGAGGACGAGGGCGTGGCGGTGGCGGAAATCCTCGCCGGCCAGGCCGGCCACGTGAATTACGACGTGATCCCGAACGTGATCTACACCTATCCGGAGCTGGCCTCCGTCGGAAAATCCGAGGAGGAGCTCAAGCAGGCGGGCGTTTCTTACAACACCGGAAAATTCCCGTTCACCGCCAACGGCCGCGCCAAGGCCAATCAGCAGACCGACGGCTTCGTGAAGATTTTGGCCGACGCCAAGACCGACCGCGTGCTGGGCGTCCACATTCTCGGCGCCGATGCCGGCAACATGATTGCGGAAGCGGCGGTGGCGATGGAGTTCGGCGCGGCGGCGGAAGACATCGCGCGCACCTGCCACGCGCATCCGACCTTGCCCGAGGCGGTGAAGGAAGCCGCGCTCGCGGTGGGCAAGCGCGCGATCCATATGTGATAGCCTTGCTCCTCGCGTTTGGCGGGGGAGCAAGGAAATGGCCAAATCTCATCAGGACAAGATCGCCGTCATCACCGGCGCGGCCTCCGGCATCGGCCAGGCCTATGCGCAGCGGCTGGCGGAAGACGGCGCGCATATCGTCATCGCCGACATGCAGCCGGCGGACGAGACCATCAAGCAGGTGGAGAAGGCCGGACGGCAGGCGCTCTACGTAAATTGCGACGTGGCATCGGAGGATGCGGTGAAGGCGCTCGCCGCCGCGGTCGAAAAAAAATTCGGCCGCTGCGACATCCTCATCAACAATGCCGGCATCTTCAATCTCAAGCTGTTCGAGGAGATGACCTTCGCCGACTGGCGGCGCACGCTGTCGATCAATCTCGATTCGGCGTTCCTGACCTGCTCGGCATTCGTGCCCGGCATGAAGCGGCGCAACTGGGGCCGCATCGTCAACATGGCGTCGTCGACGTTCTTCACCGGCGCGTCCGGCTTCTCGCACTACATCGCCAGCAAGGGCGGCATGATCGGGCTGACGCGGGCGCTCGCGACCGAGCTCGGTCCCCATGGCGTCACCGTCAATGCGATCGCGCCGGCGCTCACCCGCACGCCCGGCGCCATGGCGCGTGGCCCACGCCCGGGCGAGACCGATATGGAGAAGTCCTTTGCCGCTGCCGCCGCGCGGCAGGCGATTCCGCGCGGTCAGGTGCCGGCCGATCTGGTCGGCACCATCTCATTCCTCACCAGCGACGACGCGGCCTTCATCACCGGCCAGACGCTGCACGTGAACGGCGGGCTGGTGCGCTCATGACGTCCGCGCGTTAGACGCGTGCCCTCAGAACAAATGCACGGCGTGCGGCGCCAAGAAGCCGATCGCCACGAACGCCAGTCCGACCAATCCGAGCCCGGCGGCCAGATAGGCCAGCACCAGCATGCCGGTGATCACCGTCGCTGAGGCCAGCACAATGCCGATCTGGAAGGCGGCGGACGCCACTTCATAGTGGTGGTACCTTTCCAATGAGGTGTCGCGCTTCGCCTCGGCTGCGATCGCGCGCGCCATCAGTTCGCGGCGGCCTTCGCCGTAGGGTGGATTGAGGTCGACCTCCTTGCGCACCGGCGGGTCCATCCGCTCGGTGTTGTAGCGCGCGGCGGTCTTCTCCCAGTTGTCGATGCGCTTCGCCAGCGCCGCCTTGGTCGCGGCCTGGTCACCACCGTCCCGAAGCGTATCGATCTTCAGCATCTCGGTCGCGGCCTCAAGCACCGTCTGGCGGATGGTCTTGGCCTGGAAGAACGCCCAGAGGTTCGACGCCTCGACGTTGTAGCTCAGCGCCGCCGTCTGGGCGCTCTTGCCGAGTGTCTCCGAGAACGCGAGGCACAGCGCAATCACCGCGATCAGCAGCGCGACTTTCTTGTTGCGGGCGTCGAGCATGCCCTTTCCGCCACCGCCATGCCCTCCGTGCTCGCTGTCATGCTGAATCTTGTGCTCAGCTTCGTGCTGAACTGCGTGTACGCCGTGGCTCATGGTCGAATTCCTCCCTGGTTAGGCGGAGGGAGGTGTAGCGGACACCGCAGCCGCCGCAAGAGGGTTGCGGCGGGGTTGTAACGTGCCTGACACAAACGAGACTACGCTCGCGGATGTGTGCTGCGGTAGACGTCCATCAGCCGTTCGGCGTCGATCGCGGTATAGATCTGCGTGGTCGAGAGCGAGGCGTGGCCGAGCAATTCCTGGATCGCGCGTAAGTCACCACCGCGCGCCAGGAGATGCGTCGCGAACGAGTGGCGCAGTGCATGGGGCGTCGCGGTCTCCGCCAGGCCGAGCGCGCCGCGCAACCGCGCCATCGCCAGTTGCACGATCCGTGGCGACAGCGGGCCGCCGCGCGCGCCCACGAACAGCGCACCGTCGGGCGGCAGATCGTAGGGGCAGAGCTTCACGTAGTCGGCGATGAGCCCGAGCACCTGCGACAGCACCGGTACCATGCGTTGCTTGTTGCCCTTGCCGGTGACGGTGATGGCGTCGCCCTTGCCCGGCGCGGGCACCTCCTTGCGCGCCAGCCCGAGCGCCTCGGAAATGCGGAGCCCGGAGCCGTAGAGCAGGGCGAGCACCGCGGCGTCGCGTGCGAGTACCCAGGTTTCGCGCTCCTCGCCGGCGCGGATATCAACATCGGTAAGCTGCTTGGCATCGCTGACCGCGATTGGCTTCGGCAGCGTTTTCGCGATCTTCGGCGCTCGCACTGCGGATACAGCGGCAACGCGTCCTTTGCCCTCGCGTTCGAGGAACCGCGTGAACGAGCGCACGCCCGCCAGCATCCGCATCAGCGAGCGGCTTCCGATACCATCGGCGCGGCGCGACGCCATGAAGGCGCGCACATCGGCCGGCGCCAGTTTGATGAGGCGCGCGATCGTGACTTTGCCGCCGAGATGCTCGGCGAGGAAGGCGAGGAACTGGCTGGCGTCGCGGGCATAGGCCTCGACCGTCTTCGGCGACATCCGCCGCTCGCCGGCGAGGAAGGCGCGCCAGCGGATGACTTCCGCCACGACGTCGGAGGCGGCGAAGGGAAGGGAGAGTTCGTCTGTGCTTGTCGATGTCACCGCGAATCCATACTTCGGCGTTGTGCGATTCGCGAGCCGCGGGTACCACCTCGCCCCGCTTGCACCGAACTCGGGTTTACCCGAGTTCGGCCTTGAATGGCTGGCCGAAGTCGGAAACATCCGACTTCGGTTGAGAGGTCGACGCGCGAAGCGCGGCGGGTGAGGGGGAATCTCGGCAAATGCGGCTTCATGAGTTGCCCCTCACCCCCACCCTCTCCCCGTAAGAACGGGGCGAGGGAGCCGGCCGAGTTTGCGGCCCGTCCAGCGATCTCAACGGCGCGCGCCCTTGACACGTCGGGCATAATCACACCCGCTTCCTACCCCTTTCTTAAGCGCGGAGAATCGCGCGAGATCGGCCCATGAAACGCCGTGTCGTCGATGTCCTGGTGCCGGTCGCGCTTGACCAGGCCTATTCCTACGTGGTGCCGCCCGGGATGGACGTCGCGCCCGGCGACGTTGTTTCGGTTCCGCTCGGCACCCGCGAGGCGCTGGGCGTGGTCTGGGCGGAGAACGACAACCCCAATCCGCGGCCTCGACAACCGGCTGAAGGACATTTCCGACAAGCTTGACGTGCCACCGCTCAAGGGCGAGCTGCGCAAATTCGTGGACTGGGTCTCCAATTATACGCTGTCGGCGCGCGGGATGGTCATGCGCATGGCGTTGCGCATGGGCGAGCATCTCGGCCCGGCGCGAGAGCGCATCGGCGTGCGGCGCGCCGGTCCGCAGCCCAAGCGCATGACTGCGGCGCGCAATCGCGTGCTGGCGGTTTGTGCTGACGGTCTTGTACGGAGCAAAGGCGAGATCGCGGAGGAGGCCGGCGTCTCGGTCGGCGTCATCGACGGACTGATCGACGAAGGCGCGCTCGAGACATTGGTGCTGCCGCCCGATCCGGTCGCACCCGCGCCCGATCCCGAATTCATGCAGCCGGACCTCTCGCCGGCGCAGCGCGCGGCCGTGGATGCCCTGCGGGAGACGGTCGACAAGGGCGGCTATTCCGCAACGCTGCTCGATGGCGTCACCGGCTCCGGCAAGACCGCGGTCTACCTTGAAGCAGTGGCGGAAACGATCCGCCGCGGTCGGCAGGCGCTGATCCTGATGCCGGAGATCGCGCTGACGTCGCAGGTGCTCGACCGCTTTGCGGAACGCTTTGGCGTGCGGCCGGCGGAGTGGCATTCGCAACTCTCGCAGCGGCTGCGCGCACGCACCTGGGCGGCGGTGGCGGCCGGCGAGGCGACGGTGACGGTCGGCGCGCGCTCGGCGCTGTTCCTGCCCTACGCCGATCTCGGCCTCATTGTCGTCGATGAAGAGCATGACCCTGCCTATAAGCAGGAAGACGGCGTGCGCTATCACGCGCGCGACATGGCGGTCGTGCGCGCCAACGTCATCGGCATTCCGATCGTGCTCGCTTCGGCGACACCGTCAGTGGAAACCGAGGTGAACGCGCGGCGCGGCCGCTACAAGAAATTGCATCTGCCGGAGCGTTTCGGCGGCCAGCATCTTCCGAGCATCGAAGCGATTGACTTGAAGCGTGAAGGTCCGCCGCGCGGGCGCTTCATCGCGCCGCGGCTCGCGGAAGCGGTGAAGACCGCAATCGAGCGCGGCGAGCAAGCGCTCTTGTTCTTGAACCGCCGCGGCTTTGCGCCGCTCACGCTCTGCCGGAGCTGTGGTCATCGCCTCGCCTGTCCCAACTGCGACGCCTGGCTGGTCGATCACCGTTTCCGTCGGCGGCTTGTCTGTCATCACTGCGGCTTCGCGATGCCGCTGCCAGACCGATGTCCGAAATGCGATGCGACCGAGTTGTTCGCGCCGGTCGGTCCCGGTGTCGAGCGCCTGGAGCAGGAGGTGGCCGAGCTGTTCCCTGAAGCGCGCACCCTGGTGCTGTCCAGCGATCTCGTCGAGTTGATGGAACGTCTGCGCGAGGAGCTCGACGACGTTGCGGAAGGGCGCTTCGACATCGTCATCGGCACGCAACTCGTCGCCAAGGGGCATCACTTCCCGAAGCTCAATCTCGTCGGCATCGTCGATGCCGATCTTGGTCTCGCCAACGGTGATCCGCGCGCGGCCGAGCGTACGTTCCAGCTTCTGCATCAGGTGGTCGGCCGTGCCGGTCGCGAGGAGGGCGTGGGCATCGGCCTCTTACAGACGCATCAACCCGAGCATCCCGTGATGAAGGCGCTGATCGCCTCGGACCGTGAGGCGTTTTACGCGACCGAGATCGAGCTGCGGGAAAAGACGCACTATCCGCCGTTCGGGCGGCTCGCGAGCCTGTTGGTATCGGGTTCCGACAAGCACGCGACCGAGGGCCATGCGCGACGCATCGCGGCGGCGGCGCCGCACGACGAAGCCGTGCGCGTACTCGGTCCCGCCGAAGCGCCGCTCGCGCTGGTGCGCGGACGTTATCGCTTCCGGATTCTGGTGAAGGCCCCGCGCAACTACGATCTCTCCGCCTACCTTCGCGAATGGATGGCGAAGGCGCCGAAGAAAAAGGGCAACATCAAGCTCGAAGTGGATGTCGATCCACAGAGCTTCTTGTAGCTCTCCCGCTGGATAAATCCTATCAATATATACAACCTGTGATTCGGCCACCCAATGATCGTCAACCTCGATAGAGCGTGGAGCGCCCGGGTAAACGCGGTGTTCCATACTTCGCCCCGCGATGGCGGGAAACCTCATGCCGTTTGGCTGCCGCGCGTTAAGCTTGAAAGCGACTTTAGCGACCTGCTTTTCCAAGATGGCGTGCACATCTGTGTCGATGGTCCAAGCGGTACCGGCAAGACCTCGCTCGTCCTTACACAACTCACAAAAGAACGGCAGAAGGTTTTGCCCATACAACTATCGCGCTCGGTTGATTGGGGCGATTTCTGTCGACTTGTTGTTCATCCCGAACTTGACCAGAGTTCACGACTTTCAGTGGAATTGACGGCGGCCTTCAGAAACTGTCTACCTGAAGGAGCGATAAAAGTTGTCTTTGGAAGGGGAAAGAGATCTCGAACTGGCCTGCACCCGGTTTGGATGACACCCGCTTAAGCTAATCCAGCCTGCCGCTCGAACTCCATAGGGCTCAGGTATCCGATCGTCGAGTGCCTGTCGTTTGAGATTGTAGAAGCGCTCGATGTAGTCGAACACATCAGCTCTCGCTTGGTCCCGCGTCCGGTAGGTTTTGTGCCCGGTGCGCTCGGTCTTCAGCGACGAGAAGAAGCTCTCCATCGCGGCGTTGTCCCAGACGTTGCCTGATCGGCTCATCGAGCAGATGACGCCGTTGTCGGCCATGAGCCGCTGGAACTGTTCGCTGGTGTACTGGCTGCCGCGATCGGAGTGATGCAGCAGCGCATCTGGCTTACCCCGCCGCCAGATCGCCATCACCAGAGCATCGGTCACGAGTTGCGCCGTCATCCCCGCGCTCATCGACCAGCCGACCACGCGACGCGAGAACAGGTCGATGACGGCAGCCACGTAGAGCCAGCCTTCCGCCGTCCAGACGTAGGTGAAGTCCGCAATCCATTTGCGGTTGGGAGCGGTTGCTTCGAAGGTGCGGTCAAGCACGTTGGGAGCGACGGCGGCGGCCTGCCGCTCACCCAGATCAGGCGGCAGGCGACGCCGTCGCGGACGTGCTTTGAGAGCCTGCAGCCGCATCAACCGCTCGATCCGATGCAGACCGCACGCGATGCCTTCCGTCAGCAGGTCTCGCCACACCCGCCTGGCGCCATAGGTTCGATCGCTCGCCACGAAGCTGGCACGGACCTTCGCACCAAGCTCTTCATCGTCACGGCTGCGCTGGCTGCGCGGTCGTGTCAGCCAGGCATAGAAGCCACCCCGCGAGACACCGAGCGCCCCGCACAACCAATCCGCCGGCCAGATCCCCCGGTGCTTCGCAATAAAACCGAACTTCACGTCGATTCCTTCGCGAAGTAGGCCGCGGCTTTTTTTAGGATGTCGCGTTCGGCCTTCAGCTTGGCGACTTCGCGCTTGAGCCGCGCGATCTCCAGCTGCTCCGGCTTCATCTGGCCGTTGCCGGGAAACGCGTGCTCGGGATCGTCGGAGAGCTTCTTCACCCAGTCGCGCAGTTGCGATGTGTGAACCCCAGGTCTTCCGACGCCTGCACATACGAGACGCCCCGATCCTTGATCAGGCGCACCGCCTCAAGCTTGAACTCCCGCGTAAACTTCCGTCGCTCCATGACACACCTCCAGCTCCATCAAAACACCTAACTCGGTGTCTTCGGAACCGGGTGCAGGCCACTTAGCGAGTACGTTAGAAGATCTCACCGAGCTAGCTAAAGCTAGCTTCCTTCGCAAAATCGATGATTACGCGAGGGAGTTTTCCGAAGATTGTAATTAATCTACAACAAACAGGAAGCGGATGGTGTTGGAAGCCCTGTACAAGGTCGGAATTGGTGGAGTAATTCACGCTAATTTGTTTCGAGAAGCGGATAATCCCTCAGTCGCGACCAGTTCTATCGGGTTTTGAAGGACTTTGCTGAAGCAGAGCTCATAACTCGCACCGGACAACGCGGTGAGATTGTCTTTGTATCAAATCTCGCACTCGCTCATATCTTTGGCGTTTCGGTCGTGAAGCGTGTTGAATACAATCTCGTCAATCGAAACTATTTGGTTGCGGGATGTTGCGTGGGTAGCCGACACTATCGCCCGACCTCCGTCGCGCCGTCCGGCCGCAGCACCACGATCGCGGAGGCCGACAGCATCAGCGCGAATCCGATCACGTCGGTCCAGGTCGGTCGCTCGCCGAGCACGATCATCGCCGCAATCACGCCGATCACCGGCGAGGCGAGAATGCCGAGTGCGGCGGTCGAGGCCGGCAGCCGGCGCACGATGCCGAACCACAGGAAGTAGCAAAGCCCCGATCCGATGATCCCGCTGTAGATCAGCCCGAACAGCGAGCGTGCGCCGGCGTTGAGATTCAACGGGCCCTCGAAGATCGGCAGGCAGATCGCGATGACGATCAGCGCGAACACGAGCTGCCAGATCGTGATCGCCATCGGGTCGCCTTCGAGCCTTGCCCATTTCAGGTAGACGGTACCGGCGGCCCAGCTCACAGACGCGGCGAGCGCGAGCAGGATGCCGACCGGAATTCCCATGCCCGCGAGCGGCGCAATGAGGATCGCCATGCCGGCGACGCAAAGGCCGAGCGCGGCGATGCGCGTCGGCGTCAAACGCTCGCCCAGGATCGGCAGCGCGAGCATCGCCGCCCAGATCGGCATCGTGTAGATCATGATCGCGACCCGCGATGTCTCAGCGGCAAGCTGCGCAAACGGCGTGAATACACTGAACGCCACGACGTTGAGCAGCGACGCGATGCAGATGTGCAGCCAGGTCCGCCGGTGCGCGATGGCGAGCTTGCGGCCCTGAAGCAGGGCGAAGCCGCTCATGACGCTGGCGCCGAGCGTGAGCGTCGCGACGCGCATGCTGAACGGCGGAATCTCGTCCAGCGCCATCTTCATGGTGACCCAGGCCGTGCCCCAGCCGATGCAGAGCACGATCAGGAGAAGGCGCGCCTTGGCGGCTTCCGACAGGTAGCTTGTGTGTGGATGCATCCGGCCGGCGTGTGCTGAAGCCCAGCCAAGCGGCCGGGGGCGCAGTCTTAGAGCATGATCCCGAAAAGAGGAAACCGGTTTCCGGACAAGATCATGCTCAACGCAACGAAGCGTGGTGCAGGGCTAAGGCAATGGCGGCCCGCGCAGGCCTGCCGGCCACATCCGTGGGCCTTCAGGACGTCTTGGCGACTCCGGTGGCGCCGCTCGCGTTGCGGCGCCACAGCAGGAACGTCGCGATCGCCGCCAGGATCACCACGCCCTGCGCAAGCAGTGCTTCGCGCGTTGGATTGAGGCCGTACTCGAGCATCCAGCCCAGGGAGGCGACCGGATTGGACGGCACGATGAGTTGCTCTTGGAACTCCTGGATCGCGTCGCCGATCATCTTGATCGCCATCAGGAACAAGAATGCCGATGTTACGATGAACACCGTTCGCAACGGCAGACGTGATGCAACGGCATTGATCACGAAGAACAGGATCACGAGCCCGATGGCGCCGGCCGCCAGTCCCGGCGAACAATCCAGCCGACCATCCGCCCGACGAGCTGGCGAGCGCATAGATGAACAGCACCGTCTCGGCGCCCTCGCGGAACACCGCCAGGAACGCCAGCAGCGCGATCGCCCAGGCCGTGCCTTGCGCGAGCGCGCCTTCCGCCTGCTGCTTAAGGTATGCCTGCCATGCGCGAGGGTCTTGTCGCACCAGCAGCCAGCCGCTGACGTAGAGCATCAGCGCGGCCGCGGCGAGGATGACGAATGCTTCGATCAGGTCGTTGTGCTGGCCCTCATTCAGCGTCTGGAACAGCCATGCCGCGACGAGGCTGGCGAAGATGGCCAGCACCGCGCCGGTATAGAGCGCAGCAAGACGCTGCTCGGCGCCGGCTTTCTTGAGATAGGCTGCGAGTGCGGCGATGACCAGCATCGCCTCCAATCCTTCACGCAGAAGGATCACGGCCGCTTGAACGAATGCACCTGACATCGGCGAGGACCCGGTTTATCGCCCGACGCGATGCTTACTGCCGTTCAACGGCGCTCTGTAAAGCAATGTAGTTTCGAGCGCTTCCAAAGTGCATCAAGCGTTTATGCGCTTGGCGACGCGATACCGGCTCAGCAGCACGCCGAGCGCTGTCAGGGCGACGGCGCAGAGCGCGAGCGGCACGAATGCCATCGACGGTATCCCACTCAAGTCCCACAGCGCGCCGCTCAACGTCGGGATGATCACCGCGAGGGTGTAGCTGATGGTGAACATGCCGGCGGCGGTACGGTGCACGTCGCCCTGCGCGCTCAGTTGCGGCGGCAATGCCAGCACAACCGCGAAGGTCATCGCCGTCGCGAATCCGACGATGGCGGCGGACGCAACCACCCAGGCGCCGGTCGCGAATATGATGCCGAGGATCGCGGCCGTCGTCATCAGCCCGAACACGAGATAGGGCCAGGTTCGTCCCGCCAGACGTTCCGCGGCCAGCATCAGGATGAAGGTCGCCAGGAACTGCGCGCCGTTGAGCCAGCCAAGCCCGGCGCCGATCAGATCGGAATGTCCCTGGCTCGCGAGATAGTCCGGCAGGAAGGCATTGGTGGAAAAGTAGATGCTGTTGTTGCTGCCGAAGGTCAGGCCGAGAATCCAGGTCAACGGCTTTTTCCAGTCGGGCCACCACAGGTGACCGATGGCGGCATCGGCGGGCGCAGGCGTATTGCCTTTGGGGCCGAGCATGAACACCACAGCGATCAGCAGCACGGGCGCCGACCATATGACCAGGTCGAGCCGCCAGCTCCCGCCGACCAGCGGAAGCACGAAGGGGATGGTGAAGATCGAGGCAAGCGTCGCTCCCACCAGCATGCCGTTGCTGGCCATCGCGCTGCCGAGCACCGTGCGCTGCGGCACCCATTCGCGCACCAGCGTGGGAAGCGCCGGCTGCATGATCGCGATGCCGAAGCCCATCACCAACGTTGCGGCATAGAGCAGCCAGACGTTGAATGCGCCGCCGCGGCCCGAGCCCGCGAGCGCGGTAATCACCATGCCGATCACCAGCGTGCGCAGCGCGCCGAACCGCGCGACCAGCAGCGACCCCGGCAACGCCGCGATTGCAAACATCGCGAGCGGGAGCCCCATCAACAGGCCGACCTGCGTTTCAGACAGATGCAGGTCGTCGTGGATCAGCGGGATGACGGGCGGCACCGCGAGGATGGTGACTCGCAGCGTGATGCCGCCGAGCCAAAGCAGGCACAGCAGCTTGACCAGCCGGGCCGGGGAGGGATTTTCGGGCGACATCAAGGACCGAGCTTACGTGACCAGCTTCAGCCCGACGATGCCGCCGACGATCAGTCCGATACAGCCGAGCCGCAGCGCGTTCGCGGGCTCCGCGAACAGGACGATGCCGAGGATCGCAACGCCGACCGCGCCGATCCCGGTCCAGACCGCATAGGCGGTGCCGACCGGCAGCGTCTTCAGCGCCAGGCTGAGGAACAGGAAGCTCACACCCATGCTCACCACCGTCCAGATCGACGGGATGAGGCGTGTGAAACCGTCGGTGTATTTGAGCCCGATCGCCCAGGCGACTTCGAATAGTCCCGCGATCAGCAGATAGAGCCAAGCCATGACGAACCTCCAGCGCGAAGGGTCGTCCCTACCGAATGTGATGGCTGAAAGCGAGGTCGTCCTCGCCTGCTGCAATATGGGGATTGGGCCGATCGGATCAAGCTGCGGCGGTCCGCCGAATTGTCTATGGGCTGGGTGTCGTCATCGCGAGGTCCGGAGAGCACGCCGTGGGACCAGCAACGCGCGCCGATTTCGTCTGGGGCGTCTCGACCTCGGCCTATCAGATTGAAGGCGCGGCGAATGAAGACGGTCGCGGCGCCAGCATCTGGGACACGTTTTGCCGCGCCGGCCACGTGGACAATGGCGAGACCGGCGACGTTGCCTGCGACCACTATCACCGTTATGCGGAGGACATCGCGTTGATGCGCGATCTCGGCGTCGGCGCCTACCGCTTCTCGGTGGCGTGGCCGCGCGTGCTCCCGTTGGGCAAGGGCGAGGCGAACGAAAAGGGCCTCGCATTCTATGATCGCCTGATCGATACGCTGCTCGCGGCGGGCATCGAGCCCTGGCTGTGTCTCTATCATTGGGACTTGCCGCAGGCGCTCGACGATCTTGGCGGCTGGACCTCGCGCCACAGCGCCGGATGGTTCGCGGACTATGCCGCGGTTGTCGCGAAGCGATACGGCGACCGCGTCAAACGGTTTGCGACGTTCAACGAGCCGGCGGTGTTCACGTTGCTCGGCTACAGCCGCGGGCAGCACCCGCCCGGCCTGAGCGACGATGCGGCGCTGCATCGGGCGATCCATCATGTGAATCTGGCCCATGGCGCGGCTGTCGATGCGCTGCGTGCGATCGTGCCTTCGGCGTCGATCGGCGGCATTCATTGCCGCCAGCCGTGCCTGCCATCGACCCCAGCAGATGGTGCCGCCGCCGCGCTGGTCGATGCCTATTGGAACAACGCGTTTCCCGACCCGCAATGCCGCGGTGTTTATCCGCCGTTGCTGTCGCGCGCGATCGCGCCGTTCCTTAAGGACGGCGACCTCACGCAGGATCGCGCGGCCGGTCGACTGGTTCGGCCTCAATCACTATTCGCCGCTCTATATCCGGGCGGACGCCGGAAAGCCTCTGGGCTTTGCATCGACGGAGCCGCCGGCCGGCATGCCGCGCACCGACATCGGCTGGCCGATCGACCCCGACGCATTTCGCGCAACGCTGCTCGACACGCATGCGCGCTATCGATTGCCGATCTATGTGACGGAGAACGGCTTTGGCGGGCTCGAGAGGCCGGAAGAGCCGGGCGAGTTCGCGGACCACGGCCGCGTCGCCTATCTGAAGGACTATGCCGGGGCGATGGACGCGGCGATCGCCGCTGGTGCCGATGTACGCGGCTATTTCGTCTGGTCGCTGCTCGACAATTTCGAATGGCGGTCGGGCTACGGTCCACGCTTCGGGATCGTCCACGTCGATTATCCGACCCAGCGCCGCACGCCAAAGGCGTCGTTCCGCTGGTACGCGGACCGGATCAGGCGGTCCCGGGACAAGCGGGACAAGTAAGAATATCGAAACGGCCGCGGTTCATGATCCGCCGGATTTCCGGCGATTGATCCGCAGAGCCCATGACCGGCATCCACGTTCATGATCCCGCCAAGGAGCAGCGCGAGACCGCGCGCGCGCTCGCACTGCTGAGTCTGTTCTTCGCTGTCCTGCTGGCCGGCGCCTATCTCTATACGGCGAATTGGGGCCAGACGATTCCGCGCGACGGCACGAGCCTCGTCATCGGCCGCGATTTCCTGAATTTCTGGATGTACGGCCGCGCCGCGCTGACGCCCGATCCCAGCCGCTTCTACGACGCGGTCGCTTACAATCAGGAACTCGCCACGCTGCTCGGAGAGAACTATCCGGGACAGAACTGGTCCTATCCGCCGAGCATCATGCTGCCTGCGCTGCCGTTCGGACAGCTCGGCTATGTGCAGGCGCTGCTGTGCTGGACCTTGTTCGGCGCGGCGTTGTTCTTTGTGGTCGCGCGACGCCATCTGAACGATCCGCGGCTGTTGCTCGCGCTTCTCCTCTCGCCCGCCGCGGTGTTGTGCATCATCTCAGGTCAGAGCTCGCTGGTCACCGCGGCGATCCTGATCGGAATATTCGCGTGCCTCGATCGCAGGCCGATTGTCGCCGGCGTCCTGATCGCGCTGCTGACACTGAAGCCGCAGCTCGGGTTGCTCTTTCCGGTCATGCTGATGGCGTCGGGCCGCTGGCGTGTGTTCGTCACGGCAAGCGTCATGTCGATCGCGATCGCCGCAGTCACGGCCGCGCTGTTCGGCCCGCAGGTCTGGGTCGATTTCGTCCTGAAGGGGCTGCCAACGAACAACATCGTGCTGGCCGATCCGGATGGGATCGCGGCGCCGTTCTATCCGACGGTCTTCATGAACATGCGCGGCGTCGGTGCCAGCTATGCGTTGGCAATGGCGGTGCAGCTCTGCTTCTCGGCGGTCGCGGTTGCGGCTGTGATCTGGGCATTCCGGTTCCGCCGCGAGGCCGATCCGCGGCTGCTCATGGCGCTGTTCTTGGCCTGCTCGATCAGCGCCGTTCCGTACCTCTTGTCCTACGACACGCTGGCGTTGACGTTCGCGGCCCTGATGCTGCTCGAAGCTGGAAAGCTCGATGCGGCGGGTCGGCGCTTCGCCCAGCTCGTGTTCTGGCTGCCGATCCTGCAGATGGGCCTTGGCACCTGGCACGTTCCCGGCCCGGCGCTGATTGCGCCGGCCTTCGCGGTCTATCTGGTGCTGCGGCTGCGCGCTGACGCGAGCCAAGTGCCCGCGCCGGCGTAGCAGGGTGCCCGCCGCCTAGCGGCGCATGCAGAGCCCGGCGACCGCGCCCTGGCAGGTGGCGCTTCCGCCCTGCTGCGTGGCCGCTGCGCCGGTATCCCGGCAGACCGCGAAGACCAGCACCTCGTCATTGCTGCAGGCGAGCTTGCCGGTGGCCTCGACTCGGCGCAGCCCGTCAGCGGCGCGCGGCTTGCGGCCGGTCGACACCGGGCTCGCCTTCCGGGCCGGGAGGTCCAGCGGGTCCGGCAGGCCCGGCTTCGCCGCGCTGTCCCTGCGGCCCGGCGGGGCCTTGCGCGCCCGCCTTGCCCTCGGGGCCGGCGGGGCCGGTCGGTCCGGCCGGGCCCTGCGCGCCGGTGGGGCCCTGCGGCCCGGCGGCGCCCTGCGGGCCGGCCGGACCGGTCGAGCCCTGACGGCCCTCGCAGGCAGCCAGCAGCAGCAACGCCGAAATCGCGATCATCGATGTGAGTACGCGCATGATGAAATCCCCCCTTTGATTGGTGCCACAGCTTGTGGCCGACGCCCGACACCGTCAATGCGACATGGCCGGCTTCGGTTTCCTCTAGCCGCAAAGATACGACAGCATTGCCGTCCCAAATGGCCGAACCGGGGCGCTATTTCAGGCACGCTCTTGGGGCTGCGATGTTGCACCGCCGTTCCGCGTGTGTTAGCAGAACGCGCGATTTTCGTGGGGTTCGGAAGCTTCTGCGACCCCGTTCCGGAAATTCGAAGTCCCACTTTAATTCCAAGGGCTTGCGCTGCCAATCGGGTGGGCGCCGAGCCTGCGGAATTGCCCTGACGAGCAAACGAACGTGGCAGGCGACGAACCGATGGTATCTGGCATGGCGGGACGCTATGCCACCGCACTGTTCGAACTGGCGCTCGAAGAGCACGCCTCGACGCCGTGAAAGCCGATCTCGACCGCTTCGACGCGCTGATCGCCGAGAGCCCCGACCTGCAGCGGCTGGTGCGCAGCCCGGTCTTCACCGCCGAGCAGCAGACCAAGGCGCTGTCGGCCGTGCTCGAGAAGGCCGGCATCGAGGGGATCGCGGCGCGGTTCCTCAAGGTCGTGTCGTCGAACCGCCGGCTGTTTGCCGCGCCCGACATGATCCGAGGCTTCCGGGCGCTGGTCGCTCAGCACAAGGGCGAGACCTCGGCGACGATCACCGTGGCCGAGAAGCCGACCGATGCGCATCTCGCCGCGATCAAGGACGCGCTCAAGGCCGTCACCAAGAAGGACGTGCAGATCGAGGTGAAGGTCGATCCGTCGATCATCGGCGGGCTGATCGTGAAGCTCGGCAGCCGCATGGTCGACACGTCACTCCGCACCAAGCTCAACGCCATCAAGCATGCGATGAAAGAGGTCTCCTGATGGACATCCGCGCCGCTGAAATCTCCGCGATCCTCAAGGAGCAGATCAAGAACTTCGGCCAGGAAGCCGAGGTGTCCGAAGTCGGACAGGTGCTCTCGGTCGGCGACGGCATCGCCCGCGCCTACGGCCTCGACAACGTGCAGGCCGGCGAGATGGTCGAGTTCGAGAACGGCGTGCGCGGCATGGCGCTCAACCTCGAAACCGACAACGTCGGCATCGTGATCTTCGGCAACGACCGCGAGATCAAGGAAGGCCAGACCGTCAAGCGCACGCGCGCGATCGTCGACGTGCCGGTCGGCAAGGAGATGCTCGGCCGCGTGGTCGACGCGCTCGGCAACCCGATCGACGGCAAGGGCGCGATCAAGGCGAACGAGCGCCGCCGCGTCGACGTGAAGGCGCCCGGCATCATTCCGCGCAAGTCGGTGCACGAGCCGATGGCGACCGGCCTCAAGGCGGTCGACGCGCTGATCCCGATCGGCCGCGGCCAGCGCGAGCTGATCATCGGCGACCGCCAGACCGGCAAGACCGCGATCGCGCTCGACACCATCCTCAACCAGAAGCCGCTCAACGCTCGAACCGGACGAGAAGATCAAGCTCTACTGCGTCTACGTCGCGATCGGGCAGAAGCGCTCGACCGTCGCGCAGTTCGTGAAGGTGCTGGAGGAGCAGGGCGCGCTCGAATATTCGATCGTCATCGCCGCGACCGCATCCGACCCCGCGCCGATGCAGTTCCTGGCGCCGTTCGCCGGCTGCACCATGGGCGAATACTTCCGCGACAACGGCATGCACGCGGTCATCATCTACGACGATCTGTCGAAGCAGGCCGTCAGCTACCGCCAGATGTCGCTGCTGCTGCGCCGCCCGCCGGGCCGCGAAGCCTATCCCGGCGACGTGTTCTATCTGCACTCGCGTCTGCTCGAGCGCGCGGCGAAGATGAACGACGCCAACAAGGGCGGCTCGCTCACCGCGCTGCCGATCATCGAGACCCAGGCGAACGACGTCTCGGCCTACATCCCGACCAACGTGATTTCGATCACCGACGGCCAGATCTTCCTGGAGACCGACCTGTTCTACCAGGGCATCCGCCCGGCGGTGAACGTCGGCCTCTCGGTGTCGCGCGTCGGCTCGGCGGCGCAGACCAAGGCGATGAAGAAGGTCGCCGGCCGCATCAAGGGCGAACTCGCCCAGTACCGTGAGATGGCCGCGTTCGCGCAGTTCGGCTCCGACCTCGACGCCACCACCCAGCGCCTGCTCAACCGCGGCGCGCGGCTGACCGAGCTGCTCAAGCAGCCGCAGTTCTCGCCGCTGAAGATGGAAGAGCAGGTCGTCGTCGTCTATGCCGGCGTCAACGGCTATCTCGATCCGCTGCCGGTCAACCGGGTGCGTGCCTTCGAGGAAGGGCTTGCTGACGCATGTGCGCAGCCAGAACGCCGACATTCTCGAGGACATCCGCAAGACCGGCGACCTCTCGGACGCTACTGCCGCCAAGCTGAAGTCGGCGGTGGACGGTTTCGCCAAGAACTTCGCTTAACAGGATCAAGCTCCGGCAATGGCCTCCCTCAAGGACATGCGGGTCCGCCTCGCCGCCACCAAGGCGACGCAGAAGATCACCAAGGCCATGCAGATGGTCGCGGCCTCGAAGCTGCGGCGCGCGCAGGCGGCGGCCGAGGCCGCGCGGCCCTATGCCGAGCACATGGACGCGGTGCTGCGCAACATCGCCGCGTCGGTGGCCGGGCTCGATTCCGCGCCGGCGCTGCTGCGCGGCACCGGCAGCGACCGCGTGCATCTGCTGCTGGTCTGCACCGCCGAGCGCGGCCTGTGCGGCCCGTTCAATTCGGCGATCGTGCGGCTGGTGCGCGAGCACGCCAACCGGCTGATGGCCGAAGGCAAGGAGGTGAAGATCTTCTGCGTCGGCAAGAAGGGCTACGAGCAGCTTCGCCGCCAGTACGAGAAGAACATCATCGAGCACGTCGAGCTGCGCTCGGTGCGCACCATCGGCTTCGTCAATGCCGAGGCGATCGCCCAGCAGGTCACGGACCTCTATGCCAAGGGCGCGTTCGACGTCTGCACGCTGTTCTTCTCGCGCTTCAAGTCGGTGATCGCGCAGATCCCGACCGCGCAGCAGATCATCCCGCCGGTGTTCGAGACGGCGAACGGCAACGGCGGCGCCGCCGCGAGCTATGAATACGAGCCGGACGAGGAGGAAATCCTCGCCGAGCTCCTGCCGCGCAACATCGCGGTGCAGATTTTCCGTGCGCTGCTCGAAAACGGCGCGTCGTTCTACGGCGCGCAGATGAGCGCCATGGACAACGCCACCCGCAACGCCGGTGAAATGATCCGCAAGCAGACGCTCACCTACAACCGCACGCGCCAGGCGATGATCACCAAGGAACTGATCGAGATCATCTCCGGCGCCGAGGCGCTCTGACACTTTCGCGAGAGGAAGACCAATGGCCACGCCCCAAACCAACGCGGTCGGAAAGATCACCCAGGTCATCGGCGCCGTCGTCGACGTGCAGTTCGAGGGCCACCTGCCCGCGATCCTGAACGCGCTCGAGACCAAGAACGGCGGCAACCGCCTGGTGCTCGAAGTGGCGCAGCACCTCGGCGAGTCGACGGTGCGCACCATCGCGATGGACACCTCGGAAGGCCTGGTGCGCGGCCAGGAGGTCACCGACACCGGGCAGCCGATCGAGGTGCCGGTCGGCATCGAGACGCTCGGCCGCATCATCAACGTGGTCGGCGAGCCGGTCGACGAAGCCGGCCCGATCCCGACCAAGGCCCGCCGCGCGATCCACCAGGACGCGCCGCCCTATACCGAACAGTCGACCGAGGCGGAGATCCTCGTCACCGGCATCAAGGTCGTCGACCTGCTCGCGCCCGTATGCCAAGGGCGGCAAGATCGGCCTGTTCGGCGGCGCCGGCGTCGGCAAGACCGTGCTGATCATGGAGCTGATCAACAACGTCGCGAAGGCGCACGGCGGCTACTCGGTGTTCGCCGGCGTCGGCGAGCGCACCCGCGAAGGCAACGACCTCTATCACGAGATGATCGAGTTCGGCGTCAACAAGGACCCGAAGAAGAACAACGGCTCGACCGCAGGCTCGAAATGCGCGCTGGTGTACGGCCAGATGAACGAGCCGCCGGGCGCCCGCGCCCGCGTCGGCCTCTCCGGCCTGACCGTCGCCGAGCATTTCCGCGACCAGGGCCAGGACGTGCTGTTCTTCGTCGACAACATCTTCCGCTTCACCCAGGCGGGCTCGGAAGTGTCGGCGCTGCTCGGCCGCATTCCTTCGGCGGTGGGCTATCAGCCGACGCTCGCCACCGACATGGGCGCGCTGCAGGAGCGCATCACCACCACGACCAAGGGCTCGGTCACCTCGGTGCAGGCGATCTACGTGCCGGCCGACGACTTGACCGATCCGGCGCCGGCGACCTCGTTCGCGCACCTTGGACGCCACCACCGTGCTGTCGCGCGACATCGCGGCGAAGGGCATCTATCCGGCGGTGGACCCGCTCGACTCGACCTCGCGCATGCTGTCGCCGCTGATCGTCGGCGAGGAGCACTACGCGGTCGCGCGGCAGGTGCAGCAGGTGCTGCAGCGCTACAAGGCGCTGCAGGACATCATCGCCATCCTGGGCATGGACGAGCTGTCGGAAGAGGACAAGATCACCGTGGCGCGCGCGCGCAAGATCGAGCGCTTCCTGTCGCAGCCGTTCTTCGTCGCCGAGGTGTTCACCGGCTCGCCCGGCAAGCTCGTCGACCTCGCCGACACCATCCGCGGCTTCAAGGGCCTGGTGGAAGGCAAGTACGACCACCTGCCGGAGGCGGCCTTCTACATGGTCGGCACCATCGAAGAGGCGGTCGAGAAGGGCAAGAAGCTGGCGGCGGAAGCGGCGTAACGGATCGTTGTGATGGCCACCTTCCAGTTCAATCTCGTCTCGCCGGAAAAGCTCCTGTTCACCGGAGAGGTCACGCAGGTCGACGTGCCCGGCGCGGAAGGCGATTTCGGCGTGCTCGCCGGACATGCGCCGTTCGTCACCACGCTGCGGCCGGGCATCCTCACGATGTACCGCGACGGCGGCAAGCTGCGCGTCGCGGTCTAGCGGCGGCTTCGCCGAGGTGAGCGACGCCGGCCTGACCGTGCTCGCCGACGTCGCGGTGCCGGTCGAGGACGTCAACCGCGATGCGTTCGCGGGCTTCGTCAAGGAAGCCGAGGACGCCGCGGCGAAGGCGCCGGAAGGCTCGCAACGCGACAAGCTCATGCTGCGCGCCGCTCAGTTGCGGCAATTGCAGGCGTCGCTGCCGAACTGACGTCGCGGTGCCCCGGGCTTGACCCGGGGCCCAGCGTAAGGCTTGCGCAGCGCAATATTTCTTCACAACGACATTCTGGGTCCCGGTCTCGCGTGCGCTCGCCCGGGACACGAGATCCGTCACGCGAAGGCGTCAGGACGGTGCGTTCGAACGAGCCTTTGCGCGCTCACTCAGAATGCGGGCAAGGGGGTTCGGCTGTGGCGCTTCCACCAGCTTCAGCGTGTTCGTGTCGTGGTGGTCGAAGCTGTTGCCGCCGCCGACCACGAGCATGGTGTGGGTCAGATAGGTCCAGCTTCCGTCGTCGTTGCAGGTGATGTCGATGCGATAGCTGTCGGTTCGAAATTCCTTTTCCAGGAATTCCGTTGAGCAGATGCCGTAGCGGGTGTCCCCGCGTTTCGCCTCCACGAAGAATTTTCGATCGTCCGGGCCGGCATGGCCGCCCGCCAGCAGCACCTGCCCGCGCGGGATGGCCAGGGTTTGCATGATCAATCCGGTCGCGGGCTCCCAGAGCCAATAGCCGACCTGGTCGTGAAAGGTGATGTCCTCTTCGGGCGTGTTGATGTGAACGTGATAGCGAAGACCGTAGAAGAGCTGCGGACCATTGGTCTGCGGATCGATCGGGTCCATTCGCACCGTCTCGATGAAGACGCGACGCTCAGGCCCCTCGGCTTTCGGATTGACGTCCACGCCCTTGTCTGCGCGCCACAAGCCGGCGAGGCGCCGCAGGGGGCCAAGATTGGCAAGCGTGTCCGGATCGACGTTGTCCGGTTCGGTGAAGATGTCGGGTTTCGACACGGGTACCCTCAGTGTTCTCGACTGCTGAATCGTCTACGCCTTCGCAAACTTTGCGAACTCTTCGACCACCCGGTCGTACACCGGCCGCTTGAACGGAATGATCAGCGCCGGCAGCTTGTCCATCGCCTCCCAGCGCCAGTCCATGAACTCCGGCTTGTGGCCGCCGGGCGGATGGGCGATGTCGATCTCGGAATCCTTGCCGGTGAAGCGCAGCGCGTACCACTTCTGCGTCTGCCCGCGGAACTTGCCCTTCCAGGCCTCGCCGACGATCTCGCGCGGAATGTCGTAGCTCAGCCATTCCGGCACTTCGGCGAGCTTCTCGACCGAGCGGATGCCGGTTTCCTCGTGCAGCTCGCGCAGCGCCGCCTTGTAGGTGTCCTCGCCCTTGTCGACGCCGCCCTGCGGCATCTGCCAGGAATGCGTGGCGTCGACGTGCTCGGGCCCGCCGCGCCGCTTGCCGATGAACACGCGGCCCTTGCGGTTGATCACCATGATTCCGACGCAGGGGCGATAGGGGAGGGATTTGTAGCGGGGCATTGCAGGTTCCGTCATGCCCGCGAAGGCGGGCATCCACGTCTTAGGTGAGCACGACGGAGTTTGCCTGTCGAGATCACCGGGTCACGCGCCTTTCGGCGCTGCCCGGTGATGATCGAAACGATCGCTTCGCGATCGCGTCGATCAGCTCGACTTCGCCCGCGCCACCACGGCGGTGATCGGCACCAGCTGGATGCCGCGGCTTTCCGCGGCCTTGATCCAGCGCGAGATGCGGTCGATCGAGACCGGCAGCGCGCCGGCAAAGCCGACCGCGGTGCCGCGCGCGCGGGCGATGGTTTCGAGCCGGCCGAGCGCCCGGTCGACGTCCGCCGGCGTCGGCACCTGATCGATGACGAGATCGGCCTTGGCGAAGGCGAGGTTGTTGGCGCCCGCGATCTGGCTCGCCAGGCTGCGCGCCGAGGAGCCGTCGTCGAGATAGATCAGCCCGCGCGTCGCGGCCTCGCGCAGCACCGGCGCCATGCCCTTGCTCGGAGGCGCTGAAGCGGCCGCCCATGTAGTTGACGATGCCGACATAGCCCTGGAAGCGGCTCATCAGCCAATGCAGGCGGTCGAGGTTCTGCGCGGCGTCGATCGAGGTCAGCAGCGTGTGCGGTCCCGGATCGTTGTCGGGATAGTCGAACGGCTCCATCGGAATCTGCAGCATCACCTCGTGGCCGGTCTCGCGCGCGCGTGCGACCTGGCGCTCGAGGTCGCCGCCATAGGGCGCGAAGGCGAACGTGATCGGGCCCGGCAGCTTGCGCAACGCGTCGGTGGTGGTGTTCGCGCCGATGCCCAGCCCGCCGACCACGATCGCGACGCGCGGTCCGTTGCTCTTGCCGTTGGCGCCATTGCTGCCATTGGCCTTGACCGGACGCGCGAAGGCCTCCGACGGCCGCGTTCCGTCCTGCGCGATCTTCGGCAGCGGGCCGTGGCGCGACGGTTCGGTCAGGCGCTGGTCATTGGCGGCGCGGTTGGCCATTTTGGCCACCTTGGCCGGCGCCACTTTGGGTGCCACCACCTTGGCCGCCCTGGGTGCCGTCGGGATCACGATGTCGCGCCGCGCGCCGGTGCCGCCGTCGATGATGGTGACGGTCTTGGTGCCGGCGGGCGTCGCCGGCGCGGCCGGTTTTGCACGGCCGGTGCGCCGGCCGGCGGTGCTCCGGGCGGGGCGGCGGTGCGTCGATCGCCGCGGCCGCATCGGTCGATACGGTGGCGGGCGCGATCGCCGATCGGCTCGCCGCCGAGCGGATCGTTGCCGAACATCGCCACGCCGGCGAGCACCGCGACCGGGAGCGCCAGCAGCGCGGCAATGACCGGCGGCCACGGAATGCGTCAGGCCTTGCGGCGGGTGCGAACCTTGCCTTGTCCGAGCGGGGTGCTCAGATCGTCCGTGCTCACGGGCCAAAACCCTCGCGAATCAGCGCCTCGAAATCGTTACCCCAAAACTTGCACCGGAAGTCGTTAACCGTTCGTTTACCGTGCTGGGCTCGCCGATGGCTGGGCATGGCGCGTTCCGGCGACGAGCCGCAGCGATGCGGCGTGTTGACGCCTGTATGGATGGTTCGTGCGCGCCGACCGCGCCGAAATCGAGAATGGCGATGAAGATGTCGGCGCGCGGTACCGCCGCGCCGCCGAATCAATAATCCAAATTATGAGCCATCTTTAGCGGATGTTAAGGCGCCCCGGCCAACCTGCGGTTGCCGGTGGATCCGTTCGAAACACGCGTTCCACGGGCTGAAGCGGCGTGGCTAATCCTCGCGCGCCGGTGGGCGACCCAGGACGGGGTGGGCGCGATGATTGCGATCTTCAAGCGGATACGTGTCGGCGTCGGCGCGCGAATCTACCTGGCCATCGCGGCCATCGTCCTCCTGACCATCGTGGCTTCCGCGGTTGCCGCATTGTCTTTCGGTCGCGTCACACAGACGGTTCGAAGCCTCTTTGACGAGCATTACCCGGTCGTCGAGCTCTCGCGCGAGCTTGCCCAGGTCGCCAGCGCGACCGTCGCCATGGCCCCCAAGCTTGCCGAGGTCGTCACCGACAGCGACCGCACCGCGGTGGTCGGCCGCCTGGAGCAAGGCACGGCGCGCATGCGTTCCATTGTCACCGCGCTGGACGAGCGCAAGGCCGTCGATCGTGCCCGCATGACGACGATGATCGACCGGCTCGCCGCGAACATTCAGCAGATGGACAACGCGGCCCGCCAGCGCATCGCGATCGAAGTCCAGAAGGCCGAGGTTGCGGAGCGCATGAGCAGGGCGCGCGTGGTGTTCAATCAGGTGCTGTCGAATACAGTCGACGAAACGCAGTTCGCCCTGACGATCGGCCTGCAAAGCGCGGGCGAAATCACCGACGCGGAGCAGCTCAAGGCAACGCTGAAGAAACTCGCGGACCAGGAACTGGCCCGCTACGGCACCAGCCTGACGCTGCTCGCCGAGCTCAACCAGGCCTATGGCCTTTTGCGTGAAGCGCTCGCGGTCGATCGCGCCGACGTGATCAAGTACGCCCAAGATCGGCTGAAGGACCTGGCGACAAGCGTGGACAAGACGCTGCAGGAGACCGAGGCCAAGTATCCCGATCCGAACCGCCGCAACGTGACGCTGGCCGTGCTGGCCTTCGGCATCGGCGACGGCAATCGTGTTCACCTTGCGCGAACGCGAATTCGGCAACCGCCAGTCGATCGTGAACTATCTGGCGGCGCTGACCGAGGCCGCCAATGAGCTCAACGCGGAGATCGACCGCATCGTCATGGGTGCGCAGATCCGCCGCCAACGACGCGACCCAGTCGACCTTGGCGATGATGTCGAGCAGCAGCCTGTGGCTCATCCTGATCGCCGCGGCCAGCGTGCTCGCGGCCGCCGGTATCGCGTTCTTTATCGTGCGGCCGAAGATCGTCGTCCGGCTGCGGCACCTGTCGATGGTGACGCGCGCGATCGCCGAAGGCCAGCTCGATACCAAGATCGGTGACTAGGGCGCCGATGAGATCGGCGAGGTGGCCAAGGCTGTCGAATTCTTCCGCGATGCCGGCGTCGA
>CAWKMR010000019.1:0-66994 GCA_963850705.1 uncultured Alphaproteobacteria bacterium | reverse complement strand
ACGTCACCATCGGCGTTTCGACGGGATGCTAAAGGAGCAGCGGCGCCGTGTCACAGCAGCTCTCGGGGGCAGCGGCTCCGCGGCCATAGGGGGCTGAACGGTCGTTAATCGGGCCTCGATTTGGGCAGAAAACCAATTCCGGCCGCAATATGCCGCTACCCGTCGAAGTGCTACCGGAAGTCCAAGAGGAGGCTGAATTGCCTGAATTCTCGTTCGTCAACACCCTTGTGAAGTACCGACAGGTATTGCTCGCCACCACAGTCGTTTCCGCGATTGCATTGCCGCAGATCGTCAGCGCCTTCGACGGCTCGAACGCCGGCCGCATCATCGTCGCGCAGAAGGAAGACCCGAAGAAGAAGAAGGAAGTAGCGCCGCCGCCGAAGGCGCCGCCGCCGCCGCCGCAGAAACAGGTCACGCCACCGCCGCCGCCGAAGGCACCGCCGCCGGTGCAGAAGCAGGTCACGCCGCCACCGCCGCCGAAGGCACCGCCGCCGGTGCAGAAGCAGGTCACACCGCCGCCGCCGAAGGCGCCGCCGCCGGTGCAGAAGCAAGTCACGCCGCCGCCTCCGCCGAAGGCGCCGGTAGTGAAGCAGGTCGAGCCGCCGAAGGCGCCGCCACCGGTGCAGAAGCAGGTCACGCCACCGCCCAAGTCGGCTCCGGTGCCGGAACCGAAGACGGTCCAGCCACCGCCCAAGCTCGCTCCGACGCCGGAGCCGAAGACGGTCCAGCCACCGCCCAAGCTCGCTCCGACGCCGGAGCCGAAGACGGTTCAGCCGCCGCCCAAGCTGGCTCCGGTGCCGGATCCGAAGACGGTCCAGCCGCCGCCCAAGCTGGCTCCGGTGCCGGACCCGAAGACGGTCCAGCCGCAACCGAAAGTGCTGCCGAAGCAGCCTCCGGTCCAGCAGCAGACGTTCGGGCGCGCCGAAGGCACCGCCGCCCCAGGTCGGCAACGTCAAGGAGCTCAAGGGCAAGCGGCGGGAAGAGCGCGTCGGCAACCAGGTCGTCATCGTGGAGCCCGGCAACCGCCGCATCATTCCGCGAAAGCAACCGCGTCTATCATCCGGCACGACGAAGGCGAGCGCATGCGCCGCTGGGGCAACGCGCGCTTCGAGACGCGCGGCCACGAGCGCTACACCATCGTCAGCCGCGGCGGCTACGAGGTCGTCACCATCACCGACGCCAGCGGCCATCTGCTGCGGCGCTTCCGCCGCTGCCCCGACGGCCGCGAATATGTCCTGATCGACAACCGCCGCGCGGCGTCGGCCGTCGGTGCCGGCGCGTGGTGGGCGGCGTCGTGCTGCTCGGCCTCGCCGCGCCGAGGATCCTGATCCCGCGCGAGCGCTATATCGTCGACGCCGGGCAGCGCGCCGCCGGCGCTGCTCTACGAGACGCTCGATGCGCCGCCGGTGGTGCCGCTCGAGCGCGCCTACACGCTCGACGAGATCCGCGACAACGTCGAGCTGCGCGACCGCGTGCGCAGCGTCGACATCAACACCATCAACTTCGCGAGCGGCTCGTGGGAGGTCTCGCCCGACCAGATCCCGCAGCTGCAGGCGCTCGCGGAGGCGATGCTGAAGGTGCATCAGCGAGAACCCGGCGACGGTGTTCATGCTCGAAGGTCACACCGACGCGGTCGGCTCGGCGGAGGACAACCTCGTCGCTCTCCGACCGCCGCGCGGAAGCGGTGGCGGAAATCCTGACCACCAACTTCAACATCCCGCCGGAGAACCTGGTGACGCAGGGCTATGGCGAGCAGCACCTGCGGGTGCCAGACCGACGGGCCGAGCCGCGAGAACCGCCGGGTGCAGGTGCGCAACATCACCGGCGCTGCTGGCCGCGGGACGGTCAACGCCGGCGGGCCGCCGGACGGACCGCCCGGCCAGCCGCCGGGCTGACCCGCGACTGACACCGAACGATCATGCCCGGCCTCGCGCCGGGCATGATTTTTTCGTGGCACGTGCGACAGCGAGCGCTCTCGTGAGCTCTCGCTGATCGAGGCAGTGCTTCGCGCCTCCGGGCGACGAACGAGTTCGCGCGCGTCATCCCCACAACTGCTTGCTGGCGATCGCGGCGCCTTCGCTCAGCGACTTGAACTTCGCCCAGACGATGCTCGGGTGGATCTCCTTCGAGCCGGCGAACGTCGCGAAGCCGCAGTCGGAGCCGGCGATCACGTTCTCGCGCCCGACCACCTTGGCGTAGCGGCCGATCCGCTCCGCCACCAGCTCCGGATGCTCGACCAGGATGGTCGAGTGCGAGATCACGCCGGGGATCAGGATCGCGTCCTTCGGCAGCTTGACGCTCTCCCACACCTTCCATTCGTGCTCGTGGCGCGGATTGGCGGCCTCGAACGAATAGGCGCCGGCGCGGATGCCGAGGATCATGTCGACGCAGTCCTTGAGCTGCATGTCGTGGATGCGCGGCCCCATGTTGATGCTGTAGCAGGTGTGGAAGCGGATCTTCTCGGTCGGGATGTCGCGCAGCGCGTGATTGACCGCGGCGATGCGCGGCCCCGCCCATTTCTGGCAGTCGGCGACGCTCACGTCCGGCTTCAGCGTGTAGTAGGAGACGAGCCGCGGATCGTCGATCTGGATCAGGAAGCCGGCGGCGACGATCGCCTTGTATTCCTCGGCCAGCGCATCGGCGATCGCGAACAGGAATTCCTCTTCGGTCTTGTAGTAGGCGTTCTTGTGCCGGTCCTCGACGTTCGACGGCGAGATCGCCGGCATGAACGCCTCTTCCGGCTTCGCGCTGCCGAGCGCGGCCTTGAAGTTCTCGATGTCGCGCTTGACGCAGGTCGTGGCCCTTGTAGGTGATCGGCCCGGTGCAGATCATGTTGGGCGGCCGCGGCGGTCCGGCATTGGCGGGCGAGTTGTAGTACTCCGGGAAACGCCAGCGCCTCGCGCGATTGCGACCATTGGTTGGTGAGGCTGCCGGTCGTGTCGGTCTCGAAGCCGCCCAGCCGCTCGTTGATATAGGTGACGAAGCTCGGCTTCGAGTATTCGCCGTCGTCGATGACGTCGATGCCGAGCTCGACCTGCTTGTTGACGATCTCCGCGACCGCCGCGCGCAGGCGCTGCTCGTAGGCCTTCGGATCGGGCCCCGCCCTTCTCGCGCGTCCATCATCTCCAGGAGATCGGCCGGCCGCGGCAGGCTGCCGACATGGGTGGTGAGAATGCGGTTGCTGCTTCGTTTCATGTGCGATTGCGCCTCCCTTGTGCGCGAGCTACGATAGCCGAGCGCGGCCGAACCACAAGAGCGCTGCCCTGACGCAGCCGCAAGCAGCGTGGGACGTATTCCACTCCGATGCGCAGGATCGCCTAACATCGCAACAAACGTGGGAGGACGCGTCATGACGACACCACGATGGATGCGGCCGCTGCGCTGCTGCTGGCTGCCGGCGCCGTCGCCCAGGCGTGCTCGCGCAGACCTGGCCGTCGAAGCAGATCGAGATGATCATCGCGTTCCCCGCCGGCAGCGGCGTCGACGTGATCGGCCGCGCGCTGGCGCCGGCGATCTCGCAGCAGGTCGGGACAGAATGTCGTCGTGCTCAACCGCGACGGCGCCGCCGGCACGCTCGGCTTCGGCGCGCTCGCCGCCGCCGCGCCGGACGGCCACACCATCGCGTTCGGGCCGACCACGCCGATCGCCAACGCGCCCTATCTGGTGAAGGGCGTGCGCTACAACGTCGAGTCCTTCACCTACATCTGCCAGGTGTTCGAGAACGTCTTCACCATCGCGGTCGGCCCGCAATCCAAGATCAAATCGGCGCAGGAGCTGCTGGCGGCGGCGAAAGCCAATCCCGGCAAGCTGACCTATGGCCATGCCGGGCTCGGCACCATCCCGCACCTCTCGATGGAGAACATGGCCGATGCGCTGAACCGCAAATTCGACGCCGGTGCCGTTCCGCGGCGACGCGCCGCTGGTGCCGGCGCTGTTGCGCGGCGAGGTCGATTTCGCCGCGACCGCCGTGTCGACCATCCGTCCGCAGCCGTCGATCCGCGCCGCTCGCGATCTTCTCCGACAAGCGCCATCCGGCCTATCCGGACGTCCCGACCGGTGAAGGAGCTCGGCGTCGCGACCGGCGTGCCGCCCGGCCACAACGGCCTGTTTGCGCCGCGCGGGATTGTCGGCCGACGTCCGCAACGCGCTCGAAGCGCGCCTGCCGCACCGCGCTCAAGCAGGAGGCGGTTGCTGAAGGTGATGGCGAACACCGGCCAGTCGATCGAATATCTCAACGGCGCGGATTTCCACGCGCAGACCGTCGCCGACTACAAATCGAAGGGCGAGCTGATCAAGCGGTTGGGATTGGGCGTGCAGTAGCGACAGTTTTCGTGTCCCGGACGCGCGTAGCGCGAGCCGGGACCCAGCACCAACGAAAAAGCGCTTCGCAAGTCTTGCGTTGGATCCACGCAAGTCGGGTCTACCCGACTTGCGCTCCAATATGTCCCGATCTCGGGTAAACCCGAGATCGGTGTCTCGTTCCGCTCGCTCGCGCTCGCTGCACTTCGCCCGGGACAAGCCGCGTCACATCACGTCGCCCATCACCTCTTCGCCTTCCGCCGGCGGGCGCTCGTAGAATTCCGAATTCATCCGGCTCTTGACGCCCTCGCGCGCGAGCGTCTCCTCGAACTCCTTGCGGATCGCCGGGTCTTCCTGGTGATAGGGGATGGCGCTGCCGCCCTTGTTGAGGTCGATGGCGCCGTAGTCCATCGAGCTGCTCGCCGGGCACGGCCGGCCCTGCCGCGCGCGCTGGTTGTTCGGGCCGTGCCAGGCGGTGATGCGCAGCGCCTCCTTGCTGGTGCCGAAATGCTGGTGGAACCAGTCGCCCGCCATCGGCGCCGCCGAGACGAGCCCGACCGGCTCGTAGTCCTGGCGCAGCACCTTGTCGGCCTTGCCGTCCTTCCACGGCTGCGTGCCGAGCGCCTCCGGCCAAGTGTAGGTGTAGCCCTTGCCCTTCACGCAGACGAGCACGGCGGCGGAGGCGTGCTTGTGCGCCTTGGAATAGCGGCCGGTCTCGTGCTCGCCGATCCAGACATAGAAGCGGTTGCTCGCCATCTGCGGCTCGACGCGGCGGTAGCCGGGCGAGCGGCGGTTGTCGAGCGGCAGCTCGGTGTTGACGATGTCGGGAATGAAGTTGGTGCGCCGCATGGCGAGGCCGCGGATCGGATCCGGCTCGACGTCGTCGTTCGGCTTGAAGAAATCGTCCGCGCCCGAGAAGCGCTCGGTGAAATTGTGCGGGCAGTTGAAGATGAAATTCGGATTGTCGAGCAGGTTCATCACGTTCGGCGCCGAGGTGCCGCACAGGATCAGCGCCGGCGAGCTCGATGCATTGACGATGCGGTGGAAGGCGTTGAGCGGGATCGCGAACAGCGAGCCCTTCTGCCATTCGAAGACGTGCTTCTTGGTCTGGCCTTCCTGCCAGACTTCGGTCGAGCCGCGGCCTTCGACCACCAGGCAGACCTTCTCGTAGAGGTGCCGCTCGACATTGAGCGCGCCGGCGCCCGGCACCTCGACCACGTACATGCCCCACAGGCCTTCGGTGCCGTAGAGCTGGATGTAGGTGCCGCGCCCGCCGAGCCGCTTCCACGGCTGCATCGGCAGGTCCTGCACGCGCCGCACGCCGATGCCGCGATAGACCGGCACGCCCTCCGCCTCCATGAAGCGTGTCGTAGGGCATGGGCTTGCGCAGGAATTTGCCGAAGCCGGCGTTCTCGCCGGCCTTGGGCTCGTGCCAATGGTCCGGATCGGTGATGTCGTGCATGGGATGCTCTTGTGCTGATGTTGTTTGTTGAGCGGACTATACACGCTCACATGTCCGGCGGCACGTCCTCGCCCTCGGCCGGCGGCCGCTCGTAGAACGCCGGGTTCATGCGGCTCGCGACGCCCTCCTGCGCGCAGCGTCGCCTCGAACTCGCTGGCGGATCGCCGGGTCCTCCAGGTGATAGGGGATGGCGTTGCCGCCCTTGTTGATGTCGATCGCCCAGATGTCGGCCATCTTCTCGCCCGGGCGGCCGGCCTTGAGCGCGCGGATGGTTGTTCGGCCCGTGCCAGGCGACGAGCCGCAGCGGCCCCTTGCTGGTGCCGAAATGCTGGTGGAACCAGTCGCCCGCCATCGGCGCCGCCGACACGATGCCGACCGGCTCGTAGTCCTGCCGCATGATCTTGTCGGCCTTGCCGTCCTGCCACGGCGTCGGTGCCGAGCGCGTCCGGCCAAGTGTAGGTGTAGCCCTTGCCCTCGACGCAGATCAGCACCGCGGTCGAATGGTGCTTGTGCGCCTTGGCATAGCGGCCGGTCTCGTGCTGGCCGACGAACAGATAGAAGCGGTTGCCGGCCATGTGCGGCTCGACGCGGCGGTAGCCGGGCGAGCGGCGGTTGTCGAGCGGCAGGTCGCAGTTGATGACGTCGGGGATGAGGTTGGTGCGCCGCATGGCGAGCCCGCGCACCGGATCGGGCTCGATGTCGTCGTTCGGCTTGAAGAAATCGTCGGCGCCGGAGAAGCGCTCGGTGAAATTGTGCGGGCAGTTGAAGATGAAGCTCGGATTGTCGATCAGGTTCATCACGTTCGGCGCCGAGGTGCCGCACAGCAGCAGCGCCGGCGACGCTCGCCGCATTGACGAAGCGGTGGAAGGCGTTGAGCGGGATGGTGAACAGCGAGCCGCGCTGCCATTCGAACGAGTGCCGCTTGGTCTGGCCTTCCTGCCAGACCTCGGTCGAGCCGCGGCCTTCGACCACCAGCACGACCTTCTCATAGAGATGCCGCTCGGCATTGAGCGCGCCGGCGCCGGGGATCTCGACGACATACATGCCCCACAGGCCTTCGGTGCCGTAGAGCTGGATGTAGCTGCCGCGGCCGCCGAGCCGCGCCCACGGCTGCATCGGCAGGTCCTGCACGCGCTGCACGCCGATGCCGCGGATAGACCGGCACGCCCTCCGCCTCCATGAAGCTGTCGTAGGGCATCGGCTTGCGCAGGAATTTGCCGAAGCCGGCGTTCTCGCCGGCCTTGGGCTCGTGCCAGTGGTCCTGGTCGGGCGTGTCGTGCATGGATTTTTGTCGCACGTTCGCTCTGGACGCTGCATCATTTGACAGCGTCAGGCGCGGGAGACAAGCTCCCGGCCGAAACCCGCCTCTCTTCCGCTCGCGTGCGCAAGGAGTCCAGACAATGTCCCTGAAAATCCGGCGCGTCGTCACCGGCCACGACGCCAGCGGCAAGGCCGTGGTGACGATCGACGAGATCTCCAAGAACGTGATCTCGCGGCGGCCGAACCACGAGAGCTGCGTGATCTGGACGACCGGCGAGTTTCCCGCCGACAACGACGGCGACGCCGACGACGGGCTGCGCAAGGTCGGCACCGTCGATCCCGCCGGCACGGTGTTCCGGCTGGTCGAGTACGGGCCCGGCGTCACGCCGCGCAATCACCGCACCGAGTCGGTCGACTATGCGATCGTGCTCTCGGGCGAGATCGACATGGAGATGGACGGCACCATGGTGCATCTCAAGCAGGGCGACGTGCTGGTGCAGCGCGGCACCATCCACAACTGGATCAACAGCGGCACCGTGCCCTGCGTGGTCGCCTTCGTGCTGGTCGCGGCGAAGCCGGTCGAGCGCGCCGGCAAGCTGCTTGACGGCGGCGAACTAGAGCACCGACGGCGTCGTCAGGTATTTCAGCGAAGCGCCGTTTGAAAGGGAAACGTAATGATCGACCTCTATGCGTGGGGAACAACCAACGGGCGCCGCGCCTTGATCATGGCCGAGGAATCCGGCCTGCCGTTCACGTTGCATCAGATCGACATCCGCAAGGGCGACCAGAAAACCGCCGCCTATGAAAAGATCAACCCGTACCGGAAGATTCCTGCGCTGGTCGACAGCGAAGGGCCCGGCGGAAAGCCGGCGACCTTGTTCGAGTCGGCTGCGATCTGCTTCTACCTGGCCGAGAAGGTCGGCAAGTTTCTGGGCACGCCTGAAGACCATCCAAACGTTCTCAAGTGGTCGATGTTTCACGCAACCAACGTGCTGCCGACCATGGGGCAGCTCAGGGGCAACACCGAACCTTCGCTCGAGGAGCGCTGCAAGGAACAGCTCGATGCCATGAACCGGCATCTCGCGGGACGCGACTGGTTTGGCGAGGAGTATTCGGTCGCTGACATCATACCCTTCACCCGCATCAACGGGATCACCCATGAGCGCGTGAAAGTGTCGGACTATCCGAACGTGGCGGCGTGGCTGAAACGTGTTGCTGCACGACCCGCCGTCACTAAAGGCGATGGATCAGAAGTTCGGCTGAGTCCCGAATACCGCCCGCGATGTCGCCAGGCCGCTTGCCAAGGGATGTCGCTGACGGGCCAAGAAAGGTTGCAGAAGGTCAAAGGAGACGTCCATGCTTCGGATTGTTCTGTCGGTTGCGATCGGCGCTGTCGTCCTGACCGCTGAGGCGCAAGCCCAGTCCTGGCCCAGCCGCCCCGTGCGCATCGTGGTGCCCTCGCCGCCCGCCGGCGGCACCGACATCGTCGCGCGCGTGATGGCGGACCATTTCTCCAAGGCGTTCAAGCAGCAGTTCTTCGTCGAGAACCGCCCCGGCGCCGGCAACATGATCGGCATCGAGAGCGTCGCCCGCGCCGCCAACGACGGCTACACCTTCCTGATGACGGCGAGCACGCTGTCGCTCAATTCCGTGCTCTACAAAAAAGTGTCGTACGACCCGATCAAGGATTTCGCGCCGATCACGCTGGCCGCCAAGGCGCCGAACGTGCTGATCGTCAATCCGTCGGTGCCGGCGAAGACGCTGACCGAGTTCATCGCGCTCGCCAAGAAGCAGCCCGGCAAGCTCACCTATGGCACGCCCGGCATCGGCACCTCGCCGCACATGTGCATGGAGCTGTTCAAGAGCATGGCCGGCGTCGACCTCCAGCACATCCCCTATCGCGGCACGGTGCCGGCGCTGACCGACGTGATGAGCGGGCAGATCAACGCGCATGTTCTCGACCGCGCTCTCGGCCAAGCCGCAGATCGAGGCCGGCAAGGTGCGCGCCTTCGGCGTGTCGACCGCCACGCGCTCCGGCTCGATGCCGGACATCCCTTCGATCGCGGAGGCCGGCGTGCCCGGCTACGAGGCCGTGCAGTGGTACGGCTTCCTGGCGCCGGCCGGCACGCCGGCGGCGATCATCTCGCAGATCCACGCCGAGTCGATGAAGGCGCTGAACTCCGCCGAGATGAAGGAGAAGCTCGCGCATGACGGCGCCGAGCCGTCGCCGACCTCGCCGGAGGAATTCGCCGCGCACATCCGCAACGAGCTCGACAAGTGGCGCAAGGTCGCGAAGGCCGCCGGCATCGAGCCGCAGTAGATGTACTGACGGGGCTCGTCCGCTCCCTCCCCCCGCTGAAGCGGCGGCGAGGGGTCGGGGGGGGGAATCCCACGAGCGCGCTCTTTCGATAGTCCCCTCACCCGGATCGCTTCGCGATCCGACCTCTCCCCGCAAGCGGGGAGAGGTACGGAGTGCGCTGCTCCATCTAGTCCACATCGCCAAATCAGAAACTAGTGCCCGCCACCCGCCGGCGCGCCCGGCTGCTTGAGCGGATGCGCGCGTGAGAAGCGTCGATCTTGAGGCATTCGTCGACGATCCGCGACACCGTCGGATAGGGCTTGAGGTCGACCTCGAACAGCTTCGCGCCGACCGCGTGGGTGACGAGGCAGATGTCGGCCATCGTGACCTGGTCGCCGTGGCAATAGCGTCCCGTCTGCTTGTCGCGGCTGAGATGGGTCTCGAGCGCGGTGAGCGCCTCGTTGCTCCAGTTGCCGGATCCATTTCAGCCGCGTCGGCTCGTCGAGCTTCAGCTCGTGTTCGAGATAGTTGCGGATGCGCGGCACCACCAGCGGATGGGCGTCGCAGGCGACGATCAGCGCGAGCCCGCGCACCCGCGCGCGATCGAACGGGTCCTTCGGCAGCAGCGGCGGCTCGGGTGCGGTCTCGTCGAGATATTCGAGGATCGCCAGCGACTGGAACAGCATCCGCCCGTCGTCCTCGACCAGCGCCGGGATCACCATCTGCGGATTGACCGCGCGAAACTCGGGATTGCGCTGCTGGCCTTTCAGCAGATCGACGTCCACGACCTCGGGCGCGAGCCCCTTGAGATTGAGCGCGATCCGGACGCGAAACGTCGCCAGCGAACGCCAGAACGAAAACAGCTTCATCGCAAGGCCTCCCCACCGGAACAATTGTTATGACGCATCAATGTGCGCCGATGCGCACGCGCCCGGCAATGTGGATCTCAGTCGCCGCAGGTCGCTCGGCCGCAAGGAGGCTAGCGGATGGCGCAAAACCTTGTCATGCTTGCACCCATAACAAAGGCGACCATTCAGGGGAGGATACGATATGGCAGTCCATCGTCGACGTGTCTTGAAAGGTCTGGCCGCGTCCGGCGCCGCGATCGCGACGCATGCGGGCGCCCTATGTGCAGGCGCAGGCGCCGTTCAAGCTCGGCCTGCTCACCGTCAAGACCGGCCCGCTCGCGCAGGGCGGTATCCAGATGGAACAGGGCATCCTCACGTTCCTGAAGGAGAAGGGCAACGCGCTCGCCGGGCGCAAGATCGAATTCATCTCGGCCGACACCGGCGGCAATCCGGCCGGCGCCCGCACCAAGGCGCAGGAGCTGATCGAGCGCGACAAGGTCAACGTCATCCTCGGGCCGCTCGCCGCCTTCGAGCTGCTCGCGATCACCAATTATGTGCGCGACAACGCCACGCCGCTGATCAGCCTCGCGGCGGCGGAAGACGTGACCCAGCGCGCGGCCAATCCGTTCGTGATCCGCCCCTCGGCGACCTCGGCGCAGTGCTGTCACGTCATGGGCGACTACGCGGCCAAGGAGCTCAAATTCCGCCGCGCCGCGCTGATCTCGGAGGACTTCGCGTTCGGCTACGAGCAGATGGCCGGCTTCCAGCGCGTGTTCGAGGACAATGGCGGGCGCGTGGTGAAGAAGCTGTGGCCGCCGCTGGTGACGCCGGACTACACGCCCTACATCGCGCAGATCGGCAAGGTCGATTGCGTGTTCAACGGCTTTGCCGGATCGAACCCGGTGCGGTTCATGCGCACCTATGCCGACCTCGGCCTGCAGGGAAAGATCCCGCTGCTCGCCGGCTGGACCGCGATGGACGACGCGCTGTTGCGCAGCCTCGGCGACGAGGCGGTCGGCGTGATCTCCGCGGCCTGGTATTCGGCCGACCTCGACACGCCGTCGAACAAGCGCTTCGTCGCCGACATGCAGAGGGACTACAAGGTGCTGCCCGGCGGCTACTCGGCCGGCATGTATATCGCCGGCCAGTGCGTCGAAGCCGCGATCCAGAAGCTCGGCGGCAAGGCCGACGACCGCAAGGCGCTGGCCGAGGCGCTGCACGAGGTCTCGCTGACCGACACGCCGCGCGGGCCGATGACAGTTCGACAAGTACGGCAACGTCATCGGCGACGTCTTCATCCGCCGCTGCGAGCGCAAGGGCAAGCAGCTCGCCAACACGGTGATCAAGACCTATCCGAACGTCAGCCAGTTCTGGACCTACAACGAGGCCGAGTTCCTGAAGAACCCGGTCTACGCGCGCGACTATCCGCCGGCGAAGTATCTGGAATAGCCGATCTTCTGTGTCCCGGGCGCAGCGCAACACGAAGTGGTGCGCTGCAGACCCGGGACCCCGGTTACTGAGGACGCAAACAACCGGGGTCCCGGATCAGCGGTGCACCGTTCCGCTTCGCTCCACGCTGCACCGCGTCCGGGACACGAGAGCTCGCTTCCCCCATGATGCAGCAGATCACGTCGGCGCAGGCCGTCATCCTCGCGATCAACAGCTTCGCGCTCGGCGGCCTGCTGTTCCTGCTGTCGGCCGGCTTCTCGCTGATCTTCGGGCTGATGCGCATCCCGAACCTGATGCACGGCGCCTTCTTCATGCTGGGCGCCTATTTCGGCGTGTCGTTCCTCGACTGGGGCATGAACTTCTGGCTCGCGGCGCTGCTCAGCGGCCTCGCCATGGCGGTGATCGGCGGCGTCATCGAGCGCTTCCTGCTGCGCCGCCTCGAAGGCCAGGTGCTGCCGCAGGTGCTGCTGACGCTCGGCTTCGCCTTCATCATCGCCGACCTCTGCCTGATGATCTGGACCGGCGACCCCTGGCAGCCCACGCCCGCCGCGTGAGCTGCGCGGCGCGGTGCAGGCGATGGGCATGTTCTTCCCGCTCTATCGGCTGGCGGTGCTCGCGGTCGCGGTGGTCGGTCGCGATCGCGCTCTGGATCATGGTCGACTGGACGCGGCTCGGCGCCATGATCCGCGCCGGCGTCGACGATCCGGCGATCGCGCGCGTCTGCGGCATCAAGGTCTCGCAGCTGTTCACGATCGTGTTCTGCCTCGGCGCGGCGCTCGCCGCCTTCGCCGGCGTGATGGGCGCGCCGTTCCTCTCGGTCTATCCCGGCCTCGATTTCGAGATGCTGCCGCTCGCCTTGATCGTCGTCATCCTCGGCGGCACCGGCAGCCTGCTCGGCGCGCTGGTCGGCAGCTTCATCCTCGGCTTCCTCTACAATTTCGGCCAGGCGATGTTCCCCGACCTCGCCTACGTCATCCTGTTCCTGCCGATGCTGCTGGTCCTGGTGCTGCGCCCGCAGGGCCTGTTCGGCCGGGTGGTGCCATGAGCGGACCGTGACGCGCGATGACGCGGCGATCGCGCATCGCGCTGCGTGCTGCTCGTGCACGCTGCCGCTGTGGGTCGGCAACACCTACTACATCAACATCGCGAGCCAGATCCTGCTGTTCGCGGTGTTCGCGCTCGCGCTCAATGTGCTGGTCGGCTACGCCGGCCTGGTCTCGCTCGGCCATGCCGGCCTGTTCGCCATCGCCGGCTATACCGCGGCGCTGCTGCTGCAGACGGGCTACGGCCATCTCGCCGCCAACAGCGCCGCCATCGTGGTCACGCTCGCCGCCTCCGCGATCTTCGCGGTGCTGGCGCTGCGCTCGACCGGCATCGGCTTCCTGATGATCACGCTGGCGCTCGGCCAGATCATCTGGGGCATCGCCTACCGCTGGGCGAGCCTCACCGGCGGCGACAACGGCGTCAACGTGACCACCCGGCCGGCGCCGTTCGGGCTCTCGCTCGCGAGCGCGCCGTCGTTCTACTTCGCCTGCCTGATCGTGTTCCTGCTCGCGCTCGGCAGCATGATGCTGTTCGTGCGCTCGCCGTTCGGCGCGAGCCTGCGCGGCACCCGCGACCAGGCGCGGCGCATGAACGCGCTCGGCTACAATGTCTGGCTGATCCGCTTCCTGGCGATCGTGTTCTCCGGCCTCTGGACCGGCATCTCCGGGCTGCTGTTCATCTACTACAACCAGTTCATCTCGCCGCAGGTGTCGGCGCTCACCGCCTCGGCCGAGGTGCTGCTGATGGTGATCTCGGGCGGCACCGCCACGCTGCTCGGCCCGATCGCCGGCGCCGTCATCGTCGTCGTCATGAAGAACGTGGTGAGCGCCTATATCGAGCGCTGGAACCTGGTGCTCGGCGTGATCTTCATCGTCATCATCACCTTCATGCCGGAAGGCCTGGTGCCGGGCACGGTGCGGCTGTGGCGCTGGGGCTGGCAGCACGATCAAGACGCGGTGGAACGGAACGCCGGCGCAGGCCGCCGAGGAGCGCACGCCAAGGTGCCGACATGACCGCGCTCGCCGTCAATCACCTGTGCAAGTCGTTCGGCGGCCTGCGCGTCACCGCCGACGTCAACCTCGACGTCGCGCCCGGCGAGCGCCGCCTGATCATCGGCCCGAACGGCGCCGGCAAGACCACGCTGTTCAACCTGATCACCGGCGAGCTCGCGCCCGACTCAGGGCTCGATCGCGCTGTTCGACCGCGACATCACCCGGATGGCGAGCCACCGCCGGCCGCATCTCGGCATGGCGCGCACCTACCAGATCATCACGCTGTTCGACCAGGACACGATCCTGCGCAACGTCACGCTCGCCTTGCTCGGGCTGTCGCCGCAAGCGCTGGTCGCCGTTCACGGACCTCGACCAGCGAGCACGACCTCATCGAGCGCGCGCGCGAGGCGCTCGCCCGCGTCGGCCTCGCGCATCTCGCCGAACGCCCGCTGTCGCAGACCTCCTACGGCGAGCGCCGCCGCGTCGAGATCGCGATGGCGCTGGCGCAAAGCCCCAAGGTGCTGCTGCTCGACGAGCCGTTCGCGGGACTGTCGATCGACGAGCGGCGCGACGTGCGCGCGCTGCTCAACGCGATCCCGCGCGAGGTCACGGTCGTGATGATCGAGCACAACATGGACGTCGCGCTCGACTGGGCGGAGCGCATCACGCTCTTGCATTTCGGCGAGGTCATCCTCGAAGGCACGCGCGCCGAGGTGGTCGCCGATCCGCGCACCCGGGAGGTCTATCTTGGCCACTAGCGCGCTCGGCCTCAGCGACATCGACGCCTTCTACGGGGACAGCCACATCCTCGAGAAGGTGTCGTTCGCGCTCGGCGAAGGCCGCCTGCTCGGGCTTGCTCGGCCGCAACGGCGCCGGCAAGTCGACCTGCATGAATGTCGTGGTCGGCCTCCTGCCCGCGCGCGGCGGCAGCGTCGAGGTGTTCGGCGCCGACATCACGCGGCTGCCGCCGGAAGCGATCGCGGCGCGCGGCATCGCGCTGGTGCCGCAGGGGCGGCGCATCTTCAAGAGCCTCACCGTGCGCGAGAACCTGATCGTCGCCGCGCGGCCGCCCGGCCCCGGCAGCCGCCACGCGCCGTGGACCACCGACACCGTGTTCGGCATGTTCCCGCGGCTCGCCGAGCGCAAGCATCAGTACGCGGCGCATCTCTCCGGCGGCGAGCAGCAGATGCTCGCGATCGGCCGCGCGCTGATGGCCAATCCGCGCGTGCTGCTGATGGACGAGCCGTCGGAAGGGCTGGCGCCGCAGATCGTCGCCGACGTGATGGCGACGATCCGCAAGCTCAAGGAGAGCGGCCTCTCGATCGTGCTGGTCGAGCAGAACCCGCGGCTCGTGCTCGACATCGCCGACGATATCGCGATCCTCAACAGCGGACCGCGTCGCGGTCACCTCGACGCCGGCCGACATCGAGCGGCAAAGCGTCGACCTCACCCAGCATCTCGGCGTGTACTAACGCCGCGGTTGCGCGGGCCTACAGTAATTCCTGCAATATTTCAGTCGTATTCCGTTACCGTAGGCCGCTTTCCCAATCTACGACTGTAGTCTGCCAGCAGTATACTACCGCCGCCCGCCGATCATCTTTGCGAATAGTTTCGCTTTAACTCCGCGTTAACCATTCCACGCCCAATGCTCGCAGCAATCGCCTCCACAAAAAATCGAAGGGGCCGCCGTGACCAGCGCAAGCGACGCGAACAACTCGATCCGCTTTTGCATTCGCTCGTACATCGCCTTTGTCCTCGCGCCGCAGGCGCCCATCATCGAGTGGCTCGCCCAGCTCGACAGCTGGATCAAGAACTCGCCGGGCTTCTTTGCCGGCCGGCCGGTCGTGCTCGATCTCGGCGCGGTCAAGCTCGGCCAGCCCGGCATCGGCATCTCCTCGCTCAGCTCGCCGAGCGCAACATCCGCATCATGGGCATCGAGGGCGCCGATCCGTCGCAGCTCGGTCCGGCCTGCCGCCGCCGATGACCGGCGGACGCCCGGCGGAGCGTCGAGCGCAGCCGACGCGCCGCGCAAGCGACAGCGCCCGCGCCAGCCGCCGGCGCCGGCCGGCCGCGGCGAAGACGACGCCGACCTCGCTGCTGATCGACAGCCCGGTCCGCTCCGGCCAGTCGATCATCTTCCCCGAGGGCGACGTCACCGTCGTCGGCTCGGTCGCCTCGGGCGCCGAGATCGTCGCCGGCGGCTCGATCCACGTCTACGGCACGCTGCGCGGCCGCGCCATCGCCGGCACGATGGGCAACGGCCGCGCGCGCATCTTCTGCCGCAAGCTCGAAGCCGAGCTGCTCGCCATCGACGGCCTCTACCAGACCGCCGAGGACATGGACGCGCAGCTCCGCGGCCGGCCGTCCAGGTCCTGGCTCGACGGCGACGCGATCATGATCGAAGTCGCTCGACTGAACTGAGGAGAAGGGGACCGCAATGGCCAAGGTCATGGTCGTGACATCGGGCAAGGGCGGCGTCGGCAAGACCACGTCGACCGCCGCGCTCGGCGCCGCGCTCGCGCAGACGGGCCAGAACGTCGTCGTCGTCGATTTCGACGTCGGCCTGCGCAACCTCGACCTCGTCATGGGCGCCGAGCGGCGCGTCGTCTACGACCTCATCAACGTCGTCCAGGGCGACGCCAAGCTCGCGCAGGCGCTGATCCGCGACAAGCGGATCGACACGCTGTCGCTGCTGCCGGCCTCGCAGACGCGCGACAAGGACGCGCTCACCGAGGAGGGCGTCGCGCGCGTCATCGCCGAGCTGCGCGAGAAGTTCGACTGGGTGATCTGCGACAGCCCGGCCGGCATCGAGCGCGGCGCCACGCTCGCCATGCGCCACGCCGACATCGCCGTCGTCGTCACCAATCCGGAAGTCTCCTCGGTGCGCGATTCCGACCGCATCATCGGCCTGCTCGATTCCAAGACCGATGAAGGCCGAGAAGGGCGAGCGCATCGAGAAGCACCTGCTGCTCACCCGCTACGACCCGGCGCGCGCCGAGCGCGGCGAGATGCTGAAGCATCGAGGACGTGCTCGAGATCCTGTCGATCCCGCTGCTCGGCATCATCCCGGAGAGCGAGGAGGTGCTGCGCGCCTCCAACTCGGCTCGCCGGTGACGCTCAACGACCCGACAGCGCGCCGGCGCGGGCCTATCGCGCCGCGGCGGCGCGGCTGCGCGGCGAGAACGTGCCGATGACCGTTCCGACCGACCGCAAAGGCTTCCTCGGCAAGCTGTTCGGACGGAGGGCGGCATGAGTTCTCCTTGCTCTTCAAGCGCCGCGGCACCGCGCCGGTCGCGCGCGAGCGGCTGCAGATCCTGCTGGCGCACGAGCGGGCCAGTCCGGGCAATCCGACCTGTTGACGATCCTGCGCGAGGAAATCCTCGCGGTGATCGCCAAGCACGTCGCCGTCGACCACGACCAGGTGCGCATCAAGATGGAGCGCGGCGACACGGTCTCGACGCTCGAGGTCGACATCGAGGTTCCACACGCCGCCCTCGCCGCGGCGCGCTAGGGAATCGCGTCGTCCTTCAGTAGCGCAGGTATTCTTGCCGCTCGCCCAGCCACGCCTGCTCATCCGGCATCGCCAGCGCGTCCAGGTCCTGCGGCGTCGCGGCCGCATCGTCCACCCATTCGCGCAGCAGCGGACCGCCGTTGATGACGTCGATGGCGAGCTTGCCGTGCTCGTATTCGTAGGCGAAATCGCGCCACAGCGGATAGTCCGGATACAAGCGGCGGATCGCCTTGAACGCGAGCGCCTGGATGCGCCACGGCTTGAACGCCTCGTGATCGTAGCTCGGATCTTCCGTGTGAATCTGCACGCCGCTGCAAAGCTTGCCCACATGCTTGTGAAACGTCGGCTCGAACCAGCAATCGCGCAGGCGGCAGCCGCGCAGCCATTGCGGCGCCAGCGCGTCATTTCCTTCATGACCGCCCGCGCATCGATGTCGGGCGCGCCGAACAGTTCGAGCGGCCGCGTGGTGCCGCGCCCTTCCGAGAGCGTCGTGCCCTCGAGCATCACCGTGCCCGCATAGGCGCGCGCCATCCATAGGTTCGGCGCGTTGGGACTGGGATTGACCCACGTGCGCTCGCCGAGCGGCCAGCCGAAGCCCGGCGCGGCATCGGGCTGCCAGCCCTGCATCTCGATGACGCGATACTCGACATCGAGCTTGAGCGTCTTGACGAACCACGACCCGAGCTCGCCGAGCGTGAGCCCGTGCCGCATCGGCAACGGTCCGGCGCCGACAAAGCTTTCCCACCCGGCGCGCAGCGTCAGGCCCTTCGACCGGCCGGCCGACCGGATTGGGCCGGTCCAGCACCCACACGGCTTTGCGATGTTTCGCCGCCGCCTCGAGCACATAGCGCAGCGTCGTGATGAACGTGTAGATGCGGCATCCCAGGTCCTGCAGATCGACGAGGATGACATCGAATGTGTCCATCATCGCATCGGTCGGCCGGCGCACCTCGCCATAGAGACTGAACACCGGGATGCCGTGCACCGGATCGTTGAAGTCCGGCGACTCGATCATGTTGTCCTGCTTGTCGCCGCGCAGGCCATGCTGCGGACCGAAAGCGGCTGTGAGCTTGATGTCGCCGCACGCCGCCAATGCATCGAGCGAATGCGTCAGGTCTTCGCGTGACCGAAGCGGGATGCGCGAGCAATGCAACGCGCTTGCCCCTGCAGCGGCGCGCGCAAAGCGGGTTCGGCGATCAGTCGGTCGATGCCAAATTTCATGCGTCGTCACGCTGCGGGCAAGTTCATGCGCAAAGCAATCGGAATGATGGAAATCCGCCTTGCCCGGTGGATGCGCCAACGCCCAATATGATTTGCGGCCGCTCGTTTCTTCGATCACCGCCGAGAGACCGAGACGCCATCTAGCACCAGCCGGCAGGCTCGACAACCAATCCAGCTCCAGCGCGGCCTGCAATGTGTAGCAGCTCGGGGCTCGATTGCACCTCGATCCGTGGCGCACTCACCTCGGTCGCAACTCGCATCCCGCTTCGGTAGCCGTCGAACCGATAGGCCGCCCATTGTGTCGAGGGCGCAAAGTTGAATTCGTAGTACGCGGCGTTCGCCGAATTACCGACGAAAGCCTCGAAGCAGGTGTGCTGCCAAAGCTCATCCGCACGCGCGGCCGTCACGACCGGCGGTATGCGCAGATCGCCGATTTTGCCGGTCACGACATAGGACAACAGCAAGACTGCCGGCGCGGGGACGCGCGACGTCCACGTCGATGTGTGTCACTGCGGAGCAGAGCGAATCCGGATGAAGTCTCAACGCCTGGCGCATGCCGGCAATGTAGCACGGCAGATTACGCCGGCCACTTCGCCCGCGCGCGCAGTCCCGCCGCCGCCTCCTGCGCCTCCTTCACCACCCTGGCGTGGTCGAGCGCGGTGAACTTGCCGCCCTGGCGCAGGATGCGGCCGTCGACGATCACGGTGTCGACATTGGCCGGCTGCGCGTGCGAAACCAGCGCCTCGTAGGGATCGGCGACCGGCGTGATGTTGGGGTCGGTGGTGCGCACCAGGATGATGTCGGCGCGCTTGCCGGGCGTGAGCGAGCCGGTCTTGTCGGCGATGCCGAGGTCGACCGCGCCGTCGATGGTGCCGAGCTGCACCAGGCGCTTCATCGTCAGCGGGATCTTGCTGCCGATGCGGAACTGATGCAGCGCGTACAGCAGGCGCATGTTGCCGAACGGATCGCAGTTGTAGTTGGTGGTGTGGTCGGTCGACAGGCTAGATCTTGACGCCCGCCTCCAGCAGCTCGCCGAACTGGATGACGCCGAGACTGGACGAGCGGCGCGCCTCGCCCACCGGCGATATCGAGTAGCTGACGCCGCGCGCCTTCATGATCGCGCGCTCCTCCGGCGTGGTGAGCATCGGATGCACGAGCTGCACGTCGGGGCCGAGCAGCTTCGGCCTCTTCGAGCGCGGTCACCGGGCTCGGACCGGACGTGTGCAGCGTGATCGGCAGCCCGAGCGCGCGGGCGCCGTCCCAGTCCCGCTTCGCCTGCTCGATCGTGAGCGCGCCGCGAATGCCGGGGGCGCTGATCGAGCTCGCGCCGACATTGCGCGAGTTGATGCCGAGCGTGAGCAGGCCGTCGCCCGGCATCCAGTCGCGCTTGACGCGCTCCATGCCGGCGAAGTCCATCGGCTGCTCGTTCGGCATGCCCTGCGCCGGGCCCGTAGGCGAACCGCCCGCGGATGCCGGCATCGCGCATGGCGGAGAGCTCGGCGTCGGCGTGCTCCGGCGAGCGCACGTTGTGCGCACCAGTTGTGCACCGCCGTCACGCCGGCGCTCAGCGCCTCGGCGCAGCCGAGCACGACGCTGCGGTAGCTGTCCTCGGGCACCATGAGCTGGCCCAGGCGATTGCTCACCGGGAAGTAGCCGACCGCGGGCACGTCGGACCGCACGAACGGCCGGAACAGGCTGGTCCACAGGTGCCAGTGCGTATCGATGAAGCCCGGCATGCAGATCATGCCGGCGCCGTCGATGACCTGCGCCTTCGGCGCGTCGACCTTCGCGGCCGACCGCGACGATGGCGCCGTCGCGCACGTGCACGTCGCCGACTGCGAAATCGCCGAGCTTCGGGTCCATGGTCAGCACGTTGGCGCCGCGGATGACGAACTCGCCGCGCGGCGGCAGTTTCGCGGCCGGGCCCTTGGCCGAACGCACCGGCGCTTGCTGCGCGAACAGCGCGTGGGGCGTGAGCGCCGAACCACCAAGTGAAGCACCGAGCGCGCTTGCACCCTTCAGGACAGCTGCGCCGGCTCACGCGATCATGCGTCATCGTCAAGTCTCCGTTTCTTCTGTTATTGCCTGTGTCGTCCAAACTTTATTCCGGCCACTTCGCCCGCGCCCGCAGCGCCGCCGCCGCCTCCTGCGCGTCCTTCACCACCTTGGCGTGGTCGAGCGCCGTGAACTTGCCGCCCTGGCGCAGGATGCGGCCGTCGACGATCACGGTGTCGACATTGCCGGGCTGTGCCCGGTGGACCAGCGCCTCGTAGGGATCGCCGACCGGCGTCATGTTGATGTCGTTGGCGCGTATCAGGATGATGTCGGCGCGCTTGCCGGGCGTGAGCGAGCCGCACTTGTCGGCGATGCCGAGGTCGACCGCGCCGTCGAGCGTGGCAAGCTGAACCAGCCGCTTCACCGTCAGCGGTATCGCATTGCCGATGCGGTGACCATGCACCGCGAACAGGATGCGCATGCCGACGAACGGATCGCAATTGTAGTTGGTGGTGTGGTCCGTCGACATGCTCACCTTGACGCCGGCCTGGAGCAACTCGCCGAGCTGGATGACGCCGACCTTCGACGGCCGCCCGGCCTCGCCGATGGGCGCGATCGCATAACTCACCCCGCGCTTCGCCAGCATCGCGCGCTCCTCGGCCGTCGTGAGCAGCGGGTGAATGAGCTGGAGGTCGTTGTTGCCGAGGAGGCCGGCTTCCTCCAGCTGCGTGATCGGGCTCGGGCCCGAGGTGTGCAGCGTGATCGGCAGCCCGAGCTTGCGCGCCGCATCCCAGTCGCGCCTGGTCTGGTCGATGGTGAGCACGCCGCGCGCCGCGCCGCCGATGCTCATGGCGCCGACATTGCGCGAGCAGATGCCCATGGTGAGCAGGCCGTCGCCCGGCATCCAGTCCTTCTGCACGCGCGCGATACCGGCGAAGTCCATCGGCTGGTCGTCCGGCATGCCCTGCGCCGGGCCATAGGCGAAGCGGCCACGAACGCCGGTGTCGCGCATGCCGGCAAGCTCGCCGTCGGCGTGCTCGGGCGAGCGCACGTTGTGCGCCCAGTTGTGCACCGTCGTGCAGCCCGCGCTCATCGCCTCGGCGAGGCCGAGCATCACGGCGCGGTAGCTGTCCTCCGGCGTCATCAGCTGGCCGAGCCGGTTGCTGACCGGGAAATAGCCGACCGCGCGGAAGGTCGGCGCGCACGAACGGCCGGAACAGGCTGGTCCACAGGTGCCAGTGCGTGTCGACGATGCCGGGCATGCAGATCATGCCGCTGCCGTTGATCACCTGCGCCTTCGGCGCCTCGACCTTGGCGCGCGACCGCGACGATCGCGCCGTCACGCACGTGCACGTCGCCGGTGGCGAGATCGGCGATCTTCGGATCCATGGTCAGCACGTTGGCGCCGCGGATGATGAACTCGCCGCGCGCCGGCAGCTTCGCGGCCGGGCCCTTGGCGGTGCGCGCCGGCGCCTGCTGGGCGGACGCTTTCTGCGCGGTCGTGGCGAGCACCGCACCGAGCGCGGTCGCTCCCTTGAGCATCGTGCGCCGGCTCATGCGTTCATGCGTCATGATCGTCCTCCCATATCGCATCGTGTTGTTTGACGTTGGCGGCTCAGCATAGTGCGGACGCGCGCCGCTTGACCAGCGCCCGGCCCGCGTCGAATGGGCACGCGCCCACGCGCATTCGCTCTGCGCTACTCCGGCTTGATCCCCTTCTCGTCGACGAATTTGCTCCAGCTCTTGATCTCGGTTTCGAGCCGCGCGCGCAGCGCGGGGCCGGGCGAGTATTCCGGCGTGATGTCGAGGTTCGCCAGCCGCTCGCGCAGCTTCGCATCGGCCAGAACCTTCTTCAGCGCGCCTTCGAGCTTGGCCTTCACCGGCTCCGGCATGCCCTTCGGACCGAAGATGCCGAACCAGAATCGCAGCTCGACGTCCGCGGTCTTCTTGACGCCCGCCTCCTGCATGGTCGGGACGTGCGGCATCGCCGGCGAGCGCGCCAGGCTCGTCACCGCCAGCGCCTTGAGCTTGCCGGCCTCGACCAGGCGACTTGGTCCCCTGCACCGAGGTGATCGTCATCGGCACATGGCCGGCGACGATGTCGGCGATCGCCGCGCCGCCGCCCTTGTAGGGGATGTGAACCGCCTCCATGCCGACCGCGTCCTTGAACACCTCGAAATTGAGATGCGAGACGCTGCCGACGCCGGCGGAGGCGTAGTTCATCTTCCCCTTCACGGTCTTCGAGTAGGCGACGAGCTCGGCGACCGTATTCGCCGGAATATGCGTGGCAACGATCAGCGCCGACGGCGAGGTCGCGACGCCGGCGACCGCATCGTATTGCGTCAGCGGATTGAAACTCGACGCCTTGCCGCGATAGAGCGCCTGGCTCATGCCGAGCGCATTTTCCGCGAGCAGCAGCGTGTGACCGTCCGGCTCGGACGACGCGACATGGCTCCAGGCGATATAGCCGCCGGCGCCCGGACGGTTTTCGATGACGACGGGCTCGCCGAGCGCCTGCTTGAGATCCTCGGAAATCTGCCGCGCCAGCGTGTCGGTGGCGCCGCCGGGCACGAACGCGACGATGAGGCGCACCGGCCGCGACGGATAGGTTTGCGCGGCAGGCGCGTGCGCGACGTCGCCGCGAGCGCACCGCCCGCGGCCACCGTGCAGGAATGTGCGGCGGGGAATTCTCGTCATGCTGTTTCCTCCCAACGCGGTCCGGCTGCCGTTCACCCGCCGGCCGTGATCAGATTCTCGATCCGCTTGAGCTGGTCGGCCGGCGTCTTGGCGATCTGCTCGATCAGCTTGCGGATCGCCGTCGCCGTCGATCGGGCTGACCTCGATGCCGACCTTCTCGGCGTCGGCGAGATAGGCCGGATCCTTGTGCGTCGCCATGAACGCCTGCTGCAGCGCCCGGGCGCGATCCGGCGGCACGTCGGGCGGCGCCGCATAGGGCCGCGACAGCGCGTAGGGCATTTCGAGGATCTCGATCAGATTGCGATCCTCGGCATTCTTGGCGCAGCTCGCGCGCGGTCGGCGCATCCGGGAATTCCGGGAAGCGCGTGCCGCGCCCGAACACGACCATCACGCGGGCGAAGCCGTTGGGCTTGAGCCAGTCGGGCTTGTTGGCTTTCACCGACGACAGCCCGACGGTGCGGCCGTCGACCTCGCCGCGCTCGATCGCCAGGAACAGCACGCCGGAATCGGTGTAGCCCGGCGATCACCTTGAGGTTGAAGCCGAGCCATTCGCGCAGCAGGACGCCCATGGCGTCGCTCGAGGTGCCTTCCGCGGTGCTGCCGAGGATGATCGGCGGACCGCCGGCGCGGCGCGCATCCTCGATCGATCTTCACCTTGGCGTCGCGGCGCAGGATCAGCACATAGGCGTCGTTCGCGAGGCTCGACGACGAGCCGAGCCAGGTGAACTTCATCGGATCGAACTGGACGTTCTGCCCGCTCTTGAGCAGGCCGAGCATCGGCATGTTGCGCGCGAAGGTGCCGAACGCGGTGCCGTCCTTGGGCGCGACGTTGTAGAGGTAGTTGGCGCCGCGCAGCGAGCCCGCGCCCGGCATGTTCTGCACCACGATGTTGGGATTGCCGGGGATGTGCCGGCCGATGTGGCGCGCGAGCACGCGCGCATAGACGTCGTAGCCGCCGCCGGGGCCGTAGCTGACGATCAGATTGACGCGCTTGCCCTTGTAGAAATCCGCCACGTCGTCGGCCTGCGCCGGCAGGCTGCGGTCAACGCAACAGCCAATGCCAACGCAGCGCACAACCTCGACATGCATCCTCTGCCTTGGCTTCCTCGGCGATGCATCCAGTCACGACGCGATGTTAGGCGGTCCAGCGCATGCGCGAAAGCGCCATGCGGCGCGCTGCGAGCGCGCTCAGCCCTTCGACTCCGCGAACAGCCGGCGGAGATAGTCGAGCTGCTGCTGGCGGCGCGCTTTCGATGCGCTTGAGCGCGGCCAGCACCTCGCTCGGCGGTGACCGGGCTCACGTCCACGCGCTGCTTTGCGGCGTCCGCGAGATATTGCGGATCGCGGTGGGTGGCGGCGAAGGCCGCGCTGCAGCGCCTGCGCGCGCGCCGCCGGAATGCCCGGCGGCGCCGCAAACGGCCGCGACAGCTTGTAGGGAATCTCGGTGAGCTCGATCAGCAGCGCGCGCGCTTTCGTTGCGCGCAAGCTCGCGCGCCGTCGGCACGTTCGGGAAATCCTGGTGGCGCGTCTCGCGCGCGAACTGCACCAGCACATGGAAGCCGCTGCCCGGCTTGAGCCATTCCGGCTTGATCGCCTTGACCGAGGAAAGGTCGGTGGTGCGGCCATGCACCTCGCCGCGCTCCATGGCGAGGAACAGCGCGCCGCGAGTCGGGATAGCCGACCACCTGCTTGACGTTGAGGCCGATGGTGTCGCGCAGGATGATCGGCACGTCGTTGCCGGTCGCGCCTTCCGCGGTGCCGCCGAGCACCAGCGGCTCGCCGCCCGGCCGGCGCGCATCGTCGATGGTCTTCACCGGGATGTCGGTGCGCACGATCAGGATGTAGGCGTCGTTGGCGAAGCTCGACGACGAGCCGAGCCAGTTGAACTTGCGCGGATCGAACTGCGCGTTGCTGTTGCTGCCGAGCATGCCCATCAGCGGCATGTTGCGCGCAAAATGCGCGATCGCGGTGCCGTCCCGCGGCGCCAGATTGTTGAGCCAGTTGACGGCGCGCAGCGATGCCGGCGCCCGGCATGTTCTGCACCACGACGGTGGGATGGCCGGGGATGTGGCGGCCGAGATGGCGGCCGATCGAGCCGCGCATAGACGTCGTAGCCGCCGCCCGGCCCATAGCCGACGACCAGCGTCACCGTCTTGCCGCGATAGAAATCCGCGACCGCGTCGGCCTTTGCCGGCAGCGCCAGCAGCGCCGTCCACGCGCATGGCAACGCCAGCGCCGTCAGCGCGCGTCTTCGCCCAAGCCCGGGCATGCCGTTCCTCTCCCGTCGCCTCTTTGCGGCAATGACTATGCGGTCCAGGATTTACGGGCAACGGCAGCCGACGGATGCGGTTAAGGCGGCGCCGCCTCAACGCTTCCCCTCCCCGCTTCCTTTCGAGTCCACCATGATGGAGCGGATCACGTCGAGCATGTCGGCGGGCGCGCCGGCGATGTCGTCGATCGCGCGCACGCACGTCTGCCGCCGCCGATCGGGCTGATGTCGACCTTCAGCCGCGCGGCATCCTCGCGATAGTGCGGATCGTTGTGCACTGCAAGGAACGCCGCCTGCAGCGCCCGCGCGCGATCCGCGGGAACGCCGGGCGGTGCGGCGAACGGCCGCGACAGCCGGTAGGGCAATTCGGCGAGCGCGATGAGCGCGCGCGCCTTGTCGTCGGCCGCAAGCTCGCGCGCGGTCGGCACGCCGGGAAACTCCGGATGCCGCGTCACGCGCGCGAACTGCAACAGCATGCGCATGTGGCTCGCGGGCGCCAGCCATTTCGGATGCGAGGACGCCGTCGCCGACAGCCCGACGAAGCGGCCGTCGACTTCGCGGCGATCGACCGCGAGGAACAGCCCGCCCGAATCCGGATAGCCGGAGATGAGCCGGAGGTTGAGGCCGAGCGCACTCGCGCAACACCATCGCCACGTCGTTGCCGGTCGCGCCCTCGGCGGTGCCACCGAGCACCAGCGGCGGCCCGCCCGGCGCGGCGCGCATCGTCGATCGACTGCACCTTGGCGTCCTTGCGGACGAACAGGAAGTAGGCGTCGTTGGCGTAGCTCGACGACGAGCCGAGCCAGGTCAGCGTGCGCGCATCGAACCGCACATTGGCGTTGTGGCCGATGATGGCGAGCAAGCGGCATGTCGCGCGAGAACGTCGCGATCGTCGGTGCCGTCCCTGGGCGCGGTGTTGGCGAGGAAATTGACGGCGCGCAGCGAGCCGGCGCCCGGCATGTTCTGCACGATCACGTTCGGATTGCCGGGGATGTGCCGGCCGAGATGGCGGGCGAACAGCCGGCCGTAGACGTCATAGCCGCCGCCGGTGCCGTAGCCGACGATCAGCTTGACCTGCTGGCCCTTGTAGAAGTCGGCGACCGGATCGGCGCGCGCATACGCGATCGCAAGCACGAGCGCCGCCGTCGCAACGACGATCCGCAGCATGGCGCGCCTCCCGATCTTTTGTCCGATTGTGCCATGAGTGTGCCACGCGCGACGCCGGTACGACAGGGCGCCAGCAAGGACGCCAGCCGTCTTTCAAGGGTCGCGAAAACTCACTACCATCCGGCCCCAATCAGCCCCGGGATACCGGAGCAAAAAACCAACAATCGGAAATCGGGAGAGTAAGATGTCACGCATAGGCAATTCATCTCGGCGTGGTTGGCCGCGGCCGCGCTGTCGTCGATCCATGCGCCAGCCGAGCTGACGGTGCGGCCGGCGGCGGCGCAACAAGCGGTCGCCATCGACAACGACGATATCGGCGGCGTGGTCACCGGACCGAAAGGACCGGAGGCGGGCGTATGGGTGATCGCGGAAACCACCGACCTGCCGACCAACTTCATCAAGATCGTCGTGACCGACGACCAGGGCCGCTACGTCATCCCGGATCTGCCGACCGCCAACTACCAGGTCTGGGTGCGCGGCTATGGGCTGGTGGATTCACCGAAGCTGCGCGCGAAGCCCGGCCAGATCCTCAATCACACCGCGGTGGCGGCGCCGAACGACGCCGCGGCGGCGCATTACTATCCCGCGATCTACTGGTATTCGATGCTGCGGATTCCGCCGGAAAAGGATTTCGGCGGCACGTCGGACATCCCGAAGAACGTCACCCGCAGCCTCTGGCTGACGCGGATGAAGAATACCGACTGCGTCGGCTGTCATCAGCTCGGGCAGGAAGCAACGCGCACGATCCCGGCGCAGTTCGGCACGTGTCGTCGCATGCCGAAGCATGGGTCAGGCGCACCCAGGCCGGGCAATCCGGCGAGCAGATGACCAACCGGCTGGCCGGCCAACTCGGCGGCGTGCCTTACAAATATTTCGGCGAGTGGACCCAGGGCATCGCCAACGGCGAACTGCCGTTCGCCAAGCCGGAGCGGCCGAAGGGCGTCGAGCGCAACGTCGTGATCACCTCGTGGGCGTGGTCGACGCCCGACAAGTACATGCACGACCTGATCTCGTCGGACCGGCGCAATCCGACGGTCAACGCCAACGGCAAGCTCTACGGCTCGCCGGAATACTCGACCGACATGATGCCGATCCTCGATCCCAAGACGCACACGGCAACGTTCTTCAAGATGCCGGTGCGCGACGCGAACATGCCGCTGGCGCTCGGGCCCGGCCACGCCGCCGCCGTCAAGCCGGCGGCGCCATCGGCCTATTGGGGCGACCGCGCGCTCTGGGACACCCGCGCCAACAATCACAACGCCATGTTCGACGAGCGCGGCCGCGTGTGGAATCGCCGCCGGCATCCGCGGCCGCCGAATCCGGACTTCTGCAAGAAGGGCCGACCATCCGTCCGCCAAGCTGTTCCCGCTCGACATGAGCAGCCGGCAATTGTCGATCCTCGATCCGAAGACGATGCAGTACACCTTCATCGACACCTGCTTCGGCACCCATCACCTGCAGTTCGACAAGAACAACATCCTGTGGGTGAGCGGCAGCGGCCCGGTGGCGGCCTGGCTCGACGCCAACCTGTTCGACGAGACCGGCGACGCCACGAAGGCGCAAGGCTGGGCGCCGTTCGTGCTCGACACCAACGGCAACGGCGTGCGCGACGAATGGACCGAGCCGGGCAAGCCGGCCGAGCCCGGCAAGGACACGCGCGTCGGCGGCTCCGGCCCCTATGCGGTGATGCCGAACCCGGCCGACGGCTCGGTCTGGTACACGTTCAATGTGTTCGGCGGCCCCGCCGGCGTGCTGCGCTACGATCCGAAGACGCAGCTCTCCGAGCTCTACACCGTGCCGATGCCGGGCTTCGTCCGCGCGGCGGCGACATCGACTCGCAGGGCGTGGTCTGGGTGTCGCTCGGCTCCGGCCACCTCGGCGCCTTCGACCGGCGCAAGTGCAAAGGCCCGCTCAACGGACCGAAGGCCACCGGCAACCATTGCCCGGAAGGCTGGACGTTCCATCAGTATCCGGGGCCGGGCTTCCGCGACATCGGGACGAACAGCGCGGAGGCGAGCTACTACACCTGGGTCGACCAGCATAACGCCGTCGGCCTCGGCCGCGACGTGCCGATCTCGACCGCCAATCTCTACGACGGCTTCGCCGCGCTGGTGAACGGCGAGATGGTGCGGCTGCGCATCCCCTACCCGATGGGCTTCTACGCCAAGGGTCTCGATGCGCGCATCGACGATCCCAACGCCGGCTGGAAGGGCCGCGGCCTGTGGAGCGCGAGCGGCGACCGCACGCCGTGGCTGATGGAAGGCGGCAAGGGCCAGTATCCGCGCGCGGTGCAGATCCAGGTGCGGCCCGATCCGCTGGCGAAGTAAGACGCGGCGCCGTCCGCCGGTGCGCGTGACGCAATATGAAGAGAGGCTCCGGTCCGGGAGCCTCCGCGCCTATGAGTGTTTCGGCCACGGAGCACTGATGGCAGCGTCAGGCGACAAACCGCCCGCCTCGGGCGCCGCCGTCGTCCCATCATTTCAGCTTTTCGAACGTCATCCGCAGCAGGCTCGCGATCCCACTTCGGAATACCATTGCTGACAGGCGAAGATAATTCTGAAAATTTGCCACCGCGGGCTCGCCGACCAGCGCCACGGCTTGCGCGCGATTTTCCGTCAGATTCCGGCTCCATAGCCGCAACGTCCGGAAATAGTCGGCGCGGTCGTTTCGCAAACTGAGCAACTCAAAGTATCCGTCGGCCGCAGCGGCCGGCTGCCACAGCAAGGGCAGTTCGCTCTCGGGAAACACTTTCTCGAAGGTCGACGCGTCGAGGTTGTGGGGCGCCTGTGTGAACGCAATCGTCTGCAGGGAAAGCCTGCCGCGCGAAACCAGGACACGATCGCAGAAGGCGAAGAATGACCGATAGGCATCAAGTTTCTCGTCGGGACCGAGGCCGGGATGGGCGAAGTGCTCGAAGGCGCCGATCGAAATGACGGCACCATAAGGTTTCTCGGGGATTGTGATCGCGCCAGTGCTCCTGACGGACCTCGATGTCAGGCCTTGGGTTGCGGCGTATCCACTGCGCCTGCGATGGGCTGAGCGTCAAACCGACGGCATGTTCAACGCCGGCGTTTTCAACCAGGCGCGTCAGCAACGCGCCCCAGCCGCAGCCGACATCGAGCACGCGCGGCGCATTGTGCGCGCCGGCACTCCGTGATGTGATATTGAAGCTTGCGGGTTTGCGCGGTTGCGAGGTCGTCGCGCCCCTCGAACAGGGCGCATGAATAGACCATGTCAGGTCCGAGCACGAGGCGGAAGAACTCATCGCTGAGATCGTAGTGCGCGGCGATCGCGCCTGGCGAAGCGCCGGGGCGCGGTTCATCGACGCTCGAGCCCCCATGCTTCGTCCTATCGCCCAATTGCATTGCTCGTCCCGAGCGCTGGCTGGCGCGAACAGGTTAGCAACGTGCGTGCTCAGGAGGAAGGGTCTGCCGTGTTTCGCAATATGTCGAATGGAACTTCGTGCGGGTGCGGTTCAGCCTTTGTGCAGCGGACGACAGCCGAAGCTCATTTCACCGCGAGCGAACGTTGCGCGGCACGCAGATAGTCCGGGACGAACACCCGGCCGAGGTCGAATTGCCGGTCCGCGGGGATGGCGCCCTCGCCCTGCATGTTCTCGAAGACCCGCTGCAAGCCGATCTCGGACACGTCGAGCCGCGGATCGAAGATGCCGAGCTGGACTGCCGCCGACAGTGAACGGGCGGTCAGGCCGACCTGAGATTTCAGCTCGTCGGCCGCAATCTGCGCCGCCTCGGCCGGATTCGACGCGATGAACGCCTGACCGCGCAGCAGGGCGCGGATGAAGCCGGTGGTGGTCTTCGGATTGCGGCTCGCCCATTCGGCGCTGGCATTGACCGTAATGAATTGCCATTCCGGCTCGTACTTGCCGGCCCAGCCGAGGTCGTTGAAGCCGGCGGCCTCCGCTTCGTAGTTGAGCGGGAGCGGCTGCATGCCGGCATCGATCTTGCCGGCCTTAAGCAAATTCCAGCGCGTCGGTGCCCCACCCACGGCCGTCATCTTCAGGTCGCCGGGCGCCAGTCCTTCCGCTCGCGCCATCTTGAGCAGCAGCTTGCTGCTGCCTTCGGTCAGTGACAGCACGCCGATATTGGCGCCGCGCAGGTCGGCGAAACTCTTGATCGAGGATTTTGCGATCAGCCAGAGCGGCGGGCGCCGTACCACGCCCGCCATGATGCGCATCGATCCACCTTTGGTGGCATCGATGAGGGTCGCGTCCGGCCCGCCGAACGTGATTTGCAACGCGCCGGCGCGGGTCTGCGCCGTGATTTCCGAGCTCGTCAGCCCGACGGCAAGGCTCGCATCGATGCCCTCGTCCTTGAAATATCCCTTACGCTCGGCGATCCAATACGGAATTGCAAAGATCACACGCGCCGCCACCGCCGATTTCACCGCCTCGGCGGCACGTGCCGGCGCGGCACCGAGGGCCGACATCATGGTGACGAGCGCAAGCAGAGCCAACGATCTCGCAAGCATGGATGCACCTCCCTCGATATTCTTCAACCGATACGCGCGCCTCGCCCTCACCGCCGGTTGAAGAACCGGCTGGCGTAGGTCGGATGCTCGATCTTGTTGTCGATCATCCACTGCGCGACTTCGGCGTGGTGCGGGAACCAGACGTCCGGGAAGCTGCGCAGATATTGCAGCACCTTGCGGAACATCGCCGACATCAGCGGGCGGCCGCCGAAATGGCTGTGCACGCCGACATTGATGAGCGAGCCCGGCTCGCAGGCGTGCAGATAGTCGAACGTTTCCTTGTAGACGTCGAAATAGATTTGCGGGCTCGCGCGCAGCGCGCGGTTGTCGACGAAGTCGCTCCAGGGGATGACGATGACCGAGCCGCTCTTGGTCTTCTGCCGGTACGGCAGGTTCGAATCCAGCGCGTCGGAGCACCAGACGAGCTTCTCCTGCACGACGATGTCCATGGTGTGCTCCGACCAGCCGTAGATCGGCGTGATCCAGCCGGTCGGGCGCTTGCCGCCGGCCTTCTCGATCGCGTCGAGCGTCTGCCGGATGCGGCCGCGCTCCTCCTCCGGCGTCAACTGCGCGAACACCTCGTCCTGCAGGTAGCCGTGGCCGGCGACGTCGTGGCCGGCGCGGACAAACTGCGCGACCGCGTCCGGATAGAGCTCGGCCGAGCGTCCGTTGCAGAACAGCGTCGCCTTGAGCCCGACCTCGTCGACGATGCGCACGAGCCGCCACACGCCTTCCTTGCCGCCATAGGTCGACCAGTTGATGCCGGCGATGTCCGGAATGCCCGGCTTGTTCGGCGTGGTGCGCGGGAAATAGCTCGGCGCCTTCCCCTCCGACCAGGTTTCCAGCAGCACGCTGACGATGACCGCGACGCGGCGACCTTCGGGCCAGGCGAATGCCGGCTTGCTCATGGACAACTCTCCTCGATTTCGGATGAGATGACTGCGTCGGCTACTTGACTGCCCTTGCTGGCTTCGAGCGCCTTGGCGACCACGTCCGCGGGCGTGGCGTAGATGCGCTCGATCAGCGCGTGACCTGCTCGCCGGTCGTCGGCGCGACGAACACCTTCGTCTTCTCCGCCTCGGCCAGCAGCGCAGGGTCCTTCATGGTGCGGTCGAAGCTGCGGCGCAGCAGCTCGGCGCGATCCTTCGGCAGCTCGGGCGGCGCATAGAACGGCCGTCCCATCTTGTTGGGCGCCGCCCACAGCGCCATGATCTGGCGCTCCTCCTCGGTCTGCGCGCGAGATCGAACACCGACGGCACGTCCGGCAGGTCGGGATGCTTCTCCAGCGCGATCTGCACCAGGATGCGCACCTTCTTTTCGCGCGAGCCAGTCCGGCTTGAGCGCCTGCAGGGTGTCCCAGGTCATGCCGCAGCGGCCGTCGACCTCGCCGCGCTCCATCGCGATATGGGTCTGCGGCCGCGGCCTCGTAGCCGTCGACGACCCTGAATTTGGTGCCGAACAGCGCATTCATGCACGTTGGGATAGATCGTGTCGGTGCTGGCGGGCCCGCCGCTGCCGACCACCATCTCGTGCTTGCGCAGATCCTCGATGGTCTGGATCGGCGAGGCGTGCCAGACCATGCAGATATTGATCTCGTCGTTGGCGTTGCCGAGCCAGGTCGACCTTGGTCGGGATCGAACTTGGCCTTCACGCCCATCAGCGGATCGAACGGCAGCGCGCGCTGGCGGCCGCGATCGCGGTGCCGTCCTTGGGCGCGATGCCCTGCATGTGGCCCATCAGGCGGCGGCCGCTGGCGCCCGGCATGTTCTGCACGACGATGTTCGGGATTGCCCGGGATGTTGCGTGCCCCAGTGGCGCGCCGAGCATGCCGCGCATAGGCGTCGTAGGGACCGCCCGGCGCTCGAGCCGACGTAGATGGTGATGTCCTTGCCTTTGAAGAAATCGTCGCTGCCGCAGCGCGCGACGCCGAACGACATGCAGCGAGCGCGGCCGCCGACGCGCCGGCGGCGAGACGATGGTCCTGCACTCGCATCGCGTGTCCTCCCTGTCAGAGCTCTGGCGCGATCAGAGCTTCAAGAGCTTCTTGGCGTTCTGGTAGTAGACCTTGTTCTTCTCCTCCGGCGTGAGCCCGAGCTTGTTGATCAGATCGACGCCTTCCTGCTTGAGCACGAACAACGGCGGCGAGTTGGTGCCGAACAGGAAATGATCGACGCCGACGGTGTCGATGGCGCAGCGCGCGCCCGGCGGATGGTAGCAGGTCGATTCCAGGTACATCATCTTCAGGTAATGCAGCGGCTCGTGCTTGATCAGCATCGGCTCGTAGGAGCCGAGGAAGAACGCCTCGTCCTGCAGCCGGTAGGCATAGTTCATGCGGCCGATCATCTCGCAGATGCCGCCGCCGAGATGGGTGCCGACGAGCTTGAGCTTGGGGAATTTCTCGAACACGCCGCGCACGATCAGCCGCGCGATCGCGAGCGCGCCGTCCATCGGGCGGCCGATGCTCGACGCGAGCCGATAGTCGCGCATCCGCTCCTCGCCGAAGCCGACCGACGGCGGATGGATGACCACCGGCACGTCGAGCTCCTGCGCGAGCTGGAAGAACGGCATCGCCTCGTCGTCGTCCGGATAGTTGCCCTGCAGGCTCGACGTGATCCAGGCGCCCTTGAGCCCGTCCTCCTTGATGGCGCGCTCGAACTCGCGCAGGAACTTGTCGCCGCCATAGGGCACGGTCGAGGCCATGCCGACGATCTGGCCGTGATACTTGTTCTGGCATTCGGCGTTGAAGCGGTTCTGCCGCTGGCAGCGCTCGAACTGCTGCTGGCGGTCCATGTCGCGCAGATTGTGGATCGGGTTGCGAGATGACGGTGATGTCGACGCCGCCGATCTTGGCGGCCTCCAGCGCGTTCTCGATCGTGGTCGGCGAGCTGCCTGTGCTGCGCGCCGATGTTCTTGTGGAATTGCGGTGCCGGTGAAATGCTCGCCATGTCCTCCGGCGGAAGCACGTGCACGTGGAAGTCGATGATCATGCGATTCTGCTCCCCGGCGCGATGAGGGGCACGGCCACCTGTGACGCGGCCGTGCCCCCGACGTTTTCCCTTACTGATAGAGGCTGCCCGCTTGGACCCCGTCCTGCAATGCTCTTTTTTGCGGGGCGCTAACGCGCGGCGCGAATGACTTGGAAACGAAGACGCACTGATCAGCGTGCCTGTTTGTGTGAGGATCGAGCGCGCCTCAGCGCGACGGCGTGATGAGATCGTCCTGGTAGAGGTCCTGCCACTTCTTGGCGTTGTCGAGCATCTCGACCGAGTCGATGAGCTGCAGCGGACCGCGCGGTGAAGGGCGACTCGATCTTGCTGGCTCGGCGACACGAATTGCCGGCTCGCCAGGATCGGCTGCGCCTCGCCGATCAGGAAGTCGTAGAACAGCACGGCGGCATGCGGATGCGGCGCGTTGCGCGCGACGCCGGCCGCGGTCGGCCGCGCGATCAGCGGCGGAATGACGAACCAGTCGAGCGGCGCGCCCTTGAGCTTGGCCTGCTCGGCGGATGAAGCCGTAGACCGTGAGCCCGAGCGGCACCTCGCCGGCGGCGACCAGGTTGTTCGAGCACGCGAGTGCCCGCGGCGCACCGAGATGCCGTTGGTCGCGACGATGTCGCGGAACAGCTTGAGCCCCTGCGCCTCGCCGAGGCCGAGCACGACCTGCGCGAACCAGTCGTAGTCCTCCGCCTCGACCGCGAGCCTGCCCTTCCAGCGCGGGTTGAGCAGGTCGCGCTAGGTCTTCGGCAGCTCTTCCTTCTTGCACCAGGTTGGTGTTGTAGGCCTGCACGAAGGTGTTGAGATAGACCGACGCCCATTCGCGGTGCGGCGCGATCGATTCCGGGATCAGGTCGGCGAGATGCGGCGACTTCACCTCGGTGAGCAGCTTCTCGCGGTACAGCGGCTCGAGCGCCGAGCTCGACGCCCGCCATGACGTCCACCTCGTAGCGGCGCGCCTTGGCCTCGTTGAGCGATGCGCTGCAGCACGCCTTCGGAATCGGCGCGCCAGACCTTGACCTTGACGCCGTATTTCTTGTGAAGGCCTCGGTCAGCGACCGCGATGTCCGCGACCGGGATCGAGGAGTAGAACATCAGCTCGCCTTCCTTCTTGGCGCCCTCGATCAGCCGCTTCTCGCGGTCGGGGCCCTGTAGGTGGCGATCTCCGACGGCGACGCGTTGTTCTGCGCGAGCGCGGGCGAGCCGCCAGCGCGAGCATGGCAGCAGCGGCCAGAGCGTCCGACGACGAGGGAGCTTGGATGGCCGGTCATCGTGCCTCCAGGACGATTGTGCAGGCGTCATATCGGACGCTACGTCGCATCTCGCCGGCAAAGGCAACGCGACGCTCATGCACGATAGTCCGCACGGCTCGCAAACGTCAATGCGACCGTGCGCGCATGCGCCGCGCCGCGTTCACGACCGTGCTTACACTGTGACGCTGAATTGACAGACAGCGGACGCGACGTCGAATCGCGGAGGAGGCGCCGAATGAAGATTACCAAGTTCGAGGAATTCCATGTCGATTGCGGGTGGGAGATCTATTCGTTCCTGAAGATCAGCACCGACGAGGGTCTTACCGGCTGGTCGGAGTTCAGGGAGCACCGCCGGCCCGGCATCGCGGCCGCGATCCACGGCATGGGCGAGTTGCTGGTCGGCCAGGACCCGCGCGCGATCGGCCGCATCGATGCCATGCTCTATTCGTTCACGCGCACCGTCCCGGGCGGGCTCAACCAGAACGCCGCCGGCGCCATTCTCAACGCCTGCCTCGACATCAAGGGCAAGGCGCTGGGCGTGCCCGGTCTACGAGCTGTTCGGCGGCGCGGTGCGCGACCGCATCCCGGTCTACTGGTCGCGCTGCGGCGTGATCCGGGCGCGCTGCGCCGAGTATTTCGACGGCAAGGTGATCGACCGCCCGGCGGTGCGCACGGTCGACGACCTCAAGGCCGCCGCCCGCGAGGCGCGCGACCGCGGCTACAAGGCGATCAAGGCGAACCTCCTGGTGTTCGACAAGAACGGCGGCCGCCAGTACACGCCGGGCTCCGCGCGCGGGCCCGGCCATCCCGAGCTCAACCTGCCCGAGGAGATGCTCGACGCGCTGATCGCGCAGCTCACCGCGCTGCGCGAGGGCGCCGGCCCGAAGGTCCGCATCGCGGTCGACGTCAACTTCAACTACAAGGCCGAGGGCTTCCGCCGCATCGCCAGGAAGGTCGAGCCGTTCGACCTGATGTGGCTCGAAATGGACATGTACGAGCCGCAGGCGCTCGCCTCGCATCCGGCAGTCGACCACGACCCCGATCGCGTCGCTCGAGACGATCCTCGGCCGCCGCGCGCTCAAGCCCTATCTCGAAGCGCATTGCGCCGATGTCGCGATCATCGATCCGCAATATAACGGCGTGCCGGAAGCGATCCGCATGGCCGCGATGTGCGACGCCTACGAGGTCAACGTGGCGTCGCACTATTTCAGCGGGCCGCTCTCGGCGATCATCTGCGCGCATTTCGCCGCCGTCATTCCCAACCTGCGCATCTCGGAATACGACGTCGACGAGGTGCCGTGGAAGCCGAAGCTGCTCACGCATCCGCCGGTGATCGAGAACGGCGAGTTCGTGCTGCCGACCGGCCCCGGCTGGGGCACCGACGTGAACGAGGACGAGCTGCGCGCGCATGCAGCGAAGGTATGATTGTGCAATGATCATCGACTGGCACACGCATGTCCATTCGCCGCGCGAGCAGGCCATGCCGCGCTGGAAGGGCCAATGTCCCGCGACCATCGACAACGTGCTGCGGCTGCACGACGAGGTCGGCCTCGATGTCAGCGTGATCTCGAATTCCGGCCACTATCTGAAGGACTTCAGCCGCGAGGACGCGGTGCCGGCGATCCGCGAGTCCAACGAATATCTCGCCTCGCTGCGCGACAAGCACAAGGACCGGATCGTCGCGCTCGCGGTCGCGATCCCGGGCGGCGGCGACGACCATCTGCACGAGCTCGAACGCGCGGTGAAGCAGGACGACCTGCGCGGCGTGATCATCAGTTCGAGTCACCGCCGCGCCTATCCCGACGATGACGACGCCAAGCCGTTCTTCAAGCTCTGCTGCGATCTCGACATCCCGGTGTTCATGCATCCGCCGTCGGTCGGCTTCGGCGAGGAGCGCATGAAGGAGTTCCGCCTGGCGTCGAGCGTCGGGCGTCCGTTCGATTCCTGCCTGGCGCTGGCGCGGCTGATCGTGAACGGCCTGTTCGAGGAGTTTCCGACGATCAAGTTCGTCGCCAGCCATCTCGGCGGCGGCATCTGCGAGATCATCGGCCGCATGGACTACGCCTACGAGCTGCGCGACAACCCGCTGATCCTCGGCCCCTACGGGCCGCCGGTCCACATCACCCGCAAGCCGAGCGAATATCTGCGCATGATGTATTTCGACACCGTCGCCTATCACGCGCCGGCGATCGAATGCGCGATCAAGACCGTCGGCGCCGACCGTTTGATCTTCGGCACCGATTCGCCCATGCTGGTCGCGCTTGAAGCAGCGCGGCCGCGCGATCATCGACGAGCTCGGGCTCGACGCCGCCGACAAGGCCAAGGTTCTCGGCGGCACCGCCAAGAAACTGCTGAAGATCTAAAAGGATGATCCCGAAAAGTGGGAACCGGTTTTCGGACAAGATCATGCTCAAAGCGTGAGAGGGAGCGCCAATGCAGCCGATGTCCGCGATGCTGCGTCTCGCGTGCGTGGGCGCGTTGATGCTGCTCGCCTACCCTTCCGTGCAGGCCGAGCCGGTCGCGGACTTCTATAAAGGCAAGACCATCAGCCTCTATGTCGGCTTCCCGCCCGGCGGCGGCTACGATATCTACGCACGCGTGATCGCGCCGCATTTCACGCGTCACATCCCCGGCAATCCGCAGATCGTGGTCAAGAACATGCTGGGCGGCAGCGGCATGCGCGCCGCCACCTACATGACCGGCATCACGCCGCAGGACGGCACCTCGCTCGGCCTGTTTCTCGATTCCCTCACGCTCGGCAAGGTGCTTGGCGGCCCTGGCGAGTTCGATCCGGTCAAGCTCACCTGGATCGGCCGCATCGTCTCCACCGCGACCGTCTCCGTGGCCTGGCACACCTCGCCGGTGCAGACCATCGAGCAAGCCAAGACGCGGGAGTTGCTGATGGCCGGCACGGTGCCGGCCAACAGCTCGAGCTTCATCCCGGCTGCGCTCAACGATCTGGCCGGGACCAAGATCAAAGTGATCCTGGGCTTCCGCGGCTCGCCCGACCAGGCCCTGGCGATGTTGCGCGGCGAGGTCCACTCGATCGGTGGCATGAGCTGGGAGGCGATCGAGTCCAATCACCAGGACTGGCTGACCGAGAAGAAGATTCGCGTGCTCTACACGCAGGGCGCCAGACGCATGCGCGCGTTGCCGGACACGCCGGGGCTGCTCGACTTCGCTCATGACGACCGCAGCCGCAGTCTCCTCGGCCTGCTAGGCAGCGTACCCGACATCGGCCGCTCGCTGGTGGCCGAGCCAGGCATCCCGCCGGAGCGTGCGACAGCGCTGCGGACCGCCTTCATGGCGGCAATGCGCGATCCCGAGTTGCTCGCAGAAATCCAGAAGCGCAAGCTCGATCTCGAGCCGCTAAGCGGCGAAGAGGTCCAGAAAATGGTGGCCGCCTATGCCGCCACGCCACGGCCGCTGATCGAGCAGGCCAAACGCTATATCGGGCAATAGCTAAAGGGGGCCGCGCCATGCGTTGCCGACTGCCAAATCTCGTTGCAATCAATCTCATCGCCGCCGTGTTCGTCGCCCTGCCGGTCGCCGCACCGGCTCAAACCAAGTCGCCCGACAAGCTCCGCTACGGCCAGATCGTCGGCTCGGTGAAGAGCGTCTCCTCGCTCGCGCTCTACACCGCGCAGCGCAAGGGCTTCCTGGCGCGGGAGAATATCGATCTCGATGTGATCCGCCTGCCCGGCGTGCACCACATGATCGAGGGGCTCGACAAGAACACTGTCGACGTCAGCCACACCGCCACGCCCTATCTCATCGAGGGCGTGCTGAAGGGCTCGCCCACCGTCGGCGTGGTCGGCGGCCCGGCGAACACGATCTTCAGCGTGATCGCCAAGCCGGGCATCAAGTCGTTCGCCGACCTCAAGGGCAAGATGTTTGCGATGTCGCTGCCGGTCGACACCATCTCGATCGCAAGCCGCCTGCTTCTTGCGAAGCACGGGCTGAAAGACACCGACTACCGCACCACCGAGCTGATCGGCACCCAGACCCGCGCCAAATGCCTGGTCGGCGGCGAATGCGACGCGGTGCCGCTCGGCCAGCCCGACGACATCGTGTTCGTGGCCAAGGGCTACAGCAAGCTCGGCGACTCGCTCGAAGTGATCCCGGTGCTGCAGTTCAACGTGATCGCGGCGCGGCGCGACTGGGCGGCGAAGAACAAGGACCTGGTGGTGCGCTTTGCCCGCGCCTTCGGCGACGCCTATCGCTTCATGCGCGATCCGAAGAACCGCGACGAGGTCACGGCGATCCTGGCCGAAACCACCGACGCGCCGCCGGACGTCGCGCGCGCGATGCTCGCCTTCTATTACGAGCCGGATCGCGGCGTGATGCCGCGGCAGGCGGAGATCAGCCTGCCCGGCGTCGCCAAGGTGATCGAGCTGCTCGGCGTCACCGGCGCGCTCAAGGCGCCGCTGCCCGCCGCCGAGCGTTCGTCGACCTGCAATATCTCAAGGCTGCGGGGCTGCAGTAGCACAAATTGGTAATTAAATACCTGTTTGCGGACATATTGTCCTATCAAGGGATAGATTGTTGACAAACTGATCCAAAAATCTGCAGTTTGTCGGCAATGAATTCCGCGGAAACGCCTACGTCGACCGCCGACCGGCTCGAACACGAGCTCGAACGCCTTATTCTGGAGGGCGAGTACCAGCCCGGCGCGCGGATCAATGAAAACGCGCTCGCGGCGCGGTTCGATGTCAGCCGCGGTGCGGTGCGCGAAGCGTGCCGGCTGTTGCAGCGCTCGGGCCTGGTCAACATCGTTCCGAACCAGGGCTCGTTCGTCTGCGCGCTGTCGGTCGCGGAGATCGTCAACCTGTTCGACGTCCGCGCCTGCCTCGGCCGGCTCGCCGGACGGCTTGCGGCGGCGACGGTCACGCGCACAGCGCTGCAGGAGATGCGCGACCTGATCGCCGCCATGGACGATGCCTCGCGCACGTCCGATGCCGATCGCTACATCAGCCTCAACATCGCGTTCCACGCCGCCCTCTACGGCACGACCGGCAACGCGCAGCTTGCCGCGCTCGATGCGCAGATGGGCAAGCAGCTCCGCATCTATCGCCGGCACGGCCTCGAGTTCGGCGGCGGGCTGACTGTTTCCAATGTCGAGCATCGTTCGATCCTCGCCGCCATCGAGCGCGGTGATTGCGAGGCGGCCGGCGACGAGGTCGAGAAACACATCGAGAATGGACGCGACCGCTTCATCCGCGCGATGTCGGCGACCGGCCAGCTCGTCCTGAAGGAAGGCGTAGCCGGCCAATCAAGCCGGAGAAGGGCGTAGGCGTTCAATGAAGATCAAGAGTATCGAGTGCCTGCCGGTCCATTCCGGCTGGCGAAAGAATTTCGTGTTCGTCCGCATCGAGACCGATGCCGGCATCGTCGGGTGGGGCGAGGCCTACAGCCAATACGATCGCGACCGCGCCGTCGCCGCCCAGGTCGAAGAGCTCGGCCGCTATCTGATCGGCCGCGATCCCTTCCAGATCCGTCACATCCTGCAGATCGCCTTCGACGACTATGCGCAGCGCCGCGGCTCGCTCGAATTCTATTGCGCGACCTCGGGCATCGAGCAGGCGCTGTGGGACATCTGCGGCAAGGCCACCAACCAGCCGGTCTACAATCTGCTCGGCGGCCCGGTCCGGGACAAGATCCGCGTCTACGCCAACGGCTGGAGCTACAAGGTGCAGCAGCCGGACGAATACGCCGCCAAGGCGGAGGCGGTCGTGAAGCGCGGCTTCACCGCGCTCAAATTCGACCCGGTGCCCGGCATCTGGCGCACCTACATCCCCAAGGAGCACGTCCGGCACGCCGTGAAGGTCGTGCGCGCGGTGCGCAAGGCGGTCGGCCCCGACGTCGACATCCTGCTCGAGCTGCACCGCCGGCTGGCGCCGATGCACGCCATCGACGTCGCCAATGCGCTGGCCGAGTTCGAGCCGTATTGGCTCGAGGAGCCCTGTCAGTGCGACAACATCGAAGCGCTGGCCGAGGTCCGCCGCAACAGCAAGATTCCGGTCGTGACCGGCGAGGCGATCTACACGCGCGCCGAATTCCGCCGGATCTTCCGCGCCCGCGCCGTCGACATCATCAATCCCGACGTGTCGAACTGCGGCGGCATTCTCGAATTGATGTACATCGCCGCGGCCGCGGAGTCGGAAGCGATCGCGGTGTCGCCGCACAACTACAATTCGACGACGGTGTCGCTGTCGGCGACCGTGCACGCGGCGGCCTGCATGCCGAACTTCATCATCACCGAATACTTCCTGCCGTTCGAGGAGCTCGGGGCGCGGATCGCTCCCAACCTCCTGAAGCCGGTCAACGGCTACCTCCCGCTGCCGCAAGGTCCGGGCCTCGGTCTCGACATCGACGAGAACGTGATCCGCGCCACGAAGGGACAGCAGTTCCCGCCCCGGAGCTTCCGGCTGCCCAAGGATGAAGGTCCCTGATCGGGACGTCGAAGGCGGAATGTCAGGGTTGCGTCAAACAATAAAGAGAAACGGGAGTTCGTCATGAAACGCTCCATCGCCTTCGCCGCGCTGATCGTCGCGGCGCTGTGGACCGAAAGCGCCGGCGCGCAGGCGGCTTATCCCTCGAAGCTGGTGCGGTTGATCTGCTGGACCAGCGCCGGCTCGCCGCTCGATGTCATGATGCGTCAGGTCGGCAAGCAGTTCGGCGAGATGTTCAACCAGACCTTCGTGGTGGAGAACCGGCCCGGCGGCGAAGGCGTGCTGGCGATGTCGCTGCTGCAGAACTCGCCGGCGGACGGCTACACGATCCTGTCGACGACCTCCAGCATGTCGTTCGCGATGGCCGCGAGCGACAGCATGAAATTCGGTCCCAGCGACTTCATCATCCTGCCGGCGCTGCAAGCCGAGCCGTCCGCGGTCGCGGTGCGCGCCGACAGCCGGTTCAAGACGATGAAGGATTTCATCGACGCCATCCGCGCGCAGCCCGACAAGATTTCGGTCGGCGGCTTTTCGTCGGCCGGCTTCCACCAATATGTGTTCTATCGCCTGCAGCAGGTCGGCGGCTTCAAATCGATCTGGGTTCCGTTCAAGGGCGGCGGCGACGCCGCCATCGCACTGCTCGGCGGCCATATCGATGTTGCCGTCATGACGCCGAGCTCGGGCCTGGCGCAGCTCAAGAGCGGCGAGATCAGGCTCCTTGGGATCAGCTCCGCCGGGCGCAACGAATACTTTCCCGATGTGCCGACCTTCAAGGAGCAAGGCTACGACGTCGTCGAGGAAATCTGGCGCAGCGTGATGGTCAGGACCGGAACGCCGAAGAACGTCCTCGATACGCTGATGTCGGCGGTCGACAAGATGAAGACAACCAAGCAGTGGCAGGATTTCTCGACGCTCAACATGCAGTCGTCGATGAACATCTCGCTCGATGAGATGCAGGCGCGGGTGCGGGCGGAGATTGCCTCCAACCGCGAATTCCTGACCTCCGCCGGACTGCGGAAGTGATGGCCATGGTCGAGATCACCGCCAGCCGCTTCGTTCGGAAATTCCGCAATGTCGCCGCCGCCGCTGCTGTTGGGCTGCGTGGCGGCACCGCAGGTCCAGGCGCAAACCGGATGGTCGCCGCAGAAATCCGTGGAGTTCATCGTGCCGACGGCCGCGGGCAGCAGCATGGATGTGCTTGCCCGCCTCATCCAGGACCTGTGGCAGCGCAATCAGCTCGTCACCGCCACGATGACCGTTCAGGCGAGGCCGGGCGGCGGCGGTGCGCTCGCCTGGAGCTATGTCAGCCAGCGCGTCGGCGACGGACATTACCTGGCGATCAGCGGGCCCACGCTGCTGGCCAACGATGTCCTGAAGATCGGCAATCTCCGGTATCAGGACGTCACGCCGATTGCACAACTGTTCACGGAATATGGTGCGTTCGCGGTCAACGCCGATAGCGCGATCAAGACCGGCAAAGATCTGGCGCTGGCCTTGGCGGGGCCGAAGCCTCCCTCGGTCGCGATTGCGCCCGGCATGGGCAGCTCGTCGCACGTCGCCATCTTGCGGCTCGCGCGCGCCGCCGGCATCGATCCCGGCAAGCTGACGATCGTGCCGTTCAAGGGCGCGAACGAATCGGTGACTGCCGTTCTGGGCGGACATGTCGACGTCGTCATCGCGACCATGTCGGTGCTGGACTCCGCATCTGGCCTCGGGCAAACTGCGCGCGATTGCGCTGGCCGCGCCGAAACGGCTCAGCGGCCAACACGCCAACATCCCGACCTGGAAGGAACAAGGCCTCGACGTGGTCGAAGGCAATTGGCGCGGCGTGGTGGGCGCGAAGAACCTCGGCCCGCAGCAGGTCGCGTTCTGGAGCAGCCGGCTGGCCGAGGTCGTCAAGAAAGATGAGTGGAAGGCGAGCCTTAGCCGCAATAGCTGGGATCCCGATTTCAGGATCGGCGCGGACGCGCAGAGCTTCCTCGACACGCAGTATCAGGAGCTGTCATCCGCGCTCGCCGTCTTGCGGACGGACAAATAGGTCGGACCGGAGGCGGATGTGAGTGAACCCCATCGCGTCGCATCCAGGACCGGCGCCCCGACCCGCGAGCTCGCGCAGTTCAGTTCGTCGCTGCGCTTCGAGCAACTGCCCGGCGAGGTGATCAGCAAGGCGAAGCTCTGCATTCTCGATACCCTGGGCTGCTGCATCTTCGGCGCGTCGCTGCCGCAGGTGCAGAAGCTCGCCGAGATGGCCGCGGCGGAAGGCGTGCGCGCCGAATTCGGCGGCCTTCGGCATGCGGCTGCGCACCAGCGCCTCGCTCGCCGCGCTCGTGAACGGCACGAGCGCGCATGCGTTCCAGCTCGATGAAATCCACATCGAATCGACCCTGCATCCGGGTTCGCTCGCGCTGCCGGCCGCCTTCGCGCTCGCCGAAAGCGACCGCACCGTCAGCGGGCGCGACCTCATCGCCGCAATGGTTGCGGGCTATGAGGTCGGCATCCGCGTCGGGTTGGCGGCGAAAGGCGGGATGTTCAAGACCGGATTCCACAATCAGGGCACGACGGGTGTCTTCATCGCCGCTGCCGCCGCGGCCCACGCGCTTCGTCTCGACGCCCATCAGACCCAGCACGCGCTCGGGATTGCCGGCTCGCAGGCGGCGGGCCTGATGGCGGTCCAGGATGGCGCGATGACCAAATCCTTCCATTCCGGACGGGCGGCGCAGAGCGGCGTCTATGCCGCGCAGCTTGCGCGGCTTGGCTATACCGGCATCCCGGATGTGCTGGAGGCGCCCTATGGCGCGTTCTTCAGTTCGTTCGTCGACGACTGGTCGGAGCCGGCACTGACCGCGGATCTCGGTTCGCGCTGGGAGATCCTGCGCGTCGGCTTCAAGCCGGCGCCGGCGTCCAACGGCAGCATCACCGCGATGACCTCGATCGACAGGATCATGCGCGAGCATGGTCTGGTTGCGGCGGATATCGAAAAGATCACGGCCTTCGTCAGCGATAACACCCTGCATCACTGCGGCTGGCCTTATGAACCGGATCGCATCCAGAGCGTCCTGTCCGCGCAGATGAATCTCCGCTACGGCCTGGCGGTGATGGCGCTCGAGCGCCGGTCGGGCGTCGAGCAGTTTGCCGAGAGCAAGATCCGCGATCCCGCGATTTCTGAAGTTCATTGACTGCATCGAGGTCGGACACGAGCCGAAGTTCGAGGACGGGCGCTACCGGGTCGCCTGCCGGCTGGTGGTTCGCTGCAAGAACGGAAAAGAGCACGAAACCACGACGCTCTTCCGTCCGGGCAGCCCGGAAGACCCGATGTCCCCCGAACAACTCATGGACAAGTTCCTGACCCTGACGAAAGGCGTGGGCGGTCCGCCGGGCAAAGGAGATCGCGCTGGCTCGTCTCCCATATCGAGGAATGCGACACCATGGCGGAGCTGTCGCGTCTCTTGACGATCGATCAATAGCGTCGCTGACTATTGCCCTGCGATGCCGGATGCGCTGTGTTGCGTCCCGCAAGAAGTGACAGGGAGTGGATTTCATGGAGACAGCGGACTGCATCGTTGTCGGCGCCGGCGTGGTCGGCCTCGCCGTGGCGCGAACGCTTGCCGCCGCCGGCCGCGAGGTGCTGGTGCTGGAAGCGGAGCCGCGGATCGGCGAGCACACCTCCTCGCGCAACAGCGAAGTGATCCACGCCGGGCTCTACTACAAGAAAGGCACCCTGCGGCAGCACCTGTTTCCGCGCGCGCCCCGCCTGATGTACGCCTATTGCGCCGAGCACGGCGTGCCGCACAAGCGGCTCGGCAAGCTGGTCGTGGCGCGCCGCGCCGAGGAGGTCGAGCCGCTGCGTCATCACATGGCGCATGCGGCCGAGGCCGGACTCGATGATCTCGAATGGCTCACGCCGGACCAGGCGCGCGAGCTCGAACCCAATCTCTCGTGCCACGCCGCCTACCTGTCGCCCTCCTCCGGCATCGTCGATAGCCACGCCCTCATGCTCACCTATCAGGGCGAGGTTGAAAACCACGGCGGGCGCGTCGTGCTGCGCGCGCCGGTCACCGGCGGCGAAGTGATGTCGCACGGCATTCGCGTCGACGTCGGCGGCGCCGACCCGACGACGCTGATGTGCAAGACCTTGATCAATTGCGCCGGCCACGGCGCGCCTCCGCTCGCGCGCGCGATCACGGGCGTTCCGGCCGACAAGGTGCCGCGCGGCTATTTCCGCCGCGGCGTCTATTTCAGCGTGACCAGCCGCCCGTTCAAGCGGCTGATCTATCCGATGCACGGGCCGGGCGGCATGGACATCCATGCCGTCATCGACCTCGCCGGCAATGTGCGGTTCGGGCCGGACGTCGAATGGGTGGATCGGCTCGACTACACCGTCGATCCGAACCGCGCCGAGCCGTTCTATCGCTCGATCCGCACATTCTGGCCCGCGCTGCCCGACGGCGCGCTCGCGCCCGCCTATGCCGGCATCCGGCCGAAGATCACCGGGCCCGATGAAACGCCGGCCGACTTCCTGATCCAGGGTCCGCGCGATCACGGCATTCCGCATCTCGTCAACCTGTTCGGCATCGAGTTGCCGGGACTGACCTCGTCGCTGGCGATCGGCGAATATGTCGCGAAGATGCTCGGCCTCAAGGCGCCCATGCCGCTGCAAGCCGTGCCCGCCGAATGATGACGTCGCGATTGGGGGAGCGGCTCTCTAAAACAATTCAGCAAGGTAGAGACGGCACATCGATCGGGCACGCTTTGCGCTGCTCAGTCACGCGCGTTGCCCAAAGCCCATTGAGCCCTCCGCGAGACCGTGTGACACTGCCGCCGGATCAGACGCTCCTCATGTGCGGCGGCAAGAGGGACATCCGATGACGGACGCAACCATTGGCGGCGGCGGTCAGGGCGCGCCCACGATTGAACCCGGCCTCGCGCGGGTCATGGGCCCCTGGCTGCTTCTCCTGTTCATCGTCGGCGACATCCTCGGCACCGGCATCTACGCGCTCACCGGGCAGGTCGCGAAGCAGGTCGGCGGCGTCGTCTGGCTGCCGTTCCTGGTGGCGTTCGTCGTCGCCCTGATCACCGCCTTCAGCTATCTCGAGCTGGTGACGAAATATCCGCGCGCCGCGGGCGCCGCGCTCTACACCCACAAGGCGTTCGGCATCCACTTCGTGACGTTCATCGTCGCCTTCGCGGTGATGTGTTCCGGCATCACTTCCGCATCGACCGCCTCGCGCGCCTTCGCCGCCAACCTGTCGCAGGCATTCAGCCTCAACTACGCGGGCACCGGCATCACGATCATCGGGCTGCTGTTCATGGCCGCGGTCGCGGCGATCAACTTCCGCGGCGTCGGCGAGAGCGTGAAGGCGAATGTCGTCCTGACCCTGGTCGAGCTGACCGGCCTGCTGATCATCATCTTCATCGGCCTGTGGGCGATCGGGCTCGGCCAGGGCGACGTGTCGCGCGTCATGGAGTTCAAGACCGTCGACGGCAGCATGTTCTGGCCGGTGATCGCGGCGACCACGCTTGCCTTCTTCGCCATGGTGGGGTTCGAGGATTCCGTCAACATGGCGGAGGAATGCAAGGACCCGACCCGCATCTTCCCGAAGGTGCTGCTCGCCGGACTGCTGATCACCGGAGCGATCTACGTGCTGGTGTCGATCTCGGCGATCACGCTGGTCGCGCCCGAGCAGCTCGGCGAAGGCGAGACGCCGCTGCTGCAAGGTCGTGCAGGCCGGCGCGCCGAACTTCCCGGTGGAGATCTTCGGCTTCATCACGATGTTCGCCGTCGCCAACAGCGCGCTCATCAACATGCTGATGGCGAGCCGCCTGGTCTATGGCATGAGCCGCGAGCACGTGCTTCCGACGGTGCTCGGCAAGGTCCACCCGACGCGCCGCACGCCCTACATCGCGATCGGCTTCACGACGCTGCTGGCGTTCGGCCTGATCACATTCGTCGGCGAGGTCCCGGCGCTTGGCGGCACCACGGCGCTGCTGCTGCTGTGCGTCTTCACCGTCGTCAACGTCGCCGTGCTGGTGCTGCGCCGCGACCGCGTCGACCACAAGCACTTCCGCACGCCGACGTTCCTGCCGATCCTCGGCGCGTTGTCTTGCGCGTTCCTGGCCGGTCCATGGACCGGGCGCGATCCGGTCCAGTACAACGATCGCCGGCATTCTGATCGGCATCGGCGTCGTGCTGTGGGTCGTGACCGTGCTGGTCAACCGCGCCACCGGCTCAAGCCTGCGGAGCCCACCATGGCCGACATCGGCGGAAGCGGGCCGCAGAATTAGAGTGCAGAACTGATCTAGAATATTGCCACCGCCGGGTCAGGGCCGGACGGACGAAACAACAGAGGGAGGAAAGTATGCAAACCAAGCTGAAGCTTTTCGCATTCGCAACGGCGGCGATCGTGCCGATGATCCTGACCGGGGACCTGCAGGCGCAGCAACAGCCGCCGCAGTTTCCCAACATGACCTTCTTCATCACCTGCACCGGCGGGCCCAATGGCGCCAATTTCGGCGGCGTCGAGGGCGCCGACAAGCATTGCCAGGCGCTCGCCGCCAAGGCCGGCGCCGGCGCCAAGACCTGGCGCGCCTATCTCAGCGTGCAGGCCAATGGCGGCGCCAAGGCGATCAACGCGCGCGACCGCATCGGCAACGGCCCGTGGGTCAACACCGCGGGCGTGCAGATCGCGTCGAGCGTCGCCGACCTGCATTCCGACAACAACAAGATCAGCGCGCAAACCATCCTCGCCGAGAACGGCCGGCTCATTCCGAGCCGGCTCCATACCGTCAACCAGCACGACATCCTGACCGGAACGCAGATGGACGGCACCGCGCCGCCTCCCGGCAAGGACCTGACCTGCAACAACTGGACCAGCGGCAGCGAAGGCCAGGCGATCGTCGGACATGCCGACCGCATGGGCACCCGCGACGACGCGGCGTCGAAGTCGTGGAACTCGTCGCATCCGTCGCGCGGCTGCAGCCACCCGCAGCTGGTGGCGTCCGGCGGCGCCGGACTGCTCTATTGCTTCGCCACGAACTGACACACCGACCGGATTGCGCCAAAGCGCGTCATCGCATCTAAGCCTACGCAGGGTTGCGTACACTTGGCTGCGCTGACGCGCGCAACGCGCCTCACCGGATTTCGCTGCGGTCATCCTCGCGACACGATACAACGGTGTCGTATCGGCGCGCGCCGATCGCGCGACGCAGCGGAGATCATCATGAACGCCTTCGACTTCCCGCCAGACTTCCAGACGCGGGACATCGCGACCAACGGCACCACGATCCATGTGCGCTCCGGCGGCAGCGGTCCCGCCGTCCTCCTGCTGCACGGTTACGGCGAGACCGGCGACATGTGGGCGCCGATGGCGGCCGATCTGGCGCGCGATCACACCGTTGTCGTGCCCGACCTGCGGGGCATGGGGCTATCTTCCAAGCCCGCCGGCGGCTTTGACAAGAAGACGCAAGCCGTCGACATGGCGGGCGTGCTCGACGCGTTGAAGATCGAGCGCGCCGACCTCGTCACCCACGATATCGGCAACATGGTCGGCTATGCGCTGGCCGCACAATATCCCGACCGGATCACGCGGTTCGTGTTGATCGACGCGCCGTTGCCGGGCGTCGGACCTTGGGAGGAAATCCTCAAGAACCCGCTGCTCTGGCACTTCCGCTTCGGCGGGCCGGACATGGAACGGCTGGTCGCCGGCCGCGAGCGCATTTATCTCGACCGGTTCTGGAACGAATTTTCGGCAACCCCTGCCCGCTTCAGCGAAATGGCCCGCGAGCACTATGCGACGCTCTACGCGCTGCCGGGCGCCATGCATTCCGGCTTCATGCAGTTCGCCGCGTTCGATCAGGATGCGATCGATAACCAGCAATTCCTGGCCAAGGGCAAGCTCGCGATGCCGGTGCTGGCCATCGGCGGCGAAAAGTCGTTCGGCACGACCATGGCCAAGATCATGCAGTTCGCCGCCAGCAATGTGCGCGAAGGCGTCATCCCGGATTCCGGCCACTGGATCATGGAGGAAAACCCGACCGCGACGATCGCGATGGTGCGGGCCTTCCTCGAAGCGACGTTAACGGCGCCTCGGCGGGCGCGTCAGGGAACCTTGCGTCCCGGTCCGTCGTTGTCAGGCCGGAAAGGACGCATCCATGCCTTTGCCGATCTACTTCCCGTACATCGTGTGGAGCGGCATCGTCGCCCGCATGCTTGAATTGCAGGCCGAGGGCACACGGCCGAAGCGCTAGGCCGGCGCGCTCGCGGTTTTGCTGTGCACACGCTGGAATAAATAGCGGGACTATGCTCCACGCTTCTTTTGAACTCCGTCGCCGACTGCGATCTTATGTCCGTCGTCCCGTTCGCTTGAGGGTGCTCGTCGCGAGGCATCGCATGGGCAGAGCGGGATGCGGCGTCCCGCGCGTTTGCACAATGCACGCAAACTCCCGGGAGGCTTCGGAAACCTGGCCCTCCGCCACTACGAGCGGACGCGAGGAGCTCGCAGACGGTGAAGCCTCGCTTGCTTCACCCCGCGCCGGACCGAAGCCACAAATCCCGCGGTGGAGCGCCGAGAGGCGAGCGTTCCCGCTGGAACGCGAGGCGCCGCGCGAAGCGCGTTTACGCGCGTCTTCCACGCGCTATGCGCCTGCGGGCCTACGTCACTGGCCCGCCGAAGGGTGCCGCTGCACCCGAGCGCCTGTCGGCGCTCCGCTTCCCTCATTGTGTGATGAGGGAAAATGGCAAACCTCGGAGGACTGATGCTCGCGAGAACGATGACGCTGCTTGGTCTCTATCCGTCACCCTGAGGCGCGAGCGCAGCGAGCCTCGAAGGGCGACAGCCCGGGTCGTGTCGCAGATCGGTGGCCGTACATCCTTCGAGGCCCTCGCTTCGCTCGGCACCTCGGATGACGGAAGACGCTCCTCAATCCATCGCCACGCGCGCACGCTCGACGATGTCTTTCGGCGCCTTGAACAGCGCGATCAGATCCTTCTGCAACTCTTCGCCCGACGTCGGATCGATCTGGGCCTTGGCGCGCTCGGCGTCCTTGAGGAAGGCCGGATCCTTCACGAGCGTGTCGAACGCGCCGCGCAATGCCGCGAGCCGGTCGGCGGGAATGCCCGGCGGCGCAATCAGCGCGCGGCCGAACGCCGTGCCCGCCGACACGAATTCGATGACGCGCTTGGCGGTCGCATCCTCGATCACCTCCTGCATCAGCGGCAGATCGGGCAGTTCGCGGTTGCGCCGCAGCCCGGTCTGGACCACGGGCACCATGGTGCCTTTGGCGATTTCCTCGGTGTGCGTGGCGCGCCACTGCAGCCAGGCGCTCGCCACCATGTCGAGCTCGCCGCGTTGCATCGCCAGCACATACTCGGCCGAGCCCGGATAACCGCAGATGATCTTGAACTGGAAGTCGCCCAGGTTCTTCATCAACGCCGCGGTCTGATAGGCCTGCGACGTCTTGCCGGTGCATCCGACGCTCGACATGATCTTGCGCATTTCGGCGAAGGTCTTGGCCGGCGCGTTCGGCCGCCGCATCATCACCGCGCCGACGCCGGAGAACGTCCCGACATAGTTCATCTCCAGCGTCTTCCATTGCCCGACCTCGGGCTGGAGGATCTCGGTGTGCGCAAGCGTCTCCGGGAACAGGGCGATGACCGAGCCGTCGCGCGGCGCATTGGTATAGAAGTAGCGCGCCGCACGCACACCGCCGCCGCCGGGACGATGCTCGATGATGACGTTCGGGTTGCCGGGGATGTGCCGCTTCAGGTGGTTTCCCGCGAGCGTCGCGTACATGTGGTAGGAGCCGCCCGGCGGATGGCCGAGCATGATGGTGACGGTCTTGCCCTTGTAGAACTCCGCCGGCGTTTGTGCGGCGGCCGGTGCGCTCGCACCGACAGCGAGCGCCACGCATGCGAACGCCGCGCAGATGCTAGCGGCAAGCGCGCTGCTCAGGGTCTTCACCACATCCATCGGGGAAACTCCAATCATCAAGCGCATCAAAGTGATTCTGCGGACGCGCGGAGTTTTGTCTGGCGGCGCGGGCGTTGCAACCCGCGCCGTCAATGCGTCGCGGCGTCAAACCGCCGCGCCTGTCGCCATCGTTACTCAGAGATTGACGGGCTGGCTCATGAAGTCGCGCTTGCCGATCTCGATCCCGCAATGGCGCAGGAGATCGTAGGCGGTGGTGCAGTGGAAATAGAAATTCGGCAGGATGAAATTCGAGCAGCAGCGCCTGCCCGGTGAACTTGCGCTCGTTGTTGCCGAGCTTGAGCGTGATGTCCTTGTCCTCGGTGCCGTCGATCTGGTTCGGCTTGAAGCCCTTCACATAGTCGATGACCTTGTCGACGCGCACCTTGAGCGCGGCGAAATCCGGCTCGGTGTTCGGCATGTTCGGCATCTCGGTGCCGGCGAGCGCGCTGCAGCAGCGCATGGCATGGGTGGTCGCCTGCTGCACCTGCCGCGAATAGGGATACATGTCGGGGAAGAACCGCATGTTGAACAGGAAATTGGGATCGAGCTGCTTGGCGTCGATATGCGCCACCGCCTTGTCGATGCAATTCGACTGGCCGGTCAGGAACTGCACGAAAATCGGGACCGACACTTTGTACATGGAAATCGTCATGGATGGCGTCCTTGGGTTTTGGTTGTAGGCGATGCGGCGCACATTAGCGGGCTTCCAATCCAACTCAAGCCACCCGGCGCGCGGGGCTCTTGGCCGGACGAGCATGGCTTGCTAAGGCAAGAGCAGGCGTAACCGTCGGATATCCGCGCGGCATCGCGGGGAGACGGGGCCTTTCGGCACGCTCAGGCTACGATCGCCGGCCCGGGCGGGCCTAAGCAGGGAATGAGGGCAGTCATGGTCAAGGCAAGACGCATCGGACACGCGACCTTCGAGACCGCCGACCTTGAGCGGCAGACCGACTATTACACCGATTTCCTCGGCCTGACGGTCGCCGAGCGCGAGAAGGACCGCGTCTTCCTTGCCACCAAGATCGGCCAGCTTGCGATCCAGCTCAACAAGGGCGAGCGGGAACGCTGCCTCAAGCTCTCGTTCGAAGTCGCGCCGAATTCCGACTTCGGCGACGTCGCGCGCGAGCTGGCGAAAGACGGCATCAAGAGCGAGCTGCGCAACGACCCCGTTCCGGGCGTCGGCGCGGTGCTCGCGTTCGAGGACAACAAGGGTACGACCGTCGAGCTGTTCAAGGACTGGAGCTACCTCGGCAAGCACACGCCGGTGTCGGGGGTCGGGCCGCTCAAGCTCGGGCACGTGGCCTGGGTCGTCAACGATGTCCAGGCGACGTGCGATTTCTACGCGCGCGTGCTCGGTTTCCGGGTGTCCGACTGGATCGGCGATTTCTTCGTCTTCATCCGCTGCAACGCGGATCACCACACGCTCAACTTCATCCGCGGCAAGAACGAAAAGATGCATCACATGGCGTTCGAGCTGAAGGACGTGGTGCACCTGCAATCCGCGTGCGATCTCATGGGCCAGCGCAAGCATCCGATCCTGTGGGGGCCGCTGCGCCACGGCCCGGGCCACAACATGGCGATCCACCACCGCAATCCCGACGACCAGGTGATCGAGCTGTATTGCGAGCTCGATCAGATGCTCGACGAGGAGCTCGGCTATTTCGTGCCGCGCCCCTGGCATCACGACACGCCGCAGCGCCCGAAGGTCTGGCCGCATGGGCTGAACAACTGCTGGGGTCTGCCGCCCCTGCCCGACCTCAATCGCGGGCGCGACTGATCAAATTCAAATCACGACGAACGAGGACGACGCGACGCATGAAAGCGAATGTGGTTCACCAATTCGGCCCGCCCGAAAATCCTGAAATACCAGGACTGTGCCGGACCCGGCAGCCGCGCGAAGGCGAGGTCCGCATCCGCGTCCATGCCGCGACCGTCAACCGCGTGCTCGACGTGAGCCTGCGCGCCGGCAAGGAGATGTTCCGCGGTCCGGCGCTGCCGCTCATTCCCGGCGTCGACTGCGCCGGCGATCATCGACGCGGTCGGCCCGGGCGTGACGCGCCGCAAGGTCGGCGAACGGGTGGCGGCCGCGGGCGGCATGCCGCTCGACGTCTGTCCGGAAGACTGCTCCGGCTACACCGGCCCGGAAGGCATGATGGGCATCAAGCGGCAGGGCGGCTTCGCCGAGCTGGTCTGCGTCCCCTCCTGCGCCACCGTCGACGTGCCGAAGGGCCTCGACTTCCGCGACGCCGCCGTGGTGATGCGCCACGTCCCGACCGCCTGGAACCTCCTGTTCAACGTCGCCGAGCTGAAGAAAGGCGAGACCGTGCTGATCATGGGCGCGGGCGGCAATCTCGGCACCGTCGGCATCCAGCTCGCGAAGAACGTCGCCGGCGCGACCGTGATCGCGGCCGCCGGCTCCGACGACCGCTGCGCGCTCGGCCGCTCGCTCGGCGCCGACCACGCCATCAACTACAACACCCACAACATCCAGGACGAGGTGCTGCGGCTCACCGGCGGCAAGGGCGTCAACGTGATCTACGACAACATCGCCAATCCGAAGGTGCTGCCGCTCGCGTTCATGGCGCTCGGCTTCGGCGGACGGCTCGTCACCGCGGGCGCGCATGGCGGACCGAACGTGACGATCAATATCGCGCACCTCTATCACAAGCAGATCACCATCCGCGGCCAGCCCGGGCACAAACCGGCCGACCTTCCGAAATGCTTCGCGGCCGCGGCGGAGGGCAAGGTGAAGCCGCAGATCGAGCGGATCATGCCGCTGTCGCAGGCGGCCGAGGCGCATCGGCTGACGGAAACCGGCGAGGTGCCGGGCAAGATCGTGCTCGACCCGACGCTGGACAAATAATAGAATTCGACGGCGCGCGGGGAAACGCGCGCCGGACAAGGAGGAAACGTCATGCGCCCTGCGACGATCGCTCGCTGGATCGCGGTGGTTTGCACGGTTCTTGGGCCGCCGCGATCGCCCTGCCCTCCGGCGCCGTCCGCGCAACCGGCCGCCGACTTCTTCCGCGGCAAGCGCATCAACATGTACGTGTCCTCGACCGTCGGCGGCGGTTACGACCAGTATGCGCGGCTGCTCGCCAAGCACATCGTCCGCTACATCCCGGGCAAGCCATCGATCGTCGTGCAGAACATGGTGGGCGCCGAAGGCATCAAGGCGGCGAACTATGTCTTCACCGTCGCGCCGCAGGACGGCACCGCCATCGGCGCCCTCTCGCGCAATATCGGCCTCGTCCAGCTCTACGAAGCCGGCAACCCCGCGATCCAGTTCGATGCGCGCAAGATGCATTGGATCGGCTCGCCGCAGCAGGAGGTCGGGACCGGCATCTTCTCGACCAAGAAGGGCCTGCGCAGCATCGACGATCTCAAGACCCGCGAGGTCACCGCCTCCTCCACCGCGCGCAACGCGCCGACCTCGGTCTATCCGCGCATGCTCAACGCGCTCTACGGCACCAAGATCAAGGTGATCGAAGGCTATCCCGGCTCGCCCGAAGCGCTGATCGCGTTCGAGCGCGGCGAGGTCGAGGCCTATGTGTCCGGCGGCACCAGCGCGCCGACGCTGGCGCGGATGGTGGCCGCAGATCGAGAGCGGGACCGCCAAAGCCTTCGTGCAGATGGGCATGAAGCGCATGTCGCGCTTTTCCGACGTCCCGACCGCCATGGACCTCGTGTCGTCGACCCCGAGCACAAGCAGATGTTCGAGATCGTGTTCACCGACCAGGTGATGGGCCGCCCGTTCGTGGTGGCGCCCGGGCGTGCCGGCGGATCGCGTCGCCGCCTTGCGCGCCGCCTTCGACGCCACCATGAAGGACGAGACCTTCCTGGCGGAGGCGAAACAGCAGAAGATGGAGATCGATCCGGTCTCCGGCGCCGAGATCAACGCGCTGCTGGAACGCGTCTACACCGCGCCGCCGGCGGTGATCGCGCGCATCCGCGAGCTGGTGAAGTGAGGCTCGTCGAAGCAATGCCGATGTGGTTGAATGAGAATTGATCAAGGAGCTTGCGATGCTTGAACTCTATCACGGCGGCCACACCACCTGCTCGCGCAAGGCGCGGCTGTGCCTCAAGGAAAAAGGCCTCGACTACAAGAGCCATTTCCTCAATCTGCGCGGCTTCGAGCAGCACACGCCGGCCTATCTCAAGCTCAATCCCAATGGCGTGGTGCCGACGCTGATCGATGACGGCGAAGCCATCGTCGACTTCGATGCTGATCAACGAATATCTCGACGAGAAATTCGACCAGCACACGCGGCTCCGTCCGAATAACCCGCTCGACAAGGCGCGCATGCGGGTGTGGACCAAGCTTGCCAGTGACCACGGACTGTCGGGCGTGGTGCCGCGCGTCTGGCCGACCTTCAAGGCCTATACCGACAAGCTCAATCCGAACGAGCTCAAGGAGAAGCTCGGCCGCATCCCGCTCACGGAGCGGCAGGAGCGCTGGGCCAAGGTCGCGCGCGGCGGTTTCGGCGAACAGGACCTCGACGCCGGCCGCAAGGCGGCGTCGCTCATCCTGACACGGATGGAAGCCGGACTCGGCGCCGGCCCCTGGCTGATGGGCGAGCAATATACGCTCGCCGACATCGACCTCATTCCATTCGTCGATCGCTTCGCCGAGTTCTATCCGGACATGCTCAATGCGTCGGCAACGCCGAAGGTGACGGCCTGGCTCGCGCGCATGCGCGAACGACCGGCGGTGAAAGCGGTGTGGGCGACCGACGAGGCGCCAGCCAAGGCGGCGTAGAGACTTTCTGAGCCGCTCCAACGAGATCAAAATAGCCAGCCGATGAAAGAGCAGGTCTTCGACTTACATGCCCGCCTGGAGCAGCGCCATTGGTGGTTTTGCGGCCGTCGCGCGATCGTTGTTCCGCTGATCGAGCGTGTCCTGTCCGGACGACAGTGCACAATCGTCGATGTCGGCTGCGGGACCGGAGGCACGGTCGAAAGTCTTTCGAAGCGCTACCGATGCATCGGCGTTGATAGTTCAGAATTGGCCATCAGCACCGCACACACGCTTTACCCCGGCGCCCAATTTCGCTGCGGTGTGGTGCCGCGCGATATTCACGATCTGCAGGCGGACGCCGGTCTCTATCTGTTGATGGACGTGCTCGAGCATATCGAGGAAGACAAAGCGTTTCTTGAGCGGATCGTGACCTTCGCGCGCCCGGGGAGTATCTTCCTAATCACCGTTCCTGCCCATCAAGCGCTTTGGTCAGATCACGACGTCACGGCCGGTCATTGTCGTCGTTATGAGTCGGAGAGCCTGCGGGCGTTGTGGACGTCCCTGCCCGTCCACGAACGCTTGCTGTCGTCAATCAACTATCGCCTATATCCCATCATTCGTTTTCTGCGCTATGTTGGACGACGGCTGCATCACAGTTGGGGCGGACGGGGGACAGACTTTTCCATGCCGCCCGTGCTGATCAATGATACGCTGACTCGGATCTTCGGCGGCGAGCACAAGGCCGTCCTGGAACGACTGGACAGAGCATCACGGAATTTTCCCAAGGGGGTGAGCTTCATCGCGGTTCTCGAGAAGACCGGATGACAGCGAACGGGAAGCGGAAAGAGCGAAACGAGATGCCGGCAGTATTCAGTTCGAGAGCCTCCATCACGCTCGTGATACCGCCATCGCCATTTCTGCTCGATGAGCGGGTATTCGTCAGCTTGGGCATTCTTCGGATTGCCTCGGTGCTCGAGCGGCATGGCTACGAGGTGCATCTTCTCGATCTCTCCGGCGTCAGCAATTTCGAAGTCGCACTCGAGTCCTATCTGAACAAGACCAACGACGAGATTTTCGGCATCACGGCCACGACGCCGCAACTGCCTTCAGCGTTCAAGATTGCGCACACGATCAGGCTGATGCGGCCAACCGCGCGATTGATCCTCGGCGGACCGCACGTGACGTTGACGCTGGCGGCCATGCGGCTGGAGAACAAGCTCGGGCGAACACAGTTCGGCAGAGCATCCAAAGCGGGCCAGAAGCTCATCGACATGTTCGATGTGCTGGTCGCGGGCGATGGCGAGCTTGCGGTCCTCCGCGCGGTTGAGCCCGACAGTCCAAAGATCCTGGATGGCGACGACAACCGCGGCGACCTTTTCCTGACCGACAAGACCTACGAAACAATGCCCGCACCGGCGCGCCACCTCGTCGACTTGCACAGCTACAAATACGCGGTCGAAGGTTTTCCGGCGACCAGCCTGATCGCCCAACTCGGCTGCCCGTTCAACTGCGGCTTTTGCGGTGGCCGCAACAGCAAAAGCCTGCGCGTCGTGCGCACCCGCAGCGAAAAGTCGATTGTTGACGAGGTCGAATTCCTGCATCGAGAATACGGCTATACCGGGTTCATGTTCTACGACGACGAACTCAACGTCAGCAAATCCATGGTTCAATTGATGAATAAGCTGGCCGATCTGCAAGATCGGCTCGGCGTTGAGTTCCGGTTGCGTGGTTTCGTCAAGGCGGAACTGTTCACCGACGAGCAGGCGCAGGCGATGTATCGGGCCGGCTTCCGCTGGCTTCTATGCGGCTTCGAAGCCGCCGATCCGCGCATCCTGACGAACATTCAGAAGCGCGCCACCCTCGACGACAACACGCGGGCGGTCGAGATCGCGAAGCGCAGAAATCTGAAGGTCAAGGCGCTGATGTCAATCGGCCATCCGGGAGAGAACGAGCAGTCTGCTCTGGCAATTCAGAAATGGCTCGTCGAGGTCGGCGTGGATGAGTTCGACTGCACGATCATCACGACCTATCCAGGGACGCCGTATTACGACTTTGCAGTCCCTGAAGGCCGCGAGAATGTATGGGTCTATACGCAGCCGCAGACCGGCGACAGGCTCTACGCCTATGACGTCGACTTCACCGTGACGGCCGACTACTACAAAGGCGACCCGGACGGCGGCTATCGATCGTTTGTTTTCACCGATTTCCTGTCAAGCGAGCAACTCGTGCAGGTTCGCGATCGCATCGAACGTGAAACACGACGGGTGTTGAACATCCCGTTCAATCCGGCGCGCGCGTCCATGCGTTTTGAGCATTCCATGGGCCAGGGGCTTCCCGATTTCATTTTGCGGTCGAGCCACCCGCAGAATGCACTCGCAATGAACGGCTGACCCGTGGAGGTGGAGAAGCTCAAGGGACGCTCCGTCGCGGTGCTGATGCCGACATATAATGATTGGCTCTCGATCGCGCACATGCTGCCGTTACTCGACCGGATATTCCAAAAAGCAGGAATGTCGGCGCGCATTGTGATTGTCGACGACGGCTCCACCGACCTCAGCGGACGTGAATTGATTGCAGGGCAATCGCTAAACGCCATCCGCACGATCGAAGAAATCGCGCTGATCAAGAACAACGGCAATCAGAAGGCACTGGCCGTCGGGTTTGGATACGTCGCCTCCACGTTGTCCGTGGATTTTCTGATCGTGATGGATTCGGATCACGAAGATCAGCCGGACGACATCCCGTCTTTGTTGAGCAAATGTGCGCAAGCAGACGCCCGACAAGTCGTATTTGCGGAAAGAAGCAAGCGGTCGGAGAGTTTCATCTTCCGAGCTTTTTATTTCGCGTATCGATGCATCTTCAGGGCAGCGACGGGACGCCGGATTTCCATGGGAAACTTCTGCGTCGTACCGGCTTCTCTCATCCAGCCAACTGCAAATATTGCGGAGTTATGGAGTCATTTTCCAGCCAGCCTGATGCGCGCCCGCATCCCGTTTGATCGAATTCCAACGACGCGCGGGAAGCGGCTTTTCGGGACCACCTCCATGCACCTGGTGCCGCTGGTCGCCCATGCCTTCGGTGCATTCGCCATTTTCGCGGATGTCATCGCGACGCGCGGCCTGGTGCTGGCAACGATCTTGTCCGTGCTCATGGTCGCCGCCGGCATTCTCGTTGTGGTGCTGAGGCTGACGACCGACCTGGTGGCCTTCGGCTCCGCCAATGTCCTCATCGCCCTGCTTTCCATCATGCTCATTCAAATCATCGGATTTACGGTCCTTCTCTTGATGGTAACGTCATCAATGCGGTTGCAGCCGCCCATGATACCGCAGCGGGATTACAGGCAATTCGTCTCCAGGATCACAAAACTTTGGGACGGCGTGCCCGGCAATCCGCCATCAAATCCCTAGGCGACGCAAAAGCGCTGTCGGCAAGAGGTTGACGCACCACGCAATCATCCTCCACCAGCCCGGCAGATAGCGCAGCCCCGACCGTCCTCCAATCTTGGCCACCATTTTGCGAGCGACTGCGGCGGGGCTTGCCTTGGGCAACCATGGCTGCCGATGCTGCATCATGGCGGTGTCGAGATAGCCGAGGCGGAATATCAAGAATTGGTATTGAAGCCCGAGGGGCGTGACACGAAGCGCTTTGAGATACTGTTCGAGGCCGCGCTTCGATGCGCCGTAAAGGACGTTGCGGCCACGCGCGCGGGCTGCTGCGACCGAACTCAAGGCTACGATTGCAGCGTTCGGCAACAGTGCATCGGCAGCGAGGAGCGCGTTGATGAGGGACGCCGGAACGGCGAAATTGATGTTCAGGATGCGCGCTGCCGCTGCGGGATCAAGGACGCCGCAATCGGCATCGTCTCCGGCGCCGGCCACCAGAAACATCGCGTCGAATTTTCCAAAGCGCTCCAGCACATCGCGAGCAACAGTGTCGGGTGCGACCTGTGTGAGATCTATGGCCAGAGTCGAAATGCGGGCTGCATCGAATCTCAACAGGAGATCGCTTTGCACAGCCTCAAGATCGCGCACATCCGATGCTATCAAGAGCACGTCTGCGTGAACGCTCGCCAGTTGTTCCGCAATCGCACGGCCCATTCCGGCCGAGCCGCCGAAGATCACGGCCCTCATAATCCTAGCCTTACCGACAGTGTTGATTCGAAAGCACGCTCAGCATCGTGAGCCCGCAGTGCGGCCGAAACCTTGTCGAAATCCCGGTACTGACGCCGGGCGCTCGCGGCGGAGATTCTGGAGTCCTTGAGCAGGTTTGTGATCGCACCAAAGCGCAGGTTGGCATCGTCCAGTTCGTCCAATAGCAGCATGGACTTTCGGCTGTTGAACAAATGCAGCGACACGCTAACTCCTGCGCCGCTATACCACAGCATTTTCTGCTCGCCGCCAAATACCTTCAAGGTCGCCAACGGGGCTGGGCAATCATATTTACGCATCAGGTCGAGAAGGACAGACATGTAGGGTTCGACATTGTCGAATGGCACGAGCACTTGAGGCTCGATGACGCCCGCGTCACCGACAAAATCGAAATAGATTTCCTTTCCGATCCACGGAAATAGTGCGTCGACAAGCGGCAGACGCGTTGGTGCCAAACGCGTCTTCAACGCATAAAGCCGGTTCATCAACGGCAACGTCATCGGCCCGATCAGAGCAAGGCGTGGCCGCGACGCACTCGGACTGATGCGCTGGCGACCAAATGACGGGGTCGACCGTTCCGGTCCCTGAAGAATTCCGCAGCTGACGAAGCCCCGTCCGATTGAATCGCGTCGCGAAAGATCGTGCCAGCTGTGCAGAAAATCCGCGCTGTCCCGACGAGCCATCATGATTTCCACGGCTTGTCCGATATTTTCTATCGGGATCGTTTCGAATTCGACCCACGAGCCTTTGCTTGGCTCGACTCGCAGCGTTGCCGAAACAATGATGCCGGTGAGACCAAACCCTCCACACGTCAAATCGAACAGCGGCCGGTCGGATTCTCGATTGACGGTGACAAGGCCCTGCCGCGGATGAAAAAGGGTCAATTCTTCGACGATATTCGCGAAGCAACCTTCGCGGTACTGATTCTTGCCGTGCACATTCCCGGCGATACAGCCACCGACCGTCAGGTGCGGATAGCCGGGAAGGACGGGAACTGTGAGTCCCCGCGGCAGGAGAAACTCCAGCAGCTTGCCTAGCGTGGCTCCCGCTTCGACCGTAATCCGACGCTGATCTGCGTCGAAGTGCAGAAGCCGATCGAATTTCGTCATGTCGATCGCCAGCGCACTGCGACCGAATCCCGCGCCTACCAGCGACAGCGCACTCCCATGCGCAATCAATTTGCGAGCGTTCGGCAGCTCAAACAGATCTCGGTACCGGTCTGGTCTGCACCACTCGCAAACCGCTCGATCGCGCCTATCGAGACTGACATATTGTCGTGTGAGGTGGTGCGCATCATTTCGGCTGGCTTTGCCTTGCAGCCGTGAAAGCGCCAAATATAACTCTCACGACCGCTGCGGCACCGCAGGCGGCGAGCACCACAAGAAAGGGATAGACCACCGTCGCCTCTTGCACCCGCATGAAATAGACGACCGACACCGCGATCACATAGACGATGAGCGTGATCCCGAGTGCGAGAATGACCGTGGACCGTGGATTGGGGCCATTGCGTCGCGTCAGGACCAACGCATCGATCATGGCGATAGACGCCAGCAGGGCGAGCAGCCAGCTCGGCACCGCCACAGCATTCAACATCGTGAAAAACGCGATGCCCGGGGCCCAAAGAACATTGATCTCGTTGTCGAATTGATTGTCGGTTCTGTTCTCGACGGATTCATATTTCCGAAATCCAAAGCCCAGAGATGCATCTTTCGCTTCCCTGAGCCCATAATTGTTCATCGAGCCAACCGGCATCAGCGAATAGGCCGGGAAATCAAGCAGCCCATTCCATGTATTTTTTGCAAGCGTGCGCACGAACCGAAACGGATTTCGCCGGATCCATTCCACGTAGACGCGGGTGGCAAGGCTGTCGGCTTCCGGCAGCCCAATATAGTAGGAAATCGTCGTAGACGCGTAGCCGAGGACATAGTTCGGCGGCAGCTTGTTGTTGTAGCTGAGCAGATGAGTATCCAGTTCCTTGTTGCCGGCGGTGAGAATCCAGCCCCAGTTGCGTCGCCATTGCGCTCGTTCTTCACGCGATACCGCGTCGACGTGGCGGAACGGCAACGCTCCCGCGCCTTTCAAATCCACGGGCAAGACCATGTTGAGAGCAATGAAGCGCTTCGAATTGATCCCATTACGGGCTTGGACCGCGTCATTGCCTTCGTCGCGATCGAGCTTCGCCATGAACACCCACCCTTTTTCATAGCTTAGGGCGAACGTTCCGGTGCTGCTGTAGTGCCAGAGAAAGTACGGCACGGACGTCAACGTCCCGATGATCAGAACGGCCGGAACGAACCGCCACTTTCGCAGCGATCCGTCCAGGATCAGAACGAGCAGAACGATTGGGAGCAGAAACAGCGTGGAAAAACGAATATAGGTGGCCCAGAGCAAAGCGAGCGCCGCAACGGCGTACAGGCATGCCTTGTAGTCCGCATCAATCTCTTTGGAAGCGAAGTAAGCGCTGCATAAGGCGACGATAAACAAGCTTGCCTGCAGCGACTGCGGATGGATCGTTGATGCAAATCCGAGCACCAACAGACTGGTCGAGAGAATCAAAGCGACGAGGATGGCAACCACCCGTCCGAAAATGTCGATGACCGCGGCCAACAACAGGACGAACGCGAAAACCTCAATCACATGCTGGAGGAGAACCAATTTGTAGAGGGCGAACAAATTGCCCAACGCGGCAATGCCGGGCAAAGGCCAAAGCAAAATTTCCGAAATGAATGTCGCGGCGCCAGAGTGAACGAGATTCGATTGGTTCACAAAAAGCATGTGATTGACGTAGCTGTGCGCATCCAACCCTCGGGTATTGGGCGGATACGTCAGGACAAACAGAACTCGTATGGCTGCACAAAAGCCAGCGAGCGCCAGGATCAGAATGCGGTCGGGATAGTGTCTGATCCTGTCCTGGAGCGTCGCGGGAAAACGCCGGAAATAACCAAGGTGCTCCGATAGAATTGCTGTCCAATTGGAAGGCCTGAGATCGTCTGCAAGCTTTTTCAGCCTCGGAGACACGCCCTCACTGAAGGCATTCAGATTTTCTGCTGTTAGATGACCTCTCCAATCCCGAATTCTTTGCATCGCCAGGGCGTATTGGCGACTTGCAAAATCTCGAAAATCTTGTCGCGTCACAGCATCGCTCCGGCCTGCCCCGTCGACGTAGCGCAGCCATTGTGGATGATCGGCCCCAAAGGACCATCTTATTGTCGAGCGACGGCGTTGCGATAGGGGTCAAGCTCTTGACCCCAACGCCCACGAATCCATCGATCCGGGTACGCTCAAGGGCCTCGGCAACGCCGAACGCCACGATAATGGCTCGCACGAGCGGGCGGCAGTGAAGGCTGCGCAGACGACAGACGAGACGCCGCCGAAGGCGTAGAGGTTACCCGCGGATCGCCTCGTATTGCGGGAGCTCGTTGGTCTGGTAGCCCTGGATCACGCGCTCGGAGCCGTAGCCCCAGTAGTTCCGCAGCGTCTCCGGCCCGTGCATCTTGGGATAGAGCGGGAATTCCTGGTGCCACGGGCGCGGATCGAAATAGCCGAGCGCCTCGTCCTTCATCTGGTCCATCTCGGTGAAGATCTCGACCCGCACCACATCGGAATTGCGGTGATAGGTCGCGACGTTGTGGCCGATGACGTGACGCCCCGGTCCCCACACGAGGTGAATATTGTTGCGCGCAAGCCAGTCGCCGGCCTTGTTGATCTCCGACCAGTCGAGCACCTCGAACGCGATGTGATGGAGCTGCGGCTTCTCGTCGATGATGAAGTTGAGCGTGTGGTGATCGGTGTTGCAGCGCATGAACACGAAGAAATCGCCGCGCCAGTCGGAGACGCGGAAGCCGAGCACCTCGGAATAGAACTTCACGATCTGCTGCACGTCGAGCACGCGGTAGGCGACGTGGCCGAGCTTGAGGATGTTGAAGTAGGCCGGCTGCGCCGCCTCGGCGAATTTGTATTCGGCATAGAGGTCGACCGGCGTGCCCTTCGGATCGGTGAGCGTGACGCTTCAGCGATGCCGGGCGAAATCCGCTGCGCTTCTCGGACTTGATGCCGAGCTTCGACAGCTCCTTGACCACGTCGTTGAGATCGGTGCCGGGCGCGATCTGGAAGGACAGCCGCTTGAGCTGCCCCTTCTCGCCCTTCACCAGCTCGATCGCCTCAAAGCCCTGCTTGCTGACGAGGATCGCGCGGTCCTTGCTCTTCTCCGCGACGCGCAGGCCGAGGATGTCTCCATAGTAATGGATCTGTCCTTCCATGTCGGGCGTCGAGATCGTGGCATGGCCGAGGCGTCTGACCTTGATCATGGCTTCCTCCTGTTCTTGCTTCTTCTTCTACCTCATCCGCCGATCTTGTGCTGGCGCGCCGTGATCTTCAAGCTCGCCGAGCACATCGTTGCGTCCATAGAGCGTGTCGCCGGCCTTGACCGGACCGACGCCGTGCGGCGTGCCGGTGAAATACACGTCGCCCGGATAGAGCGTGTAGAACGACGACGCGAATTCGATCAGCCGGCCGCAATCATAGATCAGGTCCTTGGTGTCGGCGGTCTGACGCAGCTCATTGTTGCAGTGGAGCGTGATCACCATGTCGTCCGGATTGGCGATCTCGTCGGCGGTCACCATCCAGGGGCCGATCACCGAATAGCCGTCGATCGACTTGCGGAAGCTCCGGTCCTCCGAGCCGCGGCATCGTCATGTCGAGACCCGAGCGCATAGCCGGCGATGTAGTCCTTGAACTTGGCCTTCGGGATGTCGGTGCCCTGCTTGCCGATGATGATCACGAGCTCGATCTCGTGCTCGTTCGGGCGGTCGGGGAAGCGCAGCGGAATGCCCTCCGACGGCCCGACGATCGACGAATTCGCCTTCAGGAAGATGCCGGCCTTTTCAATGTTCGGCGGCCGCGTTGGTGGCGTCGCGCGGCAGGTCGGTGCGGGTGCGCATTTCCTCGATATGCTTCTTGTAGTTGGTCGGCGCCGCCATGGCCTTGGACGGGCGCGCGACCGGCGACAGGAGCTTCACCGACGAAATCGGCTTGCCCGGCGCCTTCGCCGCCATCTCCTCGATGCGCGAGCGCCAGGTCGGCAGCGCGGCGATGACGGCGTCGCCCTTCATGTCGTAGCGCGCGCTCTTGCGGATCTCGTCCTGGGCCGCGGTGACGTCGTGCACCATATCGCCCTTCACGACGCCGAGCCGGTCCTCGTCAAAACGACAAAGCTTCATATGTTCTCTTCTCCCTGTAAATTCGATACGCGCGGCCGCTCAAGCCCGAGCCCGTTTCTTGCTGCCAAAGGGCTAGAGGAAATCAAGCCGGAGATGGCACGAACGCAATTTGCCCGCTCTGCGCGGCCTGCGTCCGGACGAGCCTACAACCGCTCCAGGATGTGGAATCCGCGCTGGCGGTCGAGCAGGAAGATCAGCCCGCGGTCGTCCACGAACACGTCGTTCTAGAGCGGATGGTCGAAGCCCTGCGGCGCGTCCGGCACGAAACGCGCGACCTCCTTCGGCGCGCGCGGGCGGCCGATGTCGATGATGCGCATGCCGTGCATGAACCAGGCGGCGGGGATTTCCGTGCCGGTGATCTTCTCGATCGGCTGATGGCAGCCGGAGTGCTTGGGCTGCGGCGTGCCGTCGAGCTCCTCGACCTGGAACGACGCGAACGGCACCGGCCGGTCCTCCTGGGTGATGTCGACGACCCAGAGGAACGCCGGCGGTCCCTCGAACTGGTGCATCACGTCCTCGTCGGCGACCAGCAGGATCTTGCGGCCGCCGATCTCGAACGGCACCGGCATCGCGCTGTGGGTCGGGCACGGGAACGGCGGCGACCAGTCGAGGCCGGAGACGAATTTCGGCTTGCCATGTCGGCGATGTCGATGATGACGAAGCCGCCCTGCCAGTAGCTGGTGTAGAGCCGGTTGCCGAGCCGCAGCGGATGGTGGCAGCGGTGATGCGTCGCCTGCCAGCTCGGCGTCTCGCCGCCGGCGGTCCACTGCCCGGGCATCTGCCAGTGTCCGACCAGCTCCGGCTTCGCCGGATTCTTCAGGTCGAAGATGCCCATGATGTTGCCGACATAGCCTTCGAGCGTCGGCGAGCCGTAGAGATAGCGGCCGTCGAACGAGAAGCGGTGCATGCCGGTGCCGACCGTCTCCCAGCGCGTGATCGGCTTGCGGCTTCGACGGATCGCTGACGTCATAGACGCCGAAGCCGCCGCGCCAGTCCGACGGCGGCTTGCCGGCCTGCTCATGGTTCACGACCATGATGCCGTCCTTGGACCTGCACCTTATGCGAGTGCGTGCCCTTCGGCATCTCGATGGTCGGCGAGCTGCTTGCCGTTCTTCGGGTCGCGCACGTCGAAGATGGTGGTGCCGTGCGGCGCCGACATGTGGCCGACATAGGCGATGCCCTTCTCGACCGTGATCTGCCCGCCGCCGGCGCAATCGACCCA